>CANKYV010000017.1 GCA_947487955.1 Alphaproteobacteria bacterium
TAGGTGGTGTTTTTAATCCTTGATTAGCCTTTTTTACTGGGCTACCAAAAGCATTACCTTCTAAACCCTCTTTAATACGCGCTTTCAAGGATTTTGTAATTTCACCAACGTTGATGGTGATTCCAGATGCTTGTTGTAATTTAAATTCCTCAAGTTGGGCTTGGAGGTCTGTGGTCTTTTTTTTGTATTTTGTTGCTGCTAGTTTTGCTTGCGTCGCGTTCTGATCCTTAAATTCGGAATCCATTGCCTTTACACATTCAAAGCCAGCAAAAAAAGTAAAAATAATAAGAAATGTACGTATCTGTCTGAAAAATTTTGCAATATTTTTACCACCATTATGCTCCTTTAAAGTTACATCCCCACGTGATTCAAACACTAAAAACTCCGACAACAACACTTTAAAACCTCTTCCTGACATTTATAATTCCTTGCTTCATGCACGGTTGACATATACAAGGATTTACGCTGATAGTCAATATGGAAGAACTATTTTTTTAAATAAATGCTCTCAATCTTGAATATTTCGCACTTATATAAGCAAGGTGATAACACTTTAAGTATTTTTAATAACTGTTCTTTGAACATTCATGCCGGCCAAACCGTTGCTCTAGTCGGCAATAGTGGTGCTGGAAAAACAACATTATTGCAATTAGTAGGACTTTTGGAAAAGCTTCAAACAGGCGATATCGTAGTCCAAGGAAAATCAACAAAAGCAATGAGTGACGAAGAACGCACTATCTTAAGGCGCCACACTTATGGATTTGTATACCAATTCCACCACCTGCTACCAGAATTTAGTGCTTTAGAAAACGTGATGTTGCCGCAGCTAATAGCCGGAATTGATAATAAAATTGCTAAAAATAAAGCTATTGAATTATTAGAAACTTTAGGGTTAAGCCATCGACTAGAGCACCGCCCAAAACAATTATCTGGCGGGGAACAACAACGCGTAGCTATTGCTAGAGCCTTAGCAAATAACCCTAAAATTTTGCTTGCTGATGAACCAACTGGAAATTTAGACCCCACAACATCAAGTGAAGTTTTTCAAATGCTTGTGAAACAGGTCAAATCTCAAGGTATTGCTGCAATTATTGCCACTCATAATCATAGCTTAGCAAATTCCATGGATCGCTTCGTTGAGCTACAAAATGGAACACTTATTGAGAAATAAACATGTATTCGCATATATCTTCTACTTTAAAAAAATTAGCACTGACTATGCCTCCACCAAAAGGAGTATTCTTTAAAACAGGAAGCGGAGCTTATGCTGAACACGATCAATTCATTGGTGTAAACGTTCCAACCATCAGAAAGCTTGCAAAAGATTATTATCAAATTCCTATGGATGACATCCGATTACTCTTGCACTCAAAAATAAATGAAGAACGACTTTTAGCACTCATCATTCTCATACATAGATATGAACAAAACCAAAACGTTGTTTACCAGTTTTACATGGATAATTTAAGCCAAGTAAATAATTGGAATTTGGTTGATGCTTCAGCGCATTTGATTGTAGGGCAGCATTTATACAAAAAAGATAAAAATCCTTTACTAACGCTTGTTAGTTCTTCAATTATGTGGGAGAGAAGAGTTGCAATTGTGGCAACCTGGTACTTTATTAAAATGCATGAATTCGAATGGACCCTAAAGCTAGCCCAAAATCTGCTTTTCGATGAGCATGACTTAATTCACAAAGCAGTTGGATGGATGCTACGCGAAGTTGGCAAAAAAGATGTGAATCCATTAAAAGAATTTTTAGCTAAACATGCCCAAATAATGCCTCGCACTATGTTGCGCTATGCAATTGAGAAGTTCCCTGAAGATGAAAGGCAGTACTTTTTAAAGCTCAAGTAGTTAATATCTTTCGCATTTTAATATGCACTATACCAACTTCGTTAAAGTCCTCCCCTTCAGCTACGTAGCCATTCTTCTTGTAAAAAGGTATTGCATGCTCACGTGCATGACAATAGATAGAAGAAATTCCTCTTTCCCTTGCATACTGTTCACAAAAATCTATTAATTGTGACCCCACTCCTAGTCCTTGTAAATTTTCTTTTACCGCCACTAGTCTCATTCGATAAGAAGGAAGTTCTGTGGTTAGGCTTGCTGTTGCAATAACTTCGTTATTCATTAAGCCGGCCACTTGAATATTATTCTTTTCCCTTTCAAGCTCTTCAGCGGTAAAGATCAACCCCAAAGGAGTACGAAGAATTTCTTGCCGTAACCTAACCAATGATTCGTATTCCTCTGAACTGGGAGCAACAATTTTAAAACTAATATTATTCATAACAACCTAAATGCGTTTAGCGTAAATCAGTATTCCACCTAAGGACTTATTGCGTAGCTGGTGTAATATATGCAGGTATGTTGCTGAAAATTTTGCGATATCCTGCTCCAAAAAGTTCCCTTTTATTTCATACTTTTTCTCTTCTAATTTCTGCAGAAGCTGCTCGTACCACACAATAAACGTCTCACTAAGATCACGTGTCTCTAAAACTTCCCAGCCAGATTCATATAATTGACGTTTAATTTTTTTTGTATCAATTGGACGCATTGGCTTACCTACCAAATCAAGAAGTGGCTCGTTATTATCTGTGATACTGTAATCAAAAATCATAAGAATTGCCCCAGGTTTTGAGACCTTAGCCAGTTGCTTAAGTGTTTGCACTTTATCTTCAATGGCATACAAAACATTAAAAAGGTAAGCAAAGGAGAAAAACTCTTTTTCAAATTTTAAACTTAGAGAAGCTGCATCTAGGGTTAAAAACTCAATGCCTTCGTATTTTGCTTTTGCAAAATTAATAACCGCCGGATCTATGTCTACCCCCCAAACATGCTCAAAGCCATTTTTCACAAGATAGTCAGCAGTGCCACCAAACCCACACCCTACATCTAAGCAATTTCCTTTTAAAATTTCAGGGAAATCTTGCTTTATTTTAGCAATCACCATATCAACGGCCTCTTTATCACCTGCGTGCGTAAAATCACCACCACGTAATTCAGACAAAATCAGCCTTGCTTGATTAACCTTTGAAGCAACCGGTTTGGAATAATTGATCAAGAGATACCCACCTATCAATAAAAATGGTGTTAGATACAAAAGTTTGCGCATAAGATTGCCCTCCTTTATTCGGACTCAAAACCGATGTAATAATGTATCTACCCATGCGATAAGCTTGTCAATAATTTTTTTAAGGTAAAAGCCTGATTGTTATGAAATTTGATAGTAGATTTCATCTATCAAATCAATTTTATTTCCATCGGATGAACTTAAAATAGCCATAACATCAAAGCTTTTCATTTTTTCAGTTTCAAGCACATACCAAATAACACACTGTTTATTATCAGCTGATGGAATGGTTTTCTTCTCTTTCATAGTCCATTTTCCGGCAGCAACTCTAACACCACCTAATTGCGACTCTAATCCGTCTCTATTGGAAACTAAGATTGCATTATTAGCAATTTTTCGAAACCCAGGGCTAAATAAGCCTTCGATAATCTCTTGATAATTTTTGTCCTCTGATTGCCCATAGCTATTTTGAAATGCACTATAAGCAATTGCTAGATCTTTAATAGGCTTACTAGAACTATTCAAATGCGTTCCTGCGGCATTATATACCTCATCAATTTCTGTAATTTGACCATTTTCATCAAATTTCAGAAAAACCATTGTTGTGTGCAAACCCAATTTCTCTGAATTCCACGTAAAGCTAATTACACAAGTCTTTTTTTGCTCATCAACAAGTATTTTCTTTATATCAAATACGCAAGGATAAGCTTTAGCTCTTGCGTCTCGTAGTTGAGCTAGTAATGCAACACGATTACTAAGAATAGTTAATCCATTTACAATTTTTACAACGCTTTCAGTAAAGAGCTGAGTAGCTTGGTCTTCGTATAAAATTTCGTTCTCTAGATTCCCAACATCCCTCATAAATTGGATATAACGCTTACCTAAATTCTCTAATCTTGAGGATGTACCATCACCAGCCGCAAAGGGTTGCTTCATTAATCCAACTAAAATAACTACGCACAAAAATTTGAAACTATTCTTCATATCATTCCTTAAGAATTTATTTGAACATAAGAAAATTAATCTAACCACTTCTATAAAAATGGGCAATATGCCCCTCTAAGCCTTAATGAGCAGCTATAGATTGTAGATAATGAAAAAAGTTTTCAGGATCATATTTGCTCTTTATGGCAACCAAAGCTTCCCAATGATCACCATAATAAGCATGCTCCCAATCATCCAATTCTAAATTTGGATAATTTACATAAGCGCCTATTCCATATGGAGCTATGTTTTTGTAATAATTTCTAGACCAATCAAGTTGCTGAGCTGCATCTTTATTTTACCTTAAAAAATATCTCTTATACTGGTGCACTGAAATCTACAAAAATCGCTTTTTTGCAAGGGCTTTTCCTGATTCAGTTTTAAAATACTTCTCCAAAGCCATGGCTTTTTCTTTTGTTTCAACTGCTACATAACTTTTAAGATTGGCTGGCAAAAATTTGGCTGTAGCAGGCACATTACCCGTCATTATGATTTTTGAATCGCTGTTTTAGATTGCTACTAAAACCAACGTAAATATCCTGATTTGATAATTCTAAAAAATACACATAACTCACCTGTATACCTACGCTAAAGCTTCGGTATACACTCCTACTTCTACCTCGCTTCTGGCGTGCCGCCCGAAGCTCGAAGAGCGTAGGGTGGCGGAGAGGAAGAGATTCGAACTCTCGATACGCTTTCACGTATACACGATTTCCAATCGTGCGCCTTCAACCGCTCGGCCACCTCTCCAAAGATTCTTGTAGACTACTTAATTTTCTTTTTTGCGACAAGAGGAGGCATACTTAAAATAAAGTTTTCTGCTCTTTAAGCGGCTGCACTCTCACCTTGCCATCAGCAAAATGGATATTTGCTTCGCTCATTGCCTTTAATGCTTGTGCTGATCTCACAATGCCCTTAGAGCCTTCAACCAAGCAAAACCCTTTTTCTAAAGTACGCTGGTAAGAATTCTGACTTAGCATCATAGACTGCCATTTCAACGCTTGCTCTTTTTGTGAAAAAGCAACAGAAAAAGCTGTAACAAACGGCTGAATAAACTTTTCTAAATCTTGCTCAGATTTTTCAATGTTTTTAAGAGCCGAAGGGACTTTTATTACATTTACAAAGTGCTCTCTTTTTTCAAGATACACAAAACTAGAACGCGTATAACGTTCAAACCATTCATCTAAACGCTGAGTTTTCTCAAACAATATCGTTGGCAAGTCAGGTATTCTGGTGCTCAAATTGGCTAGCATCATGCGACAGCGTTCTTGCATTTGTAATGCATTACGTTGCAAACGTGTTTTTGACTCTTGCACAAAAAGCTTGAGACTTTGCTGATCAGGCGTTACAAATTCTGCTGCGGCTGTAGGCGTTGGCGCCCGTCTATCAGATGCAAAATCAATTAATGTTGTATCCGTTTCGTGACCAACAGCAGAAACAATAGGAATTTCACTAAATGCTGCCGCACGCACAACGTTTTCTTCGTTAAACGCCCATAAATCTTCAAGACTTCCACCCCCACGCGCCACAATTAACACATCAGGACGCTCCTTAAGATTATTAAATCCCTTAATTGCTGCAGCGATTTGATCTGAGGCGCCTGGCCCTTGCACCAAAACTGGCCACACAAGAACATGACACGGGAAGCGGTCACTGATTCTGTGTAAAATATCACGTATTACAGCGCCGGTTGGTGAAGTAATAACGCCAATTGTGCGAGGAAATTTGGGAAGCTCTCGTTTTCTATCAAACAAACCTTCTTGCTGTAGCTTAATTTTTCTATCTTGCAGAACTTTAAGTAGTGCGCCCTGTCCCGCTGTTTCAATGTGTGTAATAACCATTTGATATTTTGAGCGGCCACCGTATGTAGTAAGCTTGCCAGTAGCAACGACTTCTAGACCATCTTGAAGCGGAGCAGTAGTGTGCGTTCCACGCCACATAACGGCATCCAGCACACATTCAGCATCACGCAAAGCAAAATAGGCATGCCCTGAAGTATGCAATTTAAATCCTGAAATTTCTCCACGAACACATATTTGTGAAAATTGAGACTCAACCACTCGTTTTAAAACTTGCGAGATCTCTGAAACAGAAAAAATTACAACATTCTCAGCTTGCGCTTGCACGTTTGCTCAACAATTTAAAATATTTGTTATAGTCATAGCATAAATTCTTCTTTATGTTTCGATTAAAAACAGACAAACTTACCCGCATGCCCTACGATACTTTTTTTGAGCAAGAACTTAGTATTTTAAAGTCAGAAGGACGTTACCGCGTCTTTGCCGACTTAGAACGACATGCTAATAGTTCTCCGGTTGCAACTTGGCACTCCCCTGAAGGACCAAAGCCAGTAGTTGTTTGGTGCAGCAATGATTACTTAGGAATGAGCCATCACCCCAATGTTATTCAAGCTGCAATGCAGGCTGCCAAAACCTATGGTGCTGGGTCAGGCGGCACGCGTAATATCTCTGGAACTAACCACCTGCATGTAGAACTTGAACGTACTATTGCAAACCTGCACGAAAAGGAAGCTGGCTTGGTTTTTTCCTCAGGCTATGTAGCAAACGAAGCAGCATTATGTACTTTGACAAAAAGCCTGCCTAATTGCGTTGCCTTTTGTGATGAAAAAATTCATGCATCAATGATTCAAGGTATTAGTCACAGTCGTGCCCCCAAACATGTTTTTTCTCATAACAATCTAGACCAACTTCGCCAGCAATTAAGTCAATACGATAAAAACCAACCAAAAGTTATTGCTTTTGTTTCGGTGTACTCGATGGAGGGTGATTTTGCTCCTATTGATGTTATCTGTGACTTAGCAGAAGAATATAATGCTCTCACCTATTTAGATGAGGTGCATGCGGTTGGAATATATGGAAAAGGCGGCGCTGGCCGTGCAAATGAGCTTAATCAGCAACACCGTATTGACGTTATTCAAGGAAATTTTGCCAAGGCCTATGGCGTTATAGGTGGCTATATTACTGGGTCGCGAGCCCTGGTTGATTATGTAAGAAGCTTTGCCTCTGGTTTTATTTTTACAACATCCCTTCCTCCAATGGTAACAAGTGCCGCCACAGCATCAATCAAAATTCTGCAAGAAGCTGATGATTTAAGAAACAAACTTTGGGACAATGTAAAGCTTCTCAAAAGCCTATTGGGCAAAACCCAAGTCAATTACTACAACACACCAAGTCATATTGTACCTGTAGTTATTGGTAATGCTAAAATTTGCAAAGAATTCACAGATGCACTACTGCATGATTTCGGTATCTACGTTCAGCCCATCAACTATCCTACAGTTCCTCGCGGAGAAGAACGCATGCGCTTAACGATAACACCTTTTCACACAACAGAAATGATTCACCAAATGGTTGATGCACTAAACACTCTGTGGGGAAGCTTCTTTATGAAGATGGCTGGGTAAATTAGATTTTTTACTGCAAAAGCAAGTCGTAGTGTGTATTGGGACCTTGACCTGGCAAATTTTTAATGCAGCCTTTTAGCAGTACGAGTACATCTGCTCAATAAACTACCAGTTTTTGAGCCGATTAAATTTAACATCGGCTCAAATTGATATTTTTAGATACTTTCATAGCTGGATAAAACTGTTATTGCGTACACTTTTTGTAACAACATTTACGACCAAACACACAAACCACTGCCCCTAAAACTAAAAAAGTAACCATTGCAGGAATTCCTGTGAAACCTGTAAAATAAACAAGCACAGCTGTTAAAAATGCACCCATACCAAGCCAGCCCATTAAAATTCCTGGGAACATCAATTCAAAAGATAAGAAGGCCACACCAAAGCTCATCCACTGCCAGGCAGTCATATTCATACAAAACGAAAAAATTGTGTCCATAGGGTTTTCAAGGTTAAATGTTCTGTCTTTGATTCTAACACATTGGGGCTTAGTCTTCCAAGCCTTCCCCCAAGATACTCTAATTCTTCTTTTATGCCCTTAAGATAGTAATACATTGGTTCGGTGATTGCTTTATAATAGGAGACACCAGGTTCTCGATCACCACTAAATGCGGACATAATGCCTGAGTTTGCCAAAAAAACGCCTACGTATTTCAGTCGTGTTGATAGGATTTCTTCAGCAGAGTAATCGTTAACATTGAATTCAAAGAGATCATATTCTTCGACGAATTGCAGCACTTCATTTGGATTTTTTATACTTGCCGCAATTTCAAGTCCTTCTGTGCAGCTATTTTTAAATTTATCATAACGCTCTAACTGCACGTTCATAGCATGCATAAGCCGGCTTATTTCTTCATTTTGTAGTTGGATTTCTTGGGGGGTGTATGGGCGGCATGCAGGCCAATTTTTTAGACAATAGTCGATATCTTGTTGATAAGATCTAATTTCAGCAAGTTCACCACAGCACCACAGAAAACACTGTAAGACAAGGAGCAGAAATACCACACAAATCATTACTAAATTACCGCTTAAAGTAATTATATTCAGTCTAATGGTTAATTTGTGAATAAATAGTAAACATTTGGAAAATTATTTCACTTTCTTTGCTTTTGATTATTTTTGCATAGCTTAAAAAACTAAAAAGACTTAACATTCGTTGTTATTACGTACAAGGTTCATACTCATAATTTATGCGCAATCAAACGCCACCAATTATCACTCAAGCAACGGGAAAAGCTCTGCAGCTGAAAAAGAATTGTTTTGCTGAAGTAATAAGCGCTGAAAGTGATACTGAATTACCTTTTTGCCTTCCAGGAGAAGAAGTAGCATTTGAACGAGTACAATACCCCAAACGAACCAACACTTATTTTAAGCAAGTTATTAAACCATCAGAAGAACGACAACTAGCTGCATGTAAACACTTTACAGCTTGCGGCGGGTGCATGCTTCAACATGTCAGAGAAGGCTTTTATAAAGAATTTAAAATATCTCTGCTTTCATCTGCTTTTTTAGAACATGGACTTAATCCTTACATCATTCAGCCTATTAAAGTTGTGCCAGTTGCACAGCGACGTCGGGCAAACTTAGAGGCAGTCAAAAAGGGCGATAAGCTTTTTATGGGCTTTCATCGCCTTCAAAGTCATCAAATTATTGATATGTATGAATGTCCGGTTTTGACACCGCTCTTACAAAACGCATTACCCCATTTGCGCACATCTTTGGAAGAATTATTAGAACCATTTCAAAAGGCAAAGATTTTCATCCTTGAGGTAGATGGCTTAGTGGATGTGGCTATTGAAATTCAAGGGATTAGCGAACTAACAGAAAACCAACGCAGTAAGTTAAAAGCGACTGCTGAACAAGCACAATGGAGCCGATTGCAATTTCGTCATCGAAAAATTTATGATGTACTTTGGCAAACGGCACCAATCACTACTCGTTTCGGACAACTAACAGTTCCTGTTGACCCTTGGACATTTTTACAAGCAAGCAGCCTAGCACAAGGATGGATGCAAGACATTGTAATCAACACTCTTGAGACATCAAAGCCTTATACAAGGCTTCTGGACTTGTTTTGCGGACGTGGCACATTTACTGGTGTTTTACTGAACTATGGAACGGTTGATGCCTTTGAAGGTGATAAAAAAGCCATTCAAGTACTGTCAGAAGCTAGTGCTGAACTGCCTTTATCGGCTTTCACTCAAGATTTATTTGAAAATCCCCTACCTACCAAAGATTTAAATACGTATGATGTAGTTGTTATTGACCCTCCTCGAGCAGGGGCGAAAGCTCAAACCGAGCAATTAGCCTTAAGCTCCATTCCATTAATTATCTATATCTCTTGTAATCCCGAAACTTTTGCACGTGACGCTAAGATTTTAGAAAATGGCGGATACAAATTTGAAACAGCATACCCTATTGATCAATTCCTATGGGCTGCTCACCTGGAAGTAGTTGGGATTTTTAAGAAAGGCTAGCTCCACTTAGCACTGGTAAGCAGCGGTGCATACAAATCGTCTTCCATAGAGATTACAACACTTTGCTCTTCCTCAAGGTTTGAAGCACGAGAAACAAAAGATATTTTCGGCGCATTACTAATAACAGCCAGTGGTGTTTGTTCATCACCCTCTCCCATCACTAAGGTGGCAGACGTTGCTAACGCATCAAGCAGGTTAATTTTGGTAACACGCATTGGCTTACCAAAAATATCGGGTTTATTAACATAGGAATAAAGCGGTTCAAACCCACACCAACCAAGAGCTATACCAGTCACCCCCCATCGCATAGGGGTTGTATGGCTATCAGTGATAATAATCCCTAGATTTTTTAGGGAAAATTTTGTACGCAGAAACTGCCATAATTTATGCGCAACATTTTTCACATCTTTTGGATACAAAATATAAACACCATTACTGTTTGATTCGTCAATCCCTGCCGAAGGAATAAGGATATTATCCTTAATAGTTAAGTAAAGATCATATGGATTATGGTCTGCATATAAAACACGATCCGCTTCTTGGGCAATAAGGTCACGTTTGGAAATGGATGATTTTTGGACCACACGCCCTTGGCAAATACTAACAATTTTCGAAGTAATGGCCATAATATCGCCATCATTAAGGCTGGTAATATATTGATCAAGAATATCTTCCAGAGATTCTCCAGGAGTCACTTTGTGAGTTTTAATTGAGCTAACCTGCATGTCGAAGTGCTGCCATAACCGTATTACTTAGAAGTTTTGTAATGGTCATCGGACCTACACCACCAGGTACAGGCGTTAACCACCCCGCTACAGTAGCAACCGATTCATGCACATCACCTAAGAGTTTGTTTTCATAGCGGGTCATACCTACATCGATAACTACCGCGCCTGGCTTTATATAATCCGCTGTTATAAAATTAGGCTGACCAATAGCAGCGACCACAATGTCGGCTTCACGGCAAATAGCTTGCACATTAGTGGAATGAGAATGAACTATGGTAACAGTGGCATTTGCAGCTTCAAGCAAAAGCGCCATGGGCCTTCCCACTAAAAGAGAACGACCAAATACCACTGCGTTTTTGCCTGTGGGATTGATTACTTGAGAGATAAGATCCATACATCCTAACGGTGTACAAGGAACAAATGCAGGTCGTCTGCTCATTAAAAGCCCAAGATTATATGGAGTTAGGCCATCAACATCTTTTGTTGGGTTTAATGCATCCAATAAAGAACTTGCATCTAGGCCTTTTGGTAGGGGTAATTGAATAAGAATACCATCGACAAACGCGTCATTATTAAGCTCTTCAAGGACTCCCTGTAGCTTAACTTGAGTTATACCCTGCTCAAGTTTTAGCACTCTTGATTCAATACCAACTTTTTCACAAGCTTTTTGCTTTGCCGCAACATATACAAGGCTAGATGGATGTTCTCCAACTAAAATAACAGCCAAACAAGGAGCTCGCCCCCTGGTTAATTGAATTTTTTTTGCCTCTTCTGCAATCAACGTTTGCTGTGTTATCGCAAGCGTTGAGCCGCAAAGAATTTTAGCTATTTGGTCTGTATTGAAATCATTCACCTAAATTTTAAGCTGCTTTACTGATTTTTCTTGCAGGCTTAAGGCTTACAGCTCTCTCACTAAATACCTGCGTATGTGTTATTTTATCAATTTGCTTTAGCGCAGTCATTACCTTTGTAAAATACATATTTTGGTATCTTGCTACAGGAGAATGATAGAATTTTACTGCCTTTTCCCAAGAACCATGAAATCTTTTTAAATACGCTAAATATTTAGCAGCATATGGCACATTGTTATAAGGATCTAAAAGATCTTCAGCTTTGAATTGTTTTTGATGATACGCATAATTAATTTGTAAAACACCAATATTAATATCGATAATACCTTTATTTCGAAGATCTCGAACGTACTGTTTAGCCATCTCATGATTCGTAAATAGTTTAGATTTCCCATTACAGTTCACTGCATATGGCGTATGTTCCGATTCTACTGCTCCAATAGCTTCTAATAAGCCAGCGGGAATTGCATGCTCACGCTCTAGTTGTTTAATTAGATTTTTACAATCTCTTTTTGAGAAAGAAGAACGTTTTGGAGTTTTAAGCTTAAGTTTTGGTGCCATTGCAGCACCAACTGGATTTAAATTACCTAAAGTTACTAGCAACGGAAGAAAAAAACGACCTAGATTATTCTGCATACTGACATACCTCCTGAACTTCTGGCACATAATACTTTAACATATTTTCAATGCCTGATTTTAGTGTTGCTGTTGAACTTGGACAGCCACTGCATGCCCCTTGCAGTTTTAGATAAACAACTCCATCTTTAAACGATTCAAAAGTGATATCTCCACCATCCATAGCAACTGATGGACGCACGCGAGTATCAATAATTTCCCGAATTTGTTTGATAAGTGGATCAGAATCTTCTGCAACTCCTACAGCATTCCCTGTATAGATTGGAAGCCCATTAATGAAATGTTCCATCAAAAGCCCTAGTATTACTGGTTTTAATACATACCAGTCAAAAGACTCATGTTTTGTAATAGAAACATAATTCGTACTAAAAAAAACTCCCTCAATACCTTCAACAAAAAGTAACCTTTTAGCAAGCGGCGATGCCGTAGTATCTTGATTCTTTTTGAATTCAATGGAACTTATACCAACATCCACAGTTAATACCGGGCTTTCCGGTATAAATTTTAGTGTCTGCGGATTTGGAGTTTCTTCGGTTTGAATAAACATCAACCTCTTCCAAATATTGACCTTAACTTCTTAACAACACGTGAAGTTAACGACTCACTATTGTCTTCTTGTAGCCTATTTTTATCATCGTTGGCAAGAGAATCTTCTGAAACGCCTTCTTTTACTAGGTTTTCGCTATCTGATTCAATTTCTTGAATTTCATGCACATCTTCGTCATGATCTTCTTCAACAGGTTGCTCTGACATTGCCTCATGAACACGCACAGCTTCATGAACGCGCTCACTTTTCTCGGATCTGTTTGAAACTTCATCACCAACTTTCTTTGGCTCTTCCTTCTGCTTTTCTGGAGCTTTCTCTTCAAATTTTTCCTCTACTAGTTTGGCAGGCACTTCTTCTTCTATACGCAAAGGTAAATACGCAGGCTTACCATCTCTAGAAATAAGCAATAAAATATTTTTGCGTTTCTCTTTTTTAGCCTGTTTAACAATTGCTTCAAAATCAGAAGGTGATTCAAGTGATTTATGATTTGCTTCTTCAATAATATCACCTTTCATTAGTAAACCTTGATCACCAGCCGGACTATTTGGATCAATACGAATAATAATTACACCCTTAGAATCTCTATTTAATTCTTTTAGCTGCTCTTTAAGTTCTTCGGGAATTTTACTTATCTCAAGACCCGCTATATTTAAAATGCCAGGAATAGTTGCAGATCCTGCTTTTTCTTTATGTTCATCTTTCTTAGTATCTGGCATCTCTTCAACTTTAATATTAGCTTCGATAATCTTACCGTCACGCCACACTTTTAGTTTGATGGATTTACCAATTTCTGTTTCCCCAACCATCCTAGAAAGAACATAAGATTCAGTAACTTTTTTACCTTCGAACTCTAGGATAATGTCACCGCTCTTTAGTTTACCTTCTGAAGGCCCACCATCAATAACACTTCCTACAATAACCCCAGTGTCCTTTAAACCTTGGCTTTCTGCCATATCTTCATTTAGCGCTTGTATTCTAATACCCAAATGACCACGACGCGTCTTGCCATATTTCACAAGCTGATCAACAGTCTGACGCGCTACATTGGCAGGAATAGCAAAGCCAATACCAATATTGCCACCTGTATTAGTTATAATTGCATTATTGATACCAATAACTTTACCATTAGTGTCAAATAACGCTCCGCCAGAGCTTCCTACGTTAATTTGCGCGCTATGTTGAATAAATTCAAAATCTTGCTGCATACCTGATGGAACATATCGCCCTTTATGAGATACAACCCCCACTGTAACAGTCCCACCAAAATTAAAAGGATTTCCAATAGCAATAACCCAATCCCCAGTCTTAACCTCATCAGAGTTCGCCCAATCAACCGTTGGAAGATTTCGTTTCTCAGCAGGAAGGCCAGACAAATCAAGCTTAATTACTGCAACATCATTGCGTTCATCTGAAGCTAGCAACGTACCAGGAATTTCAGTTTTGTCTTCTAGTAAAATCGTTAGTGTTTTAGCTTCCGAAACAACATGATGATTAGTAACTACATATGCTATCTTTCCATCGCAATGAATAATAAAACCAGCTCCTACTGCTTGAAGTTTACGTGGGCGCTCCATTTGCCCCATAAATTCACGAAATAATTCCTCTATAGGATTACCAGGTCCCATGCGCCCCATTGGCGGCAAACCAGGAAGTGCCATTATTCCATTTTCATTTTGACGCTGATCAACAACTTGAGTTGCTTGAACACTTACCACCGCCGGCAATAGCTTATCCACTACACTTGAAAACCCTTTACTGGCATCAAACGCAACACGAGGTGCGCTAGGAGCTTTTTCTGCTGATAGTGACGCTAAGACAAAAAATACCAATACCGCTACAAAGTGCATACTTCCCCTAATCTTAATTTTTAATTCTTATTTTAATAAAATTATTCATTTATTTGGTAAATAATTCGTTAAGTTTTTAGTATACTCGTTATTTGTCGAAAGCAAAAATGAAGAGCCAGGCTTAATAACGTGTTTGTACGACTCAAGCGTACGATAAAATTCATAAAACTCTGGATCAGCTCCAAAAGCAGCTGCTGCTATTTCTATAGCTTTAGCATCTCCACCACCTCTAATCTCTTCAGATTTTCTATTAGCCTCAGCTAAAATAATTGTTTTTTCTTTATCAGCGGTTGCTCGAATAGCAATCGCGGCTTCCTCTCCTTTTGCACGATTTTCTTTAGCAAAACGCACAAGTTCTGAATTCATTCTAGCAAATACCGCATTACGATTTTCGTTAGGAAGCTCGGTGCGAATAATACGCACATCAACAATGATTATCCCCAAAGGATTAGCAATTGCCCGAACCTCTTCTAAAATTTGATGCATAGTATCAGAACGTTCTTTTCTAAGCATAGATCTAAGCTCAACCTTACCAAGAACGTTACGAACCGAGCTACTAATAATTGCTTCTAAGCGCAAACGTGCCCCAATCTCGGAAGCTGGCTTTACACTTTGGAAAAATTTCAATGGATCCGATATTTTGTAGCGAGTATACGTGTTTACAACCAATCGCTTCTGATCCTGGGTAGTAACGTAAATTGAAGGTAAATCGTAGTCTAGAATTCGTTTTTCATAAGCTATAATTTCTTCTATAAAGGGGATTTTTATTTTTAAGCCAGGCTCTGTATGTATACGACGGTATTCACCAAAACGAAGAACAATCGCTTGAGTAACTTGGTCGACAATAAATAAAGAGTCTCCCAGTAAAATTAAGATAAGAACTGGCGAGTAACGCAGCCAAACAGGAAGATTATTTAACATTATGCACCCTCCTTCTTATTCAATAATGGTATAGGCGTTAGCTGATTATAGTTTTGCAATGATCTGGATAAATCATGATCTACAATCGTCACAGTTGCATCTTTCATAAGCTGGTCCATAGTTTCTCTGTGCATACGAATGCGCGTAATTTTAGGATTTTTTTGGTTAGACTTCAGTACTTGTGTAAATCGTGAAGTCTCACCCTTAGCTTTTTCAACAACTTCTGCCGCATATCCTTCAGCACTACGTAAAATACTTTCAGACTGTCCTCGCGCCTTTGGCAAAATATCATTGCTATAAGACTGAGCTTCATTACTTAAGCGATCTGCGTCAACCAAAGAAGCTTGCATATCGTTAAATGCTTCAACGACCTGCGCTGGAGGCTCTACGCGCTGCAATTGGAAACTAATAATTTGCACACCAGCATTGTAAGTATCAAGAATCTTTTGCAAAAGTTCCTGACTTTGGCTGCCTATTTTTTCTCGGCCTTCTGTTAAAGCAAGCCTTGCCGTCGTTTGACCAATAACTTCACGAAGTGCGCTTTCAGCTGCAGCACTAATCGTAGCATCAGGGTTACGAACAACAAACAAATATTGAGTGATATCTTTGATTTTCCACAGCACAGTATAGTTAGTTAATACCATGTTTTCATCGCCTGTTAATATCAAGCTTTGATCAACTTCACCATCTTGGGTATGACTGCTATCAATTTTATTAACAACCGCTACATTTTTAACAATTTCGCGTTCAATCGGTGCAGGTAAACGATAGCGAAGACCAGGAAGCGCTGTCCTTACTAGCTCCCCAAAACGAAGAATAACTCCAACTTCACCTTCTTGAACACGGTAAAAACCAGAGGCTAACCACGCAAGAACAATAAGGATAAAAATCCCAGCAAAAACCTTAAGCTGACTTTGAGGAGGTATTCCTCCTCCACCGCTCCCTCGCGTTTCTTTAAATCGTTGTTGAAACTCATGAATAACTTTTGAAAATTCAGGCGATTGATTTCCAACACGCCTTTTATTCATAGGATCAGCATCATTTCCCTTATTCGTCTTTTTGCCTGAAGCCGAACTATCATCCTTTACATCCCAAGGATTCTCATTATCACCGTCTGCAAGGCTCATTGTTGCCACAGATCCTTCTAACATATATGGCTTACATGATAAGGAATGATTAATAAAAAGCAAGAGGGGGATACGATTTTTATTTTAGTTGATTACAAATAGGTTATACTCAGGCAAATTTTATAGCTCTTAAATTTATGCGCATTCTCTTTTTGGGTGATGTTTTTGGTCGTAGCGGACGTGATGCAATAGCACACCATTTGCCGATGTTGAAAAATAAATACCAACCTGATTTTACAATTGCTAATGGAGAAAATGCGGCTCATGGGTTTGGGCTTATGCCAGATATGGCAAAAGACTTTCTATCAATTGGTATTAACGTCATCACAGGCGGCAATCACAGCTTCGATAAAGGTGAAATTCTCTCCTTAATGAGTCAGTCTGATAAAATTTTACGCCCCTTAAATTATCCTAAAGCTGTGCCAGGAAAAGGCGTAGGGCTGTACAGCAACAACGGAAAAAACCTTCTAGTTATCAACGCAATAGGTAGATTGTTTATGGAACCATTTTCAGACTGCCCCTTTCAAGCGGTAGAAGAAGTATTGAAAAAATATCCTTTAGGCGGCTCAATATCTGCCATTTTTATAGATATGCATGCCGAAACAACTTCAGAAAAAATGGCAATGGCCAAATATTTTGATGGAAGAGTAACTGCTGTTATTGGTACCCATACGCACATTCCAACGGCGGATGCACATATTATGAAAGGTGGCACAGCCTATATGAGTGATGCTGGCATGTGCGGTGATTATGATTCCGTAATTGGACTAAAACCTGAAGTCGCTTTTGCAAGTTTTTTCAAAAAGATTCCAAGACCAAAGCAAAAAGAGCCAGCTTCTGGGGAAGGAACCGTATGCGGTGTTTTTATTGAAACTAGTGCAGATGGTCGTGCAACTGCTATTGAACCAATCAGAGTTGGCCCCATATTGAAAAACGAATATAGAGATTAAAATCTCTGATATAGCTCTTGTCCATGCTGCTTAAGCCATTTGCGTAAAGATTGGTAATTGGGGCAAAGCTGCTCCACAAGTGCCCAAAACTTTTTGCTATGATTCATCTCTTTTAAATGAGCAACTTCATGTGCGCATAAATAGGCCAAGACAGGCTCTGGAGCCATAACAACTCTCCAGCAATAGTTTAAATGGCGGTGGGAAGTGCAACTCCCAAAACGTGTTGTCATATCTTTAATGGCCAGCCTTTCAAACTCTACATTCAGCATTTTTGCGTATTGATTACTATAATGTGTGCACTTTTTCTTAGCTAAATCTTTCAAATAGTTGGCTAAAATACTTTCAAACTTAGAGGCAATGCCGTGCACTTCAATCACCTCCTCCTTCGCAACCACTACTTGTTTAGGATTAGGAAAAAAATCCACTCGCATTAATTTGCCTAAAACAGGAATAGATTGACCCGGGGCAACCTTTTTCATTTCCTTCTGGGGTTGAGAAGTCTCTACCTTTAAAAACCATTGTTTAGCACTATCAATAAAATCGGTAATTTTTGAAAACGAAACAAAAAGGGGTGCAGTTACCACATAACTTTTCTTGGCTTTAGAAAATCTAAGCGTTAATCGTTTTAGTCGGAATTTACGTTGAATCAGAACGTTTTTTCCACAAGATGTAGTGTATGAGCGTGATTGCAATACTTAAGCCACCTGCTTATAAGTAGCAAAGCACCAGGTATAACCATCAGGATCCCGCAACTGACAATAACGATCTCCCCAAAAAGCATCTTCTGGTTCAATTAATGATACTGCCCCATGTTTAAGAGCATTTTCGTATAACATATCAACATCTGGACAATATGCGTAAAGGCTATTTCCTGCATTGGTAATTGGTTCGGATGACATGTTCTTAGCGCCAGTACTAAGTAATTTAGAAAAGAGCATGAATGTTACCTCTCCTAACTTAAGGGTTGCACCCGTAATCACACCCTCACGTTCGTGCTTTTCCAAAAGGTCAAAACCAAATACTTGAGTATAAAAATCCATGGATTTCTTTACGTCTTCAACGATAACGCATGGCGTTAAACGCGAGTAATTAGGCTGCATATATGACATGTATAAATGACCTTTGCTTAATGAATAAGCAATTGATAACTGATTTTTAGGTATTGCTCAAGGATATTATATCAACTCCCAATCTTATAAATTTCGCCATTCTTAACCGCCACTTATAATGGTTTGGCTAAAAAAACTACCTTCATTACCAATGGCAAAAGATTGCACAATCTGGGCACCTTTTCTATCCAAAGCTATACTCAAACCTTTTGGGTCTGCATCTAGCGCTTTCTTAATGTCTTTAACTTTCTTAATTTTTAAATTATTCACCTCAAGAATTTTATCTCCTTCTTGAAGCACCCCCTGACGATTCACCTTACTTACAACAACTCCACTTGTAATTTGTGTAATTTTCACATTACCCAAAATTGGATCGTCAATTGGTTCAAAAGCTGAACGCGGTGTTTCGACCGGAATAAACTGCACATTTACAAAAGCATTTCTGCGCCATACTTTTGCATTAACAGGTTGACCCGAAACTAAGGTTTCTTCTAAAAAGTTGAGATCTTGCGGTGTGTGAAGTTTTTTACCATTAATCTCGGTAATAACATCCCCTCGCTCTAAACGGTCTTTTGCAAGTGACTCATCATCAACAGACGTAACAATAACCCGATTCCCATTAGCAAGTCCGCAGCTTTCCAGCAATTCTTTGGACATTACTTGAGTATGTATTCCCCATGTTGAGCTAGCCATTAAACATGCAAAAACCATCAATGCATAACTCACCATCAGCTTGATCATTAACAACCTCCGAACTTATTTATTTCAGGCTAGAAAATTTTCATTAAAAAAGAGTTAAATTCGCAGGGCCTGCGTTAATTTGAACAAGAAAAAAGAACCAACGATAGCCATTTATTTTTCTTAGATCTAATCCCTAACCACCCCCACCCTTCATTATGGGTGGGGATAGAATATGCGAAAATCACTTAAAATTTCGTTAAAAGAATTTTTTTGTAAGAAAATATTTTCCCAATATACCTTAAATACAACTTGCACATTTAAGAATTAGATACGTTCTTTTGAAATTGGAAAAATCAAAATTACAAGAATCGCTGTTAATATTGCCATGCCAATATAAACCGGAATTATCGTCCCATCAAAAAATGCACCCACAACTAAAACAAGCCCCGCAACAACTCCATTTCTCAGTAGCCCAAGAAAAGCCACAGCCAAGCCTTTTTGTTCTGGCGCGCATTCAACAGCTTTTGTACCACAACTAGATAAAACAGCCGATAAGCTTAAGTTTAAAATGCACATAATAACAACAATAGAAAAAGGAGATTGCAAAAAATTGAGTGCAACTCCAGAAGTTACTAGAATCAAAAACACTACGTTCAAGTATAATCCATAGCGAATGCTCTTTATAATGCCCCATTTAACAACATATTGCCGATAGGCAAACGAACCAACTAAATTCAAAAAAACGGGAATTAGTTGGATGTACGCATAAGCCGTCGGAGAAAAATTAAAATGATCAATAAACACAAAAGAGCTATTTACCGAATAAACAGCCGAGATCGCAACGGGCAAACCATGACAAACAGAAAGCCTCATAAAATGGCTATTCGTTGTTAAAGCTTTAAGGTTTTTAAAAAGGTGTCCCCAGCCCATGGTATCGGAATGGTCTTGGTGAGTTTCTGGCAATCGTTTGATAAAATACAACCACAACGCTGCAGCAATAAGCCCTAGAAACCAAAAATTTGCTTGCCAACCAAACCACCCAAGTAAGTGCGCCCCCAACACTGGCGCAATAGCAAACATAATAGGAAAACTCATACTATATGTTGCCATGTAACGCGCGTATAGGGCGCCACTAAACATATCAGCTAAAATAGAGATACTAATAATAGAAATGCCGCCTGCCCCAATTGCTTGCAAGAAGCGCAACGCCAGAAACGACTCAATATTCCAGGCAAAACAACACAAAAACGAAAAAGCCGCAAAAATGCCAAGTGAAGAAAGAAGCGCAGGCCTACGACCATTAGTATCGCTCCAATGACCATACAGCATCCCCACAAGCGCCCCTACAATTGGCGTTTGCATCATGCTAAATTGAATCATCCATTCAGATGTTTCGAAATAGCATTTCATAAAAGGTGCTGCAGGCAAGTAAATATCAATACTTGCAACCATCAACACACCGGTAATCATCAGCAATGCCGGCAGAAAAGTTGTATATTGGAGGGGTGTCAGACCGAAATTTTGTACAGAGCTTTGGCTGATTCCATTATTGAAAGAAGATTTTTTCATATGGCTTGATTGTACCGCATCAAATTTCTCCAACACAAGCCGTAATCTACTTTGAAAAAATAAATTATTTTTATATTGAAATTTATAGACCTAACTACTAAGTATTAGTTACTAAACAAGTATTATTAATTCAACAGTCAGGATAAATATGAAAAAGACCTACTTAACATTATCTTTAGGAATAGCATTAGCAATGCCTATCAACGCTATGGAAATTGCTGATACAGAAGAAACCCCTGCATCTGCCGCCTATACCATAAGCGAAAAAGAACAAAACGATTTGGATACGCTGAAAACAATGGAAAATCTTGGATTCAGTGCATCCTACTGGATGAAGGCTGCTGCGCAAAACGGCCATGCAAAGGTCGTTGAGTACTTGCTTTCTCATTTTCAAGATGATTGCCTCAACACTGGGCAGGCATTTTCCCTAGCAGCAAAAGGGAATCATGTAGGTATTTTACAAATACTTTTCACGCAACAACGTGAACCTATCACTCAACCTGGTGTAGACAGCGGATTATATTACGCCACTCGGGAAGGTGCTAAAGATGCTATCCAATATCTACTTAATGACGCACCTATAACCGCATCTAAAGGCGGCATCAGCTACGCTCATAATTTTACGCAAAGTGCACGAGGATATAGTGATATAGCAACAACACTTAGAGAAGCTGGTAGAAAATTCAACTAAGCTCGTTGCTTATTTTAGAAAAACCTAACTCTTCTGCATTTTTATAAGTACTGATAACTAAGGAAAGTAAAGATGCAGAAGACACTATTAATCCGAATTTTTTCTCAAGCACAAAGCCATCTCTTTTGCGGCATAAGTAATAATTGTGCTAGCTCCCGCTCGCTTCAGACTTAATAAAATTTCGTAAAATGCCTTTTCACCATTAAGCGCACCACTCATCGCAGCATATTTTATCATGGCGTATTCACCACTTACTTGGTAAGCCCAAATAGGCACCCCAAAACTCTGTGCTTGAGAAATAATATCTAAAGACGGCAAGCCCGGTTTAATAATTACTGCATCAGCACCTTCCATAATGTCTTGCTGAATTTCACGAAGTGCTTCGTCCGAATTAGCAGGATTTAGCTGATACGTCATTTTATCACCCTTAAGATTTGCCCCAACAGCTCCCCGAAAGGGTCCATAAAGAGCTGAAGCATATTTAAGTGCATAGCTTATAAGCAAAATATCTGTTAGCTTTTTGTATTCCAAAGCCTGGCGAATGGCTTGAATTCTTCCATCCATCATATCAGAAGGGCAAATTCCATCAGCGCCTGCCTCTACTTGGTTCAAGGTTTGCTTCACCAATGCTTCAACGGTCAAGTCGTTTTCTATTTTATCATTTTTTAAAATGCCATCATGACCATGAGATGTATAAGGATCCAATGCCACATCCGTTAAAACGGTCATTTCGGGAATGCTTGCTTTAATTTTTCTAATAGCTTGGCATATTAAATTTTGCGAATTAAACGCTTCAGCCGCGTCTTCAGTTTTTAAATGATTCGGCGTTTTTGGAAAAAGCAATACAGCACGGATACCTAGGTTATAAAGCTCTTCAACTTCTTTAGGCAACTCATCGATTAAATAACGTGATATTCCAGGCATTGTAGAAATATCAGCCGCGTCATCAGATCCACGCACAAAAATTGGACAAATCAAATCACTTGGAAGTAAGTGATTTTCTTGGAACAGTGCACGCACTGACGCAGATTGGCGCAAACGCCTAAGCCGAAGATAGGGATAAGGAGCAACTATTTTTTCTGACATGTTGTGCAATAGTAAGTTGAACGACCAGATTGAACTTCACGCTTGATTGTGCCCGAACACAAAGCAGTTGGGCAAGACTTACCTTTTTGATCGTATACTTTAAAATGATGCTGAAAGTAACCCAGCGTTCCATCAACAGCTCTATGATCACGAAGTGAAGACCCACCCGCTTCAATCGCACGCTCTAGAACCTCACAAATATTTTTTAGCAAACCCTGTGCTTGCTGTTTTGTTATTAAATTTGAAGTTTTAAAAGGTGACAAACCACTTTGCCAAAGCGCTTCACACACATAAATATTACCAAGTCCTGCAATCACTGTTTGATCAAGCAATGCTGTTTTTAAAGGACGGCTTGTCTTTTGCAATCGCTTATAAAAATCACCCGCCTTCATTTCAAAAGGCTCAGGCGCCATTGATTTTACTTGGGTACAAACTTGACTCTTTGGAATAAGATCCATATCACCAAAACGCCTAGGATCATTAAAGGCAAAAGTAACATCATCCACCTGCCAAACTACATGATCGTGCTTTTGGTGAACATAATGAGAACTTAAACTTCGCTGAATTTTACCACTCATCCCTAAGTGCATCATCCATGTGTAGTCAGACAATTCCACTAAAATATACTTACCTCGGCGAATGATCTTATTAACTTTTTGACCTTGCAAACGCTCAGCAAACAATGGCGGAAAAGGGTTGCGCAGATTTGAGCGATAAGCTTGAACGCTTTTTAGAGTTTTGCCTTCCATATATGGCCTAAGCCCTCGGCAAACCGTTTCAACCTCAGGTAATTCAGGCAAGGGTTCCTCCTAATTTCAAAAGCGTCATTCTGAGCCTTCAAAGAAGGCGTGAGAATCTAGTGAGTAATATCGGGGGTCCCAGCAAGATTCTTGTCTATAACCCAGTGTGTATCAAGGGTAGCTGTTTCCACTAAATGCATAAGATCTTCAAAGGATAAAGCAAGGCAACCTGCGGTTGGAGTTCCTTCTGGGCGCATTCTATGAATAAAAATCCCACTTCCTTTACCCGCCACAACAGGATTGGTGTTATGACTTATCGTGATAAATAAATAATATAAATCATCTTCTCGCCATAACCCTTCATGAGAATGGGTATAAGGTAGCTGCACGCATGTGTTATACGCAGTATCCTTTGGATCATCCGACCAGCCCATACCTGGCGTAATTTCTATAGTTGGAAGCACTGTTTTGGGTTTGGGAATTTTATCTGCCGGATAATACACACTCAAAAGTTTCCATGTGCCTGTAGGTGTACACCCATCACCTTCTTTTTTATCATTTGAAAAACCATTACGCCCAACAGTGCAGGGAAGGATCTTTCCCTCCCATTCCACTAACTGATCGCTGATTTGTTTTAAAGTTTTTCTCATTTTAAATACCAAGTATTAACAGGTTATCTAAGGTGATGAAGTTTAAGGTTACTCTTTAACATTCGTCAAGCATCGCGCCACTGTATCAAGCACATTTTCCATTGTCTCTTCAGATGACATTGCAGCACCAACAGTTTCTATATTTGCACCATAAGATTTCAACACTTTTTTTGACACCGCATCTTGATAACAAATATAAGGATTATCAGAAATAAATAAAAAGCTTTTGCCTTGAACATCACCAAAATCCTTTACCATATCGCGTAAAGTATCTTCTGTGTTAGCTCTTGTACCATCCGCACGTTGACCAGATTGAATTGCAATCACTGGAATATGTTCTATTGATTTCAATACCACATTTTGCTGCCAAAACTCCTTCATCATTGCCATTTCTGTAGCTTCAGCACCTTTTTCTTCCAATTTTTTAGCCATTTCTTTGTCAAGCTCAGTGCCAATTTTTAAATCGCGAGTTGAACCTAACAAGTAAATTTTACCACAAGTAATTCCATCTTTATGAATCCGAGCTAAAAACTCCATGCGAGATTTCACTCTTGAAACAGTAGCTCCCAAAACAACAATTGCATCATAATGCTTTTTAAGTGGCATTTTAACTTTTGCTAGACTTGAGCTCTTAACTTTTTTTGACAATGCTGTTCGTTGCATATCATCCAGTAAACTGTACACATCCCATCTCTCAAGACCTTTTGGACGAATCCACCTAAAATTACTTTGTTTAACAGCTGTCTCAAGACTTTCCACACCTTGAACATCGGTAATTTTAAAAATATCTTTTAAAAGCTGCGTAGGACCGTTGTTCCAAATAGCCTCACAGCTAAACAATGTGCCCGCAAATACCAAGATTATAAAAAATTTTTTCATGCTAATTTCTCCTGAATAAGTGCCCTTGTTTCTGCAATGCCAAACAACGCAATGAAGGATCCCATGCGCGGCCCTTCCTCTTGTCCTAATAACACCTCATACAACGTTCCAAACCATTGACGCAAGTCAGAAAATGCAAATTGTTTCCCAACTTCATATACAATGGCTTGTAAATCTTCCGCGGTGCTATCAAGCGATATATCAGCCAACTCATCATGCAATCGTTGCAATGCTTCTTTTTCCATCTGACTCGGCGCTCGGTATTGCTTATTTGGCTTTACAAAATCTTGATAATACCGAACTGCATAAGTAATCATCTTCGCTAAAAACGGCATCGAAGCTTCATCAGCACCCGCCACGTAACGCTTCACAAATCCCCACAAAATACTGCCTTCTTCGGCGTTCACAACCGATGCCAAATTCAGCAATATATTAAAACTCAACCCACTTTCAGGAGTCGGAGGAGGACCACCGTGAATATGCCATGCCGGGTTATCATACTGTCCAGATTCAAATTTACTCACATGCTGCAGATATTCATCCACCGCCTTAGGGATCACATCAAAATACAAACGCTTCGCTTTTTTAGGCGCCTGATACATAAAATATGACAAGCTTTCCTGCGGCGCATAAGTCAACCACTCATCCATGCCAAGGCCATTACCTTTGGATTTACTGATTTTTTGACCTTCTTGATCTAAGAAAAGCTCATAGGTTAAATTCTCTGGCGCCCTGCCCCCAATGACTCTACAAATTTGTGACGACAATTTCACAGAATCAATTAAGTCTTTCCCTGACATTTCATAATCTACACCCAAGGCCTTCCAGCGCATGCCCCAGTCAACCTTCCACTGAAGCTTACATTTGCCACCAAGCACTTGTACTTCGGTTAATTCATTCGTCTCTGGATCCCTGTAAACAATTGATTCACATCCTGGGTGAATCTCAACCATTGGCACTTGCAAAACATGACCTGTGCGTGGGCAAATCGGTAGAAATGGACTGTAAGTAGCTCTGCGCTCTTCACGCAACGTTGGCAACATAATGGCCATAATTTCATCATAATGCTGCAACACCAATTTCAACGTTGGATCAAATCGTCCCGATGTGTACCAATCTGTCGAGCTCTGAAATTCGTATTCAAATCCATAGCCATCTAAAAAGCGACGCAACATGGCATTATTATGGTGCCCAAAACTCTCAAATTTTTCATAAGGATCCGGAACTTTGGTAAGCGGCATGTTCAAATACTTTGTCAGCATTTCTTTGTTTGGCACGTTATCAGGAACTTTGCGCAACCCATCCAAATCATCAGAAAAACAGAATAAACGTGTTGGAATATCACTAATTGTTTGGAAAGCGTGCCGTACCATCGTTGTGCGCAAAACTTCACCAAAAGTACCAATGTGCGGCAACCCCGAAGGACCATAGCCAGTTTCAAAAAGCACATATCCTTTTTCAGGTACCTTACCCTGCAAACGCGCCACCACACGCTTTGCCTCTTCAAACGGCCATGATTTTGCTTCAAGTAGTGGGTTAGAAACCGTTGAATTATTAGACATAAACTTGCTATGGAACCTTTTTCAAAACTGATTCAGTCTATAGAAAATAGGCAAAAAGCTCAATTAGTAAACTTCTATTACTTTGCGAAAGCTTTGCGTTGGTGAAAGATCAACATAGAGTCCATAGCCAACAGGGCTAGTTTCTCCTGCTTCACTACCACCCATATTCTGTGGAAGCATAATGCTAAGAACAGGAAAAACACTTGAGCGACTCGGTAATGCATCTTCAGTTGTAATTATACCAGCTGAAACATTTTTAGTCTCAGTTTCGCCAATAATTTTTACACCATCTACTGAATCTAATCTGTGAAGCTCAGGCACATGAAGTTCGGAAATATACTTATTTCGCTTGCCCAATCCCTTTCTTTCCTGAACGAAATACTTCTCTTTAATCTTTTTTGCTTTAGCCTTTTGCGCCTCTTCTAATAACGCTTTCTTCTTATTCTTATTCTTATTCTTGTCCTCTTCAGAAAGATCTAGAACAGCTTCAGTAGATATCATTAATATATCCCTATTTTCATCAACTGAACTTTCTTGAACAAAACCTAGAAAAGGAAACATTTTTCTAGCAGTCTTCCATATTGCCTCTGACGAATATAAACAACGTCCCATTTCGTAAACCGTAGATAATACAAGAAACTGAGTTAACCTAGGCTGAAAAACATTACGTTCCGTAGCCAAAGGATCCAACGCTATTATTGAAGAATTGGCCGTAAATGCCGTAGACTGCAAAACCAGAATTATTAAAGCTAAACTTCGTAGGTACTTCATCATCTCTCCCCTCAGAAATATAAAATATTTACTCATCGAATAATCGCAAGTAAAAGTGTGAACGAAAAAATTTTAAGAAAAAACATGTTTTTTTAGAAATACAGATATATCAAAATATCATACAAAAACATAAGCCGAACACCTATTGTTGCCTAACCCCAAACAATCTAAACGCTGGATTCCTTCTAGAACAAGCAGGAATTCGTTGCATTAAACTATTAATATCATTCGTGCTTAAAGCACGTCCTTGCTGCTCAGAAAAAACAGGAATACCCTGCCCCCGAATAGGAACAGGAAAAAGATTTGCAACCACGGCATTTACTCTCCAGCTTGGACAATCTTTAGGCATTTTCATAATAAGATCCTTATAACCACTACACTGGTAAGAAATTCGCACAGGCTTTTGTACGCCTTCATCAAAATCATCAGCAAAAATTAGAGAGATAAACCCAACAAGTAATAAATATTTCATTTTCTAAATCTTAAAATTTTAAAGATCCCAGTATAGCCACCTACGTAAAAAGCATCAAAAGAATTTCAAGTAATAAAAAAACCGATGCAAATAAAAGCACCGGCTTAAAAACCTACACTAATCGTTATCTCACAAGATTTTTTCTTCTAGCGCTATCCAATTTCTGGAAAAATAGTCACGATAGGAAGCTCAATCCCTTGGTATTTGATGACTTTCCTTATTTCCTCGGTAAAATCTAAATACATCGGAATTGCTTGCCATTCAGTAAGTATTATTGCTACTGCATACTCAAAAGCAATGTTATTAGATAATAATTCATGAAGCTCCCTAGAAAATCTAAAACCCAAAACGCTGTTCTGAGTTTTTTCAATTGCTTCAATTCGTCTGTAAATTTTATCAACCTGTTCATCAATAGTATTTGGCACAAGAGCTGCGTTTTCAGTCTCTTTTTGCGTAACACTACTAATTCTTTTTCCTATGCGATTAGAAGCTC
Organism: Alphaproteobacteria bacterium; assembly: GCA_947487955.1. Lineage (GTDB taxonomy): Bacteria > Pseudomonadota > Alphaproteobacteria > Paracaedibacterales > CAITNM01 > CAITNM01. The sequence goes on from CANKYV010000017.1 coordinate 28,269, forward strand.
TTCCAAGATTAGAAACTGCTTCTTCTGTACCTACTAGGTCGCCATAATGTTTTGTTGCAGTCCTTTTTCTTTTACCTAGCTCATTTGTTGCACCATCATCCATAGCACAAACTGTCGCCATTGCCATTAACAACATTAATGCAATTCTTTTTAATAATTTCATGCTTTCTTTTAATAATAAAATTTTCTCAGCAATTCTAAACAAATTAAATATTTTTGCAAGTTACAAGTCTTCTGAAATAAGATCGGGACTATTGGTTTTTTCGTCCCCCCCTAAATAACCATCATCATCCAATAAAGCTAAAACATCTGATAGTCTTGAAAACAGCTCTGATTCTTCCACACCGCATATATCACCAGAAACAACAGGATGTGCTCTAAGCCTAGAAATTGCCTCTGGAATATTTTCATCTAAAAGAGCAGTTATGTCTTGGATATTTCTTTTTGAATCACCAGTAAGATAAGGAAAAATATTAGCCAACATATCTCCAATTCTTTTTGAATCATTACAAACACTCGTAGCAGACCCATCGCTACTACTCGAGATCCCTCTTTCTGTATAGAAAGCTTTTTTTACAGACTTTCTTTTTTGATCGCGATCAACTGTATCCTCACTACTAGAATTCAGATTTTCCACTTCCAATTCTTCATCTGCAGCAAAAACTAAAGCTACATGCAACATAACCACTAAATTTTTCAACAACTTCATCCTTAAATCCTTCATCAGTAATCTTCTTAAAAATTACCACACAAAGATTTAAGGATTTATAAATAGATCTTCTTTCGAAACTTATGATTTAAGTTTTCTATTTTCTCTGCGTCTTCCCAGCAGGCACAGCCTGCGTCGGATCTAACTTCTTACTCCTGCTGTTTGGTTAATTTTTCTTTTCGAAAGACCCTTAATATAAAAAGACTCCCGAAGGTTATCCTTGCAGGAGTCGCATAAAAAATTTTCAAATGTACTTATTGCTCTTCAGATCTCTTATTTCCACCTCCAGGCAAGTTTGCAGGCCCAGCATTACTAACTGGAGCTGCTGATAAATCATTTCCTCCCCTTCCTTCTGCTGCCAACAAACTCATTAGTATAGGATTTGCCATCATTAAAGCCAGTATTGGATCATTTGTAAGCACACCTATATTGCCATTGGGTAATTGCATTACATTAAAAAGTAGGTCTCTCCCTCTGTTACAAAGACAACCTGGCTGTCCGCAACCTGTGAATCTGTTTGTTCCTGGATTAGCCGCTTCATCCATATTTGCCCCAGTTGTTGGCGGTGGGTTTGTTGCTGTTCTTTGAATCCCATCCCCCTCTTCATCGGAGCCATCAGATAGCTCACCATTATCCATAGCCATAACCATGGTAACCGTCATTAACACAAATCCAAATTTTTTAAAAAATCTCATTTTCTCTCCTTAAAATTTCCATCGTTAACTTATTATTTCTTAGAAGCGTTGCTGCTCAAATTAAAGTATCACCTACAAATTAAAAATATGTAAATAAAATTTTATGAAATCTTATCAAAATATTAATGTTTTTTTTGTTTAATAAAAAATACATAAAAATTTGTAAGTCTTAATAAATCATGAAAAATCAAAAAATCCATTTCTTAAAAAATATTCTGCTTTTAGTAGCTGTCCTATTTATTGCGACTCCTGATGGATTTTCAGAAAAAAGTAAAGCCAAAGTCGCAAAAGTCAAAGTTAACAGCAAAGTCGCAAGAGACTTTAAAAAATTTGGTAAAGAAGTTAGAGGTGTCGTTAAAAAAATTGGAAATGATGCTGGAAAGTTTTTAAAAGAAATTAAAAGCGTTACGAAGTGCATCCCCAAAATTGTAACAGGACTTGTGCATTTGGCAGAAAACCCTAGGGATAAACAAGCTTTTAATAGCTTACAAAGGTGCATGGACAGTATAAAGCAAATGTCTAATACGTGCGATCAACCAGAGATTATGGCCCTTTCAGCAGTGCCTGATCTAGGCAGCGAAATCGCTATGGCTTGTAATGAAGTAGGAAAATTTGAGATAAAGCTTCAGATGGCCGAACAAGAGTTTGAAAAAGCAGAAACTTTTGCGAGCAATCCTGTCGGCGCTAGTGAACATATGGCTATGAATCAAGTAAACGGCAAAGTTAATGAGGCACAACGACAGGTAACTAGCAAAGCACAAAGACAAATAAACAGCAGCATTAGTGGAGCGCAAAGACAAAGACTTCTCCGACAACAGTAGATCATTTTTTCTTGAAGAAAAGTGATAAAAAAGCACTTTCCTACACAGCATCACTTTTAATTATTATCAAGTTAGCCAGAGCATTTTCAAGACTGGAAACTATCTGTGTTCTACTCTTCAATTTCAGCATCGCATCATCAATACTTGTATTTAATAAATCAAGCACTTGGATTTTTGTGTGTTGAATACCAGCATCCTTGCGTAGTTCTATATTTGCCCAAAACGCAGGAACTTCATGGTTAATTTCAAGAATAACTTTTTCATATGGAGAAAGAACTAATGCAAAAGATTCACCTTCTTTATACAACACCAATTCTTGAGATGTTGAAAGTCCCCATGAAAAACGCTTTGAGTCTGCGTAATCAGTCTTTAGCAATACGCTATAAACTGAAGACACTAATTCTAGATTTTCATCTCGCTTTGATAAATCAACAAATCTTGCTTTTAAAAAAGTGATAGCCGAATAAAAATCGGTTCTTTCACCACTATTTAATAATCCCAATATAATTTCTATTGAACTTTTCCGGTACCCTTCTGAAAGCTGACAACGAATTCTTGACAGAACAAGACTCGCTACCTCTAGAGCCGTTAAATCTAAATACCCCTCCTCTTGTAAATTAAAACGAGGAATATCCCCCTCACTGTGTTCTTTTGAAAATATTCTCTCTCGACCAGGGTTACCAGAATCCAATTCTATTTTTTCCATTGCACTCACTGTAGCTAACATACAAAGCAAACTCGTCAGACACTTCATGCAACAAACCCCTTAAAAAACACCAAACATTAGTATTCTCCACATACTATAAAGTCTGAACGAAAAATTTTAAGGTGAAAAGTATAAATAGTACTAAAGTTACGTTTTTAAAGACCCC
>CANKYV010000018.1 GCA_947487955.1 Alphaproteobacteria bacterium
GCGGACAGCCAATAAATCCCTCAACAGAAGGTACGCACAGCTTGGTCAGAGGAATAATCCCTGAGTACAGGCGAGTGACGGATGCCCAGTAGTAATGGGCGGATGCTCGGTGGTAACGAGCGTAACTCCAGTCGTAATGGAGGAATGTCAGGTCTAGCAAACCGACGGATGTCCAGTGGTAATGGACGTAGCCCTGGTCGTAACAGGGTAAGAGGTTTCTACGGTACTACTAAGGCGAGAGAAAAAAGGAAAACGAAACGAAAGAAAAAAGGGAAGTCCCAATGAGAGTCGAGAACCAGCAGGAAGGTAGCCGTAGTGCGTCATCCTGAGCCCTCGAGGAGGGCGCGAGGATCCATTCAGACATAGAACTGGATCACCACGACCACTACGTGGTCTCGTGAAGACAAAAGTGTCGTCTTTGCGAACCTCCGCAGGAGGTGTGGCAATCCCCATACGCCGCGTCATTCCAGGGCGAAGCCCGTGGAAACCAGTCCTATAGATTCTGTAGTTTCCCCGTTGCAAACGTAGTCCCGTTGAAAAACGGGAACGGTACCTAGTGAGTAATGTCAGTATTAAAAAAATTTTTCACCCTTCGTGAAAATTAAACCTTGATTAAAAAATAGAAGTCACTATATGTGCATATATAACTCTTTCATTAGCATTAAAAAGTGATTTCTAAAATTTTCTCCTTAGCTTATTTTTTTTTTCACGTCGATTTCCGCTACCGCAATAGACTGGAACGCAGCAGCCACAACCATTAATTACCAAGACAAAAACACAATTAGAGCACTCAAGAGCCAACTAAGAGACCAAAAAGCTCCTCAAGAATTTTTCCTAAGCCAACCTAAAAGATACGATGGCGAATCGGATGTTGACTTTCGAAAACGCATGTTAATTCCTAGATTGCTTTGCAAAGTAGGATTTGAAGGCACTTTATTTTTAATGTCCTCAGGAGAAGTTTTAGAAGAACACTTCAAAAGAAGTGGTAATCTTACCGTTCCTGCTTGTCTACGAAAAGAAGAAGCAAGAAGTTTTGTCACAAAACAATTTGTAGATCTTCGAACTTCAACACAAAAAGGTCAGTTAGGCGCTGTTCTTTATTTCTTATCACAGCATCGTACACAAGATAATGATTGGCAGATAGATTTTGCAAACGGACTATTAACTTACTGCCAAACAGAGGGTTTTGGAACCTTTGCACAGTATGTATTTCATCATGCTGAGGATTTTTTTAAAGGTCAGCAGAGAATGCAAGGCCAATTGAGCGAATGGAAAGGACAATGTTTTGCCGAAGCTTTCATAACAGAATTAACAAAAAACAGAAGTACACGCTGGCTAACACAAGAAATAAAAGGCTTTAAAAAACTTTGGCTAAAACAAGGCTCTGTAAACAGATTATATAAAGCACTTGCACAACAACAAGAATATACAATAATGGATGAAATTCTTTCAAATCCATCTAAGCACTGCTCAAAACCATCGGTTGCAGCAGAAAATTTTGCTCTTCAAACAACACTACATAACAAGAATTACCCCCGTGCAAAGGAAATGTTAGCAAGAAAAACTGGGAATCGCCCAGAGCAAAATATTTTGGATACATTTACAACAGACGCCGCAAACAAAAGAAAATGGAGTGATGTTGATGAAGTTCTAGCTAACATGTATGACGAATCAACTAGAGTTCCTCAAACGCTAACGGACGATTTGTTCGTCTGCGCAGTAGCCCATCAAAATCATGAATACTTTGGATTATTAACAGAAGAAAATTCCTTTGTAGTATTAACAGGAGAAAACTGGGCATATGATCATCCAAGTCCTACTGCATTTGATAGAGGACTACTAGAAACAGTAAGGCTTAGAAACCAAACTATGTTTGATCATCTTTTGGAGAAATACGAAGAGAAATTATCAGAAACAGGACTAAGATCCGCTCTAGAACAAGCAGGAAAACCATCAGAAAAAACCACAGACTCTCTCTTTAATTTCGATATAACTCTTACTGCTTACGACAATCACTATCAAGAACGCTTAAAAAAGAAGCTAGGTATTCCTACTAGCCTAGAGGCTCATTTTGCATCACTGCTAACTCCACTCAAATACACTCCAATTACTTTTGATCCATCACAGTTTTTTATAAAGATTGATGAAGCCAGTATCAGCAATCAAGAGGGTGATCCAAAAATTGCATCCTTACCTCAACAACTCGATGGCAATAATGCCGAATCCTAACACAAAAACTAAAGCCAACGTGGCATTACCTCCCACCACTTTGTATGGAGTAGTGCCGCCTGCTTGGCGCAGTTTATAAGCCACCGCTGTTGGCAATATAATTGCCAAAATGCTCAATGCAATTGATGCATACCCCAAAGCCATAATAAATCCATTAGGATAAAATAGCGCGAAAAACAAAGGCGGCAAAAACGTCAAAAGAGAAGTTTGAAAACGCTGTCCTTTTGTATTTTTCTTTTTCAAACTTTCAGCCAAGTAATCAAACAAACCAATTGCTACTCCTAGGAATGACGTTGAAACAGCAAAAAAGGTGAAGATGTTTGAGAAATATCCGATAGCATCGCTTTGAGTAACGCTGTTCAAATGATGAATAAAGGATGAAACGTTTTGTTCTTCTAATCCCGTCAGACCTGTTGATGGAGGAAAAACACCTAAGGTTACTGTTTGCCATAACAAATAAATAAACAAAGGCGCAATACTTCCTATAATAATAACTTTTCGAAGGTACTGCACATTAGGCCCTACGTAATTAATTAGTGTTGGAATACTTCCATGAAATCCAAATGATGTAAAAAATAAAGGTATTGCAAGCCATGTAGCACTTGGCTCACCACCAGGGCTTGCTAAATATTGCGCTTTCACAAATGGCACTAAAGAACAAACCAAACACAAAAAAATGCCAACCTTGAAAGTTAACAAGAAACGATTCGCATAGTCTACGTGTGTCGTAGAAGAATATACAAAAACTCCAAGCATGGTTATAAACGCAAATGCCATAACTGAAAAGGGAACTGAAATTCCCCAGAAACTCTCAATTCCTGTTTTTAAAAATGAAGCTCCGCCGGTGGTATAAGCAGAAAGAAGAGCATAGAACAACAGACCAATGCTTAAAGACGCAATCCATTTTCCTAAACGCCCAAATGTTTTCTCGGCTAAGTAAGATATACTGTATCCTCCGCCATAGCGCAGGTTAATTTCTAAGCTAATAAGTGCAGCAAAACAGGTAAAAACCCACATCGCAATTAGTAACAAAGAACTATTGATAAAACCTGCTTTGCTTGATGTCATAGGAAGTGCCAGCATTCCTGCACCAAAAGTTGTCCCAGCGACAATAAGCGTTGCCCCTATAAATCTACTTTTTGGTGGATTTTCTATCCCACAAGCTTTGTGGTTGTTGCAAGATTCTGAGGCCAAATGCGTTTTAGACTTCATCGCTGATTGCATGTAAAATTACCTGAATACTTTTTTGTATGTTAGGATGTTTCCAATAAAAAAATCTAGTTAAAATTTTTATAGCACATGAAATTGGCTAATTTTTGGCAACATCTTCCAGGGTTGTGGGATTTTGAACGATCTATCTCAAATCAACACACACAAGTTGGTTTACTCAACGTCAAAACAGTCAATTATACTCTTCATAGCGCTTTTGAAAGTGGCGTATATAAAAATGAGGAACAAACTTTTTTTCGCAATTATCAATTCAGTTGGGAAAATGATCATTTAAACATTTATGGATCAAACCCTAAAGATGGTTATGTTTTGCTGCATAGTTTAAGCGATGAGTCCAGAGTACATACGCACTTATGTAACAAAGACTCCTACCAATTTGAGTTAGAAAAGTTTGATTTAAATAATTGGAGCTCTGTAATTACTATCACGGGACCTAAAAAAAACACCACCATAAAAACAAGCTATAGTCGCAACACGATTACTTCAATAAACTTTTAGCTGTTTTAATAACACCATCGATTGTAGTTTCGACATGTAAAAAGCTCTCGTGCTCTTTGCGAGCAAAGTCTGTGTCAATAACGTGGTGAAATAAAGAAACAAGTGGGTCCCAATAGTTATCTATATTGGCAATAATAATTGGTTTTTGATGAAGGTTCAGTTGCTTCCACGTTAAAATTTCAAAAAACTCGTCCAAGGTTCCAAAACCACCAGGCATAATAATAAATGCATCTGCTTTTTCTGACATTTGCTGTTTTCTTGTATGCATAGTATCTACGACATACACTTGATCTAATCCATCTTGCACACCTTCACGAGCATCTAATTGTTCTGTAGTAATACCAACAACATGCCCTCCATTTGCAATAACTGCATTAGAAACGCGCCCCATCAACCCAAAGCGCCCTCCTCCATAAACCATATTGAAACCATTAGTAGCAATAAGCTTACCAAGTTTTTCCGCAGCTTTATAATACTGTGGATTAACACGTTCAGAAGCACCACAGTACACGCAAAGATATTTGCCTTGAGTCATATTTTTCATCCGTTAATTTCTATCAGCGCACATGCCACTAGACAAAGGTTTTTATTCTGTCTCAGAATGACAAACAGTACTTAACATTTCATTAAAACAATAACTCTTCAAAGGAACAAACGTGGCAGCAGGAGAAATTCTCTCAATAAAGATTAAAACCTCGTTTGGAGACAGCATTTTTGTAATCCAGCAGGTGGTTGTTGAAGAAGCACTTTCTGAACCTTACGTAATTGACGTATATGCGTCAACAACACTTTCTACTTTTGATGGTGATGATCTAGTCTATACACAAGCAGGAGTTGTTTTTGAAGTATATGGCGAGCAAAACCCAGCCTCTAAACATGGGGTACGCGCATACCATGGAATAATAACTCATATGGAGCATTTAAAAACAATTATTGATGAACAAAAACAATTAACGCATTTTTTTCATTTTCAAATGCGCTCTGCATTTTGGATGTTAAAACATAGTCGTGATCATAGAATTTTCCAAGAAAAGTCGGCAATTGATATTATTCAAACTATTTTTAGCGAAAATGGCGTGTCAGATTTTCAAATAAAAGCAAGCGGCGGTACAAGCGTTCGTGAATATTGCGTACAGTATGGTGAAAGCCATTATGATTTCGTTTCAAGACTACTAGAAGAAGAAGGGATTGGGTATTATTTTATCCATACCGAATCGATTCACACTATGGTGTTATTTGATAATAATTCAAGCTTTACAGCTATTGCACAAACAACTCTATCATTTCTAAACGTAGATACTGACGGATCATTTGTTGACCATGTTTTTGCTTTTGGCAAAAAATCACAAGTTGCCGCAAAATCCTATAAAACCATTGATTACACCTATCAAACTCCCAATGTTCAGTTGTTAAACTGCAGCACAGGAATTGGTTTCGGCAAAGAAATTTATGAATATCCTGGATTATTTCAAAAATCAAGTGATGGCAACAAACTAGCAGATCAGCGTATGGAAGAAATTGAATGGTCTACCAAACGCGTATATGGAAGATCATCTTGCGCTAGTTTAGCACCAGGCGCCACATTCACGCTAAAAGAACATCCAATTAAAGAATACAATAAAGAATATGCAATTTCCTATGTGCGACATGAAATTATTGTACAACCCGACAATCAATCAGGTCAAAATAGTGACGCGTTTTTCTTAACCTATACAAATTCTTTTGAAGGATTTTTAAAAACAATTCCTTATCGCCCGCATCGTAAAACACAAAAACCACGTATTTATGGTTCACAGACAGCCTTTGTAACAGGTGATGGAACAGAAGTTTATGGAGACCCCATGGCTAGAATCAAGGTCAAGTTTCATTGGGATCTGCTCAACCCTAGCGATGAAACAAGTTCGCTTTGGGTCCGAGTGAGCCAATCATTAAGCGGAGCAAATTGGGGTGCATTATATATGCCACGTATTGGAATGGAAGTTGTTGTTGCCTTTATTGATGGAGATCCTGACAGACCTTTAGTGACAGGGTGTGTGTATAACCAAGCATTTATGCCACCTTACTCTCCTAAAGACCTGCCCCATTATATGACTTTAAAAAGCAAAACCTTCGATGATGAAGCAGGCAACAATGAGCTACGATTTAGTGATAAGCCAGGCGAAGAAGAAATATATCTGCATGGTCAATACGATATGAATACCGTTATCGAGCATAGTCGCACTGAAGATATCAAAACTGGTGACGACAGTTTGACCATAGACAAAGGTGATAAACTTATTCACCAAAAAGGTGATGGAACTATGTATTTGACCCTTATTGACAAAGGTGATCGCACAACAAATTTAAAAAACGGAAATTTTGTCATTGATGTCAATGGCACAATCTTAATTAAGGCAACAAAAGGTATTACTATAACTACACCGGAGAGTATTACAATGAAAGCCGGCAAAAATATCATGATGAATGCTGGACAAAACATCATGATGAAAGCTGGTAAGAATATCCAAAAAAACGCCAGACAAAACATTCAAGCAAAAGCAGGGCAAAATATTCAATCAAAAGCAGGAATGAATATTCAAGAAAATGCTGGTGTTAATATTGAAGAAAAAGCAGCAACAATGATTCAACTCCAAACCGGATCAATACAAGCAAAAGCAGACATGACGATTCAAATGGAATCCGGATTATCCTTTCTAGCAAATGCTGGCTCAATGATGGAGCTCAAAAGCGGGGGGGTACTTACTGCAGAAGGTGGAACAACTGCTGCATTTAAGGGTGCAATTACAAAATTAGGAGGTTAAGTATGAGCATTGAAACTCAAAAATTAATGACGACTGCTTTGGATGCCTCTAATTCCAATCAGGAAACCATAAATGCGCTTGCACAAGCTCAGACAACAGTTCAGCAAGCCCAGCAAGGCATAAAGCAACCTTATAGCATTAAAGACCTAGCAAAAAATGCAGCAAGCCGTACTTTAAGCTCAATAGAAATGGAAGAAGTTATTCCCCCACCTGGCTATGAACATGATTTCAAAGAAAGCAAAGATGACCAACAAGAGTTTGAAAACGAGAACCAACATGATGAATCAGATAAAGGCAATCATAATGCGACAGATGATGATTCTGATGATGAACCTAAAGAAGACCCAAAAGCACCAGAGCATGAGATCAAAACTCAAAAAATGAGCGGTAGAACTTTACAAGCTGAATTTTCAAAAGGTTTAAAGCAAGGAATAACCAGCATAAAAACCAAAGAGGGTTCTTACGAAATGCAAGCAACTTATGCAAAAGGCAAACTTGATGGACCAACAACATACTATTATCCTGATGGCAAAATTGAGCGTGAAATAAATTTTAAGCAGGGAAAAATGCATGGACTAATGCGATCATTTCACGAAAATGGAAAACTTGCGATGGAGATTGAATACGAACATGGTGTAATGCACGGCGCATCAAAAATTTACGATGAACTTGGAAAAGAACAAGTTATTTCTCACTATCAAAAAGGAAAACTACACGGGGACACAGTAGTTTTCTCAAATGGGAAACCTTATTTGAAGAACGTTTATCATGAAGGTCAAGAAACCCACCAAGAATATGACGCAAGTGCTGCACATAGTTGTTAAGAATCAGTTTGTTACTTATAATAAATAATCAGAAAAGGTTTACGAGAAAAAAATGGCACTACTTAATTCCGTAATGAACGTATTAAAAATCAAGCAAGAAAAGCGTGAGAAATTCAAGCACGAAGCTAAAAGTCTTACAAAGTTTATTATTGGATTTTTAGTTTTTAGCACCTTATTTTTTAAGCCTTTCAATATTCCAACAGGATCAATGATCCCTAACTTGCTAATTGGAGACTTTTTGGTAGTCAACAAATTTTCTTACGGCTACACAAGATATAGCTTGCCATTTGGTGCCGACATCCCTTGGTTTGAAGGACGAATAATGGCTGAAAACCCAAAAATGGGAGATATTGGCGTATTTCATAATCCAAAAGATTCAGAACCATTTTCTATTTTAGGAATTAAGCTTTGGGATTCTGCGAAAGACTACGTCAAACGCATTATTGGTTTACCAGGTGATCGCATCCAAATGAAAAAGGGACGTTTATGGATTAATGGCAAGCAATGCCCAATTCAACGCATTGAGGATTTCCCATACCAAGAGCGCTCTGGCAAAACTGTTATGGTTCCAAGATACCTAGAAACTCTACCAAATGGTATTCAGCATACTTTCATAAAATATATTCCATTTGGCGAAGCAAGGCCTTTTTACCATGACCCAGAACATAGCACTGATGACACTCCAGAATACGTAGTACCAGAAGATCATTTTATGATTATTGGAGACAACAGAGATGGATCGCTTGATAGCAGATATATGAACGATAAAGTTAGTTTTATTCCATTCAATCACTTGATGGGTAAAGTAGCTTTTGTTTTCTTTTCAACCTCAGCAAAATGGTATGAGTTTTGGAAATGGTTTACTAGCGTGCGATTTGAGCGGATTATAACCATTCCTCAATAAAAAATGTGTATTGGAATTTTGGTGATGAAATTCTTACTGAAAGAAAAGGGCTTACCTCTGATATTTTAGAAATAAGAGGTTGCTTTTCAAAAAATCACAAATTTTCCAACTTTAAAAACTATGGTTATTTTTTCTTTTTATCCATAATTTTAATAGGAGAAGCGTGGACTTTATGCACGTCCCAGTCTTTTCCTGTAAAATGTTCACGAATTGGTGCGGTTGTTTTCTTACCAACGCTCTCATAATTTTTATTAATCCAATCAGTTGCAACATCACGCCCTTTTTTAAAAAGGTGATCAAAGAAATCCATTTCTGTGTTTAATTTACTGCCCCAACCAAGCTCTTGAAAACATGCTTCGTCTTCAATTAGATGCATATTTACTCGCTTCATACGGCCTTCTGGAATAATTCCTTCTTCTTGCAGTTGACCAATTAAATGAATAGCTCGCATTTCACGAATCACCGAAGCATTATTTGTAATTTCATTCAAACGGTCACCAATTTCTCGTGCACTGGTTGGCAATCTATTTCTAACCATTGGGTTTAATTGAATAAGAATAATATCAGATGTTTCGCAGTCATAAATTAAGGGAAATAAAACTGGGTTTCCAATAAAACCACCATCCCAATAATATTCACCATCCACTAGCACAGCTCCATGAATAGTTGGTAAACATGCCGTTGCAAGTAAACACTCTAACTTTAGTTCTTCAGTTTTGAATACCGCTAATTTACCAGTAAATACATGAGTAGCACACAAAAAGAGCTTACAAGCATTTTGTTTACGTAAAAAATCAAAATCAAAAGTTTTTGCAATAACATCACGTAGAGGATCTGTTTTCATTGGGTTAAGTTCATATGGAGAATACATACGGCTTAAATATTCAAACATTAAGAATCCTGGAGAATTGTACATTGTCCAATTATTCATATACTTATCAATAGGACCACGGTTATTAAGAATGCTATTTTTTCCACTTTCAGAAACACGTTCCCAAAATAACCTCAACATAGCACGAGCTTCTTTATTACCACCTTTTGCCAATCCTTGAGCTACCGCTACTGCATTCATACCTCCTGCAGAAGTTCCTGTTAAACCCTCAATTTCAAAACGCCCATCCTCTAATAATTTATCGAGCACACCCCAAGTAAAAGCACCATGAGAACCTCCTCCTTGACATGCAATAGCTACACGCTTTTTTACTTTGTTCGCCATAGTTTACCTTCCACAAATGCAAAAAATTCTTTATCAATATTAATTAGCCCAAGGGTAGACTAATTTGTTTAAGAAAGGATTAACCAGAAGGTATATGATTGTTTTTGCAATTGAAACAAGCTGTGACGAAACATCCATTTCCATCGTTCAAGATGAAAAGATAGATAAGCGAATATTAAGCCTAGTCACACGGACTCAAGTAAATGAGCACCAAGCTTATGGAGGCGTTGTGCCTGAACTTGCTGCTCGCGCACACTTGAGCAATATCGAACCTGTCATAAATCAAGCCATTAGACAAGCAGAAATCGAATTAGATGCAATTGATGCGATTGCTGTTACTGCAGGTCCTGGACTCATTGGTGGAGTTTTAGTTGGTATAACGCTTGCAAAAGCATTGCATATTTCTCTAAATAAGCCTCTGTACTGCATTAATCACCTAGAAGGACATGCACTAACTGCTAGGTTAAGCCATGATGTCCCCTATCCCTATCTACTGCTTTTAACATCAGGGGGGCACTGCATGTTTGTGGAGGTACTAGGATTCCGTCAATACACGCTTTTAGGACAAACCTTAGATGATGCTGCGGGAGAATGTTTCGATAAAATTGCTAAGCTTTTGGATTTTGATTTTCCTGGTGGACCAGCGTTGGAAAAAAAAGCAGCACTAGGAAATCCTAAGCGTTTTGCTTTCCCAAGACCTTTAGAACATACGCCCTTACCTAATTTTTCTTTTTCAGGACTAAAAACTGCTGTAAAACAGACTATCGAAAAAAGCATACTTAACCAACAAACTGTTTGCGATATTGCCGCTAGCTTTCAATATAGCGTTGGTGAAATTTTTAAAGAACGTTTGCAAAAAGCTTTAAAATGTAGTCATCACAAAGTGGAACGTTTAGTAATGGCAGGCGGTGTTGCAGCCAACCAATATTTAAGAAGTCAACTTCAATCTGTGTGTGCTGATAATGCTATTGAAGCTATTTTCCCTCCCATGAATTTGTGCATAGACAATGCAGCAATGATTGGATGGACTGCTATTGAGGCAATACAAAATAGCGTGTTACCATCAACAGATGAATTTCAGCCAAAACCACGATGGCCCTTAGAACAAATCCAGCTTTAGATCTGCGCTTTTTAAGCTTGTGCATAATGAGCATTCTAGCAGGAATGGAAATGGATGTATTTACACCTAGCTTTCCTGAAATCATGAATGCATTTTCTGTTGATATTGAACAAGTACAACTAACTCTTAGCTTAAATTTTATAGCTTATGCTTTAAGTACTTTATGGGTAGGTCCTTTAGCAGAATATTTTAATAGTAAAAGTATATCTATCTTATCTCTTTTTATTTTTACTGCCGGAAGTGTACTTTGTTACATTGCTCAGACTTTTGAAGTATTGATCATTGGACGCATACTACAAGGGCTTGGAATGAGTGGACCCAATGTCTTGAGCTACTCAATTGTTTATGAATTTTATCCAAAATCTCGTGAACGTTACATGGCAATTTTGACGGGCCTTAGCAGCATTACTATGGGTATAGCTCCAGTTTTAGGTAGCTACTTAAACTTATAGTTTGGATGGCGAGCCAATTTTTTAAGTTTACTTGTTATGTCTCTTTTGTGCTTGATTTTAGGCATATATTATTTACCCAAGCAAAAGGCGACTCATAAAAATAAACCTAAGCTTGCTTTAAGCACATATTTGCCCCTTTTAAAATCATCTATATTTAGGCGATCTGCTGCTTTAGGCTTAAGTATTTCAGCATGCTATTTCATTTTTGTAGGCTTTGCACCAATTCTTTACCGGGAAGATATGCATGTTTCATTGCAAAGTTTTGGTATCTATCAAGGAGCTCTTGCATCAGCTTTTGGAATTATGTGCTTTTGCAGCGAAATATTTTATAAATGGTTTGGCAAAAAACGCTGTTTTAAGGTAAGTCTCAAGCTATACGCCTTATGCGGATTTTTAGCAGGTATTTACGGATTTTTCCCATCGACGGACCCTTTCATACTGACAACCATCTTGATTGGGTCAAGTATAGCTTGCGCAATTCCTATTAGAGTTACCTACCCTATTGCGTTAGGAGCTGTTTCTGGAGCATCAGCACGCGCTTCAGGTTTAATGGTCGCACTACGCTTGCTATTTAGTGCTACTGGACTTCAAACCATGGCATATTTTTATAATCACACCTACTTGCCATTAGCCTTAATGATTGGAATTGAAGGCTACCTTGCTTGGACGCTGGGACAAAAAGTTGTAGTCAAACGTTAAGCAAAGAGATAATAGAGCACCGAGCAAAAGTGAATTTTATTGCTTTAACATTAACAGACAAGAAACCACAACCTATCCCAGTCACTACAGTAAATTTATTTTACCGAATGATTTTGCTGCAATATCTCGCGCTTCGCGCCATATAGCTTAGAGCGCTGACCCTTTAAGATATTCGCTATACCCTTAAATATTGAGTCGGCGCTTTAACTTTTTATTAATTTCTCACCTGAATACTAGAGGCATTCTCTACGAATTCAGGATTTTCCTACAATGTCCATACGTGCTTTTTTTCTTTGTATAATGCTTTTCTTTTTTTCGATAATATCTGTTGAGTCTACAGAAAATTCGGATTCTGATCGATCTTCTTTCCATCCTGAAATTGAGGACTTACTTGCTAAAACTGCTGAATTTTCCATAAAAGGTTACATCCGGGAGGCTGATACTCTAGCAAGAGAAATTACACTTCAATTACTTAATTCGCCAGTTGATGAAGATGCAACTCCTGACGAAACTAATGCACTAATTGACGCTCACTTAAAAACAGAACTTTACTATGGTTTCAATACAAAATGGGGCTCTGGAGGAATTCGAAATCCTCGCATTATTTATGATTTTTTGAGTCAATTTGACAAGAGCTCAACACGCAGTCCTAATCAACGAGAACATTTGACAGTGTTTACTATGTTCTCACTGGCAGCTCAAGAATATTTTTGGAATGAAAAATCAACCGTTAGTGATCTAAAAAATCGCATTCGACGAGAGCTTCGATACAGTCTTTTCAGGCAATCAGAGCATGTATTAGATGTTTCAATGCTTATTCATCTTGACGAAGCAATCTTACAAGACATTACGGAACGTCACATCAATGATACTTTAATCGAAAAACTAAAACTATTAATGGACGGTTTTAGATCAAAAAACCTAGGAGCTACATACACTGATATTTTGAACTATATGGAGGAAACATTCAAAACTATCCCAACCATTAACTTACCCGTGGATACAGCAATAGAAGGAGTAATTGTACCATTTGGATTTACCTCAAATATAGCTGTGAAAGCCATTTTTTCATATGGTGATGGTATGTGCGGACAATATAGTCTATTCATACCAACCGATGGTGAACTTGCCACAGAAGAAAGTGGAATTGCTGAGGGTAACGGGCGAGACAAAATGCACCGTGCTATTTTTGATCACGCAATAGATACAGATACTAAGCGACTATACTTAAGAGCTAGCCAACATATGGATGGATTTCGTTTTATTGATTTAATGGATAGCCAAATTTTAGCGCTTCGTGAAACAAATTCTGCACAGGCTGATGAGTTACAAGCAAAAATGGATACATACAAACAATTCATGCAAGATAGGCAAACAGAAAATGAAGCACTTACTGAACAATCGAAACAAGCTCTGCTAGAAACAATCACAAGGTTACCTGGCCTCGAAGCTGCGCTCAGTACGTTTCAAACTAGACTCAATAACCCTGAACAACTAAAAACAATCGTTAATGACAGAAATTTCAGAAATATTATAGACGAAATTGTATCATTAAGAGGCTCTAATACAGAATTAGAAAGACTATTAGCAAATATAGATGCAGATATTTCAAGATTAAATACCGAAATAGAAGATGCAAGAAAAATAGCAATAGCAGCCGCAACAGAAGCTCGTGTTAAAGCTGAAGAAAATTTTGAATTACTTGCGAGTGATTTTCAGCAATTCAGAAAAGATAATATAGATTTAGTAAGGCAACATCAAACATTATTTTCAAGTCAAGAGCAATTCAAAAAAATAATGCAAGCAGGAACTGTTGCTGCAGAAGAACTAGAAAAAATAAAAGAAAATCTTGACCAACAATTCAAGGAATTTGAAGGGAAAAATCCAGAATTTGTAAGAAGCATCACTGAAAAACATATACTGCTAATAAATGCACAAAAAGCTTCTCAAGATATCAAAGAAGACTACTCTGCACGAGATGCAAAATTAATTGAGAAATACATGTTAATTTGTGCAACTCTGAAGGATTTTATTGGAGTGAGCATGTTACCAGAAAAAAGTTCTGTTGCTTTTTCCATAGAACGGCTGTGCTTAAGAGGGTATAGCAATTTTATAAATGATGTTTGTCAGGAAATATGCACATTCATTGGTGATCAAGATACAGCAACGTTATGCAGAGAACACTGGGACGTGTTTGATACAGCAAAAGAACTATTAATTAATCAAATAGAGCAGCAACTTATTTCTCAACGACTAGAAATTGCTGCATCATTGCTTTCTGTTCCTGAAGAGCTTACTCCTCATTCACTAAGTTTAGAAATGTCCAGTATTGCTTTAAGACCAAGTGAATTAAGTGATTGTTTACCTTGTGATGCAATCTATACTCAATTATGGGCAATCATTAATAATTTAAACATTTTTGTCTTTTCTGAAGGTGAGCAATTTGGAAGGTCAAAACTTGATTTAATACTTCGACTTAGCGATAAACCATACGATCAAAGAACATCTTTATATTCCATGGATACTACAGGAAAACACCTGGCGACGGTTATTTTGACATCACCAACAGCTAAAAATGTATTTTTGGATAAATCACTACAGCATTATGATAAATTTATATTGCCAGATGACTATGTTGCAATAGCGAAGCAAATGAGACATGTTGCATGGGCAAACTTGGGAGATGAGAGATATACACCATATCCTCAAAGAGCGTTAATGCCTGATGATAGTGAAAAATTTGTAACAGTTTCGCATAGTGATGATTTAGCTCTTGCAGTTACCACATCAAATATCGTGGCTTCTGATGCTTCAACTTTAAACAATTCTGGAGCCGAAATCTTGCAGCAAACAACAGCTGACGTATAAATGTATTTTTCTATTGTCTAATACTTGCTATTCGCCTTACCATTATAGGAGGAGCTAAAACTAAGAACTTATGGCAAAGGTAGACGACAATTTAGTTCGGTATTACCAAGAAGAGCTTGATTACTTGCGCTCTAGCGGTCAAGAGTTCGCAAAGCATTACCCAAAAATTGCCAGACGACTTGAATTAACTGATGGAGAATCGCCTGATCCACATGTAGAGCGGCTACTTGAATCATTTGCTTTTTTAACAGCACGCCTCAGCAGAGCAATTGATGATAGGTTTCCACAAACTGCTCAGGCTCTATTAAGTGTTTTATATCCTCATTTAATTAATCCCATTCCTGCTATGGCTATTGCAAAATTACAGGTAGATAGCAGCCAAATTGCACCAGATAAAGGGTATCATTTACAAAAAGGGACGAACCTTTTAGCCCATTCCATTGAGAATGTTCAGTGTCGTTTTCGAACGGTCTATGATCTCCAACTTTGGCCAATAAGCATTCAGTCGGTTGATTTAGTTTCAAAAGATGCTTTCACTTTTAATAAATCTCCTGAAAATCATTGGTTTTTAAAAATTACTGTATCATCCAAAACAGCGCCTTTAGCTGCTATGGCAATGGACGATTTATTAGTTCACATAAACTGCAATTGGACCAAAGCCAACCTTTTTTATGAGGCCTTGTTTAGTGAATACGCAGGAAAAGTGTATGTCACAACTGATGAAAAAACCGCAGCAATTAGTGAGAGTGATTTAGAGCCGGTAGGGTATAATCGCGATGAACTTGCTATACCAGTACCTGATTATAGCTTGCATCACTACGCACTTTTTCAAGAATATTTTCATTTCAGTGAAAAATTTTTATTCTTTCGCATTACATCATTACAAACAGCAATTGCAAAGCTTAATCCTGCAAAACAAATGCACATTCTTATCCCTATAAAAAATGCAGCTGTTTTTCAGCAAGCGGGGGTAGATGCAACATCTTTTTCACTTAATTGCTTGCCTGTTATCAATTTGTTCGATAGACCCTCTGATCCTATCCGCATTCATCACCGACACTTGCGATATCGCCTTACACCTGACATACGCAGAGAACGTACAACTGAAGTATATAGCATTCAAAGTATTGAAGGTATTGAAGAAAAAACGCAAAAAATTGTTCAATATAAGCCTTATTATGGGCTTGAAGCACACAATAATGTTAAAGGATCTTTTTGGCTATCACAGCGCGTACCAGCAGAACTTAGAGGACTGCCCGGTACTGATATCTATTTATCATTTGTGGATCGCGATTTTCAACCAATCAAAGCAAAAGATATTATTGCGACAGCAAAAATAACCTGCACAAACAGATACTTAGCAGATCAATTATCAGCAGATTCGCTTTTACAGCCTGAAGATAAAGCACCTGTTATTAAAATTGCTCTTTTAAATAAACCAGCATCACAAAACTATACCATGCTTGATGGAGAAAGTTTGTGGATGTTGATATCTCAGCTTTCTAGTAATTACTTAGGAATTTTAGACTCTAATCAAGGATTGAATGCTTTAAAAGAGTTCTTATATCTGTTTGCAAGTCGCTATCCAGACCAACCTACAACAGCTATAGAAGACCTGAAAAACCTCACCATCTCACAAATTACTAGGCGTTTTGGCCAAGAAGCCTGGCGAGGTTTTGTGCAAGGCTATAAAGTGCAACTTGAAATGAAAAAAACCAGCCATCAAGGTGGAAGCAACCTTATTTTAGGAACCATTTTAAAAATGTATTTTAGTTCGCTAGTAAGCTGGAATAGTTTTGTTGAGTGCAGTTTAAACGATGGAAAAAATAATGGAGAATGGATGCAATGGCAGCCCCAGCCCGGCGCACAAATGCAGCTGTAAAACAAACGCTTCCTGAACAGATTCTGGAAGCACCAGAGGCATTTGACCTTGATCAACTGATCTATATTATCGAATCCCTTAGAACAAATACGTATCCTCTAGGAGAAACCACAAATCCTAAAAGAGAAGCAGTGCGTGTACGCAGTCAACTGACAATGCATCAAGAAGGTACTGAAATCAATCACCTAGAGGTTAACAACACACCTTCTGGTTTACCTGAAGTGTATATTAATACGTTGAGTCTTGTAGGAATTAACGGACCACTACCAACTCCCTATACTGAAATGCTGCTTGATCAAATTAAAAAGAAAGATTACTCAGGCATTCGTTTCTTAGATATTTTTCATCATCGCTTAGCCTCTATGTGGCATCGCTTACGCAAACGCACCTACCCTCATCTTTTCAAAAGCCCTCCTGTTAATACGCCTTTGGGCAAATTGCAGGAAAATTTAAGTGGATTTCAGCAGCAAGGTGACGTTGCGCACACTTTGTTTTTTGACCATTTTTGGAGACGCTCACGCTCCCTTTCATGTCTATTACAAATGATTGAAAAACTTTTCAGTGTAAAAGCATCAGTCAAACCTTTTGAAGGTACATGGAGGAAAGTTGATAAGTCTGAAGGCAGTAAGCTAGGACTCCAAGGCCAGTTTCAGATTTTAGGGAAAAATGCCATTTTGGGACTGAGGTGCTGGGACCAAGCCGCAGGATTTACTATTAACATTGCTCCACTTGATTGGACTGCTATTCATCAGTTCTTACCCTTTGCAAACAATACTCTTGGAGGAGCGAATTTTTCCCGCCTCAAACAGCTTCTCGCAAGTTATATGGGGACATTGCCACATGTATTTTTAAACCTTTCACTCAACGTTGATGAAAATCAAGGAGCGAAGTTAAATCAAAAACACGGCCTTGGCTGGAACACCTGGTTGAGTGGTACGAAAGCGGATGGTGTGAGGGTGAGGGTTTAAGACAAGGCGAAGGTTTTTTAAGCCTGCGCCTTGAGTTGAGACTAGATTAATCCAGACCGTTGAAGTGCTGCTAAAAACTCTTCTGGAGTTGAATTTGTTTCTAATTCTAGCGGTGCTAATAAAGGAATATCATTTAGTGTTTGACCATTAAAAGAAAGGCCTCTTCCAGAAGTTATACCTCCCCATTGAGTCATGGTCGGCGTGTGCAAAATATCACCAACTTTTGTCTCAAAAACTCTTGTCCAATTTCCTTTAAAGCCTGATGTTGTTTCTTTTTTCACATTTAAGCTTAAAGAATCTATACTTGGGCTCAAAGAATCTGTGCTTTGGCTAGATTCAATCATAAGAGGAAGGTTAATGATGGCAGCTGAATCTCCTAAGTTTGCCGCTTCTTGGCAAATCTCAATTGCCTTAGCAGTATCTTTTTCAAAACCATTTTCTCCATTAATGAGAAAAAGAGCATAATCACTCAGCATTGCTGGCAGATTTCTCTCTGCATCTTTACTGCCTAAAGCAACAGCCTCTCTACAAATCTCGATGGCTTTAGACACATCTTGTACAGTACCATGACTTCCATTAAAAAGCCGTGCAGCATAAGCATTAACTATTTTCGGTAAATTTCGTTGAGCATCTTTACTGCCTAAAGACGCAGCCTCTTTGCATACCTCAATGGATTTAGCTACATCTTGTGCAATATCATCTCCTCCATTGACAAGATTTGCTGCATAACCATGAAGCACCACAGCAAGATTTCTTGGCGCGTCTGCATTTCCTATGTTTTACAGACTCTCTGAAAAATTCAATGGCTCTTAGTATATCTTTTCTAACACCTGTCCCATTGAAAAAATCAGCCGCGCAATAATTAAGCGCTACTGTGAGATCGTGTTGCGCGTCCGCATTTCCTAAACGCACAGACTCCCTGAAAAGCTCGACGGCTTCAAGTCTATTTTTCTTAACACCATTTTCCCCATTAAAAAGATCTGCTGCATAGCTATGAAGCACTACTGTGAGATCGTGTTGCGCGTCCGCATTTCCTAAATGTGCAGACTCCCTCAAAAGTTCGATAGCTTTAAATTTATTTTTCTTAACGCCATTTTCCCCATTAAAAAGATCAGCTGCATAACTATGAAGCACTATTGGAAGATTGTGTTGTGCATCTGCATTTCCTGATGCAGCAGCTCGTCTACAACCATAAATGCACTCCTCAAATTTCTTTTCTGATGCAGCATAAGCAAAACATACGCTCGCAAGCAAAATAAGAGATTTTAATTTCATAAACTACTCCTCATATTTTAAATTTTTTCAACACTCGATGAGGCACAGAATTAGATATTTTCCTGATTCTCACATATTTTTTACTCATGAAACATTATTTCAATATCAAGAATAAAAATAATTTCAACAATCTACTTCAAAAATTTTCGAAAAATCTACCTATAAAAAACTATAGGTTGAAAGCTCTCAAAGCGCAGATTAAAAACCTGCACCTTGAGAGTCGAGAGTTTGCGAAGAGTAAAAAGGCTAAGCGTAAGAGAAGGTTTTTTATTATTGCTTAACCTAATTTGACAACCTAAGCTGCCATCAATAACAACTGTAAAAACAGACGTTATTGATTGTTTTCTAACTTAGGCTATGATCTCGCTTATGGATACCTATAAAAAACTATATTCAAGCCACTTTTATGGAATTTAAGCGCTTAAAAGCTATTTTAGAAAAACATAACCTCTGGGCCAAGAAATCCTTAGGGCAGCATTTTTTGCATGATGAATCCATTTGCCATCAAATGGTGCGCCATATAAGTTTAAAAGAGCAAACCGTGGTAGAAATTGGCCCAGGCCCTGGCAGTTTGACAGATATTTTATTAAAAACAGAGCCGGCTTTTTTACTTTTAATAGAAAAAGATCAGCGATTCATTGAGATTTTAAAAGAATTTGAATGCCCCAATAATACCGAATTTAAAATTGAACAAGCAGATGCGCTAAACGTTTGTATTTCTGAGCTTTTAGCAAACCATGGAAAATCAGAACCATACCATATAGTGGCCAATCTACCTTATAATGTGGGAACAGAGCTACTTGTGCGCTGGATAAAAGATATTGGGCACATTGCTTCAATAACAGTTATGCTGCAAAAAGAAGTCGTTGATCGCATGATAGCCAAAGCCGGCACGAAAGATTACGGAAGACTGTCAATTATTATGCAATCGTGTTTTGATGTGCAAGAAGTGTTTCAAATCTCACCTGAAGCTTTCATTCCACCTCCAAAGGTTTGGTCAAGCGTGGCATACCTAAAGCCCCATGCAAAGCAACCTGAGCCCATTGTGTTAAGAGCTTTAGAAAGGCTAACAAACATTGCTTTTTCCCAGAGGCGTAAGATGTTACGTGCAAGCCTTGGCAAAATACTGCCATTAACTTTGTGGCAAAACTTATGTGCTACTTTAGAAATAGATGAAACAAAGCGCCCTGAAGAAATAGACACCGCTACATTTTTAGGAATGGCACAGATATGCAGCAAAGAGAAAATCTAGAAAAACTACGCAAATGGATGAGTACTCAAAAGGTACAAGCACTCCTTGTCCCCCATGAAGATATGTTCGGCGGAGAATACGTAGCAATTCATGACGAGCGTTTAGCTTGGATTAGTGGTTTTACAGGCAGTGCTGGGCTTGCAATTATTACAACCGATCAAGCGCATTTATTTGTTGATGGTCGCTATACACTGCAAGCAAAAGCTCAATCGCCTGATTTTATAATTCATGATCTGACTCATGCTGCCATTAGTGCTGTTTGTAAAACATTAAGTTCATTGCACTATGACCCTTGGATAATGTCACAAAAGCAGTTAGGCGATTGGGAGAAACGCTCAAACATGTGCGCTATAGATTGCAACCCTGTTGACTTATTATGGACTAATAGACCAAAGCCAATTCATAAACCTGCTTACCACTATCCTATAAAATATGCAGGTGTAAGTTTTGAGGAAAAGTTAAAAATAATTCACAAAGATCTTGATAAATACAACTGTAAGGCATGGTTTTTAAGTAACCCGGAATCAGTTTGTTGGCTGCTTAATATTCGAGGTGCTGATCTACCTTATACTCCCCTACTACATTGTATGGCGCTTGTTGAAAAAGAGAATGTTACTTTATTTTGTGAGCCATCAAAAATCTCTTCTGAACTTGCCACACAGCTTTGTTTAAAGGTTATTCCTTTTGAGGAAATGGCAGATACTTTAAAAGCCCTTAATGCAAAAATTTTAGCAGACAAGCGTACAACACCTGCTGCATTAAACATTTCTTTTGACTGGCAAACAGACCCTTGCGAACTTCCCAAAGCTATAAAGAATTCTGTTGAACAGCAAGGTATGCGTGATTGTCATGTGCGAGATGCTGTAGCAGTTATCCGTTTTTGGATATGGCTAGAACAACAACAATCAATCACTGAAATACAGGCGCAAGATCACCTTGAAACGTGCCGAGCTAAGATGGATCTCTATCAATGTGCCAGTTTCGCAACCATTTCTGGATTTGGACCACATGGTGCAATTGTTCATTATCGCGCTGAACAAAAAACAAACATAAAAATTGATAAAGGCATTTATTTACTTGATTCTGGAGGACAATATCTTGATGGCACAACCGACATCACGCGTACTTTTTGCATTGGTCCTTCAACACAGAAGCAGCGAACTCATTATACACTAGTACTGAAAGGTCATATTGCTCTAGCAAGTATATGCTTTCCACAAGGCACAACCGGTGTTCAGCTTGATAGCCTAGCTCGTCAATTTTTGTGGAGTTATGGGCTTGATTATGCTCATGCTACAGGTCATGGTGTTGGAAGTTATCTTAATGTACACGAAGGCCCCCAAGGAATAAGTAAAACTGGTAATAAAATCCTTAATGCGGCTTTAGAACCAGGCATGGTACTTGCAAATGAACCCGGCCTCTACATTGAAAATCAATATGGGATCCGCATTGAGAACCTACAAATGGTTAAAAAGTCGATTCATGAAAATTTCTTATGTTTTGAATCATTGACCTTCGTTCCCTACGATAGCACCCTCATTGATCAATCTATGCTCATACATTCAGAAATTGATTGGCTAAAGTCTTACTATAACGATATTTGGTCAAAGGTTTCTCCATTGTTAGATGGTAATGAGCAAAAATGGCTAAAGAACAAACTTGATAAATTTCTTTAAAATTTTATAAAAACCCTATTGTGAAAAATTTAAAAGTTTTGTGTACTATATGAAGTCATCTTTAAATTTGGATCGTTGATGAGTCAGAAACCAGATGAGTGTTCACCACTAGAAGATAGTGAAACATTCATGAATCCTAAGCAGCTAGAATACTTCAAAGTTAAATTAATTAATTGGCGTGATCAGATTTTGAGAGAATGCTCGGATACGATCACAGATCTACAAGATAACCAGGTTGAAGCAGACATTATAGATGCAGCAGCAAAAGAAGCTGACTACAAGCTAACACTTCGAGCAAGAAATAGAGATTTTAAACTTTTAAAAAAAATTGAAGAAGCACTTGTACGTATTGACAATGGCACCTATGGATATTGCGAAGAAACTGGTGAGCCCATCGGTCTAAAGAGGCTAGATGCTCGTCCAATTGCCACTCTTGGTATTGAAGCGCAAGAACGCCACGAGCGAGAAGAACGCACGCACCGTGATATTTAGCATTTAACTCTTGTAATAGCACACCTTGACGAAGTGACTACATTTTGGGATACTTCCAGGTGTGCTAAGTTTCGATTTGTAAATTATTATAGAGGGGAAAGCCATTGCAAGGATTACATCTCCATTATAAGCGCTTAGGAACGGTTTTTGCCCTGTTGATGGTCCTGTTTGGATCATCCCGTATTTATAAGCACTATTTTCTTGCAGAAAACCCTCAGTTTAAATACACAAGCCAAACTTTTGAAGATAAAACCCTTAGCAAGCCTGAAATTCTTGAAACGACACTTACTCTCGGTAATGGTGGTAGTGTACAGAAGCTCTTAACAAGCTTTGGTGTAGAAAAAGAAGCAGCCCTTCAAATAGCAAATGCTTATGCTCAATATATTCCTCATAAGAAATTAAAATCAGGACAAAGCTTTAATGTTCGCTACAAAAGATTAGAAGATGGAGTGGAAATTGAGTCTTTTCAATCTCAACCATGTGTTGATCAAAAAGTTGTTATTACAAAAGCAGAAAATAATTACGTTGGCAAAGCCGAAATAATCCAACTAACCCCTGTTGTGCATGTTTTTGAAGGAAACGTACACTCTAGCTTCTATAGTGCGGCTTTAAAAGCAGGCGTTCCTTCTAAACTTGTACAAGAAGCAGTCGATGTTTTGAGCTATGTTGTGAATTTTCAGCACGGCGTAAAAGCAGGAGCTTCTTTTAAAATTTTGTGTAATGCACTTAGAAATGACCAAGGAGAGATTGTTAAAATTGAGCAATTACGCTTTGTTTCTTTACAAACAGGCGGACAAAATCATGAAATTTTTGCTTTTTCTGAAAACGGTAAATCACGCTTTTTTGATGCAAAAGGTAACAGCGTCGTACGTTCGCTTTTGCAAACACCTTTAAATGCAGCGAAAATGTGTGTTACTTCAGGTTTTGGCATGAGGAGGCATCCAATTCATGGTTATAGTTGTAAGCACAAAGGTGTAGATTTTGGTGCGCCCAGCGGAACACCAGTGCTTGCTGCTGGCGAAGGGCGTGTTGTTGCTTGTGGATGGAGCGGCGGTTACGGGAATCGTGTGCACATACGCCATACTGGAGGCTATGAAACTGTTTACGCACATTTAAAATATATCAACAAGGGTATAAAGCCAGGAACGGTTGTTTCTCAACGCCAAGTTTTGGGAGGAGTTGGCATGACAGGCACAGCGACTGGCCCACACTTACATTTTGAAGTTATCTTGAATAAACAGCATATTAACCCGATGAAAGTACAAGGTCTTCCAACCTTTAAGCTTACTGGCAATTCCCTAAAAAAGTTTGAAGCTATGAAGTTACAAACTCAAAAAGAGGTTGTAGGATTTATGCAAACAAAAGCTATTGTAGAACAATAATTTTCTTACCTAAATTTTACTAAATGATAACAACCCACAAAAAAATCATTTACTGTTTCTTATAATACAGCTTTCATAAATGAATGGATAACAATCTGTTTAGAGGCAAGTATGCAAAAAGAAAATTTATATGTCTTAAAAACAGGGATAGAAGCAAAAGAGATCCTTGATAGGCAGCACAACCTTTTCTCTCAAGAATCCTATCGACATTTAGAAAGAGCCGGTTTAGCCCCAGGTCAAAAAGTGTGGGATATTGGATGTGGAAGCGGTGCTATGACTGAATATCTTGCAGAAGCAGTAGGAAGTATAGGGCACGTCTATGCTTTAGATATGCCCAGATCAAATCAATGTTTCTCGTGATCGTCTTGCCGATGCTAGCTTTTCAAATGTAACTTTTATAACTGGTAATATTGAAACCACCGTTTTTCCTGTAGGTGAAGCAGATATTGTTTATGCACGTTTCTTTTTGATGCATCAAACAAACCCACAAGCAGCTCTTGAAAAAATGCGAGCACTCTTAAAACCAGGTGGTGTATTAGTTTTACAGGAATCACAGATGAGTACGATGCACTTTTCTGAAGGAAGCTTAGAATATGATGAGTTTATAAGAGTTATTGTTGATTTAGGAAAGCATAAAGGTATGGATTTTGACATTGGCTCTCGATTAGACAAGCTTTGTGCAGAAGTGGGGTTTGAAAAAATTGGATACGAGCCTATGGAATTTAGAATACAAACTAAAGAAGCTGCCCCCTCACTACTTGCTAGAATTGATGAGCTTCGCGATGGAATAGTTGATGCAGGGCTTTCCACACATGAAAAAGTTGATTATTGGAAAGAAAGCATTACTAGGCTTTTTTCAGAGGCTGGTCCATCAACTTACACGGCCTCTAAGCAAGGATATGCTTTAGCATGGAGATAAACTAAGACCTACAATATCTTATTGCAAATTACCAAATTTTGTATATCTACCATCAAAGAAGAGCTTCACGGTTCCAACAGGTCCATGACGCTGCTTTGCTATAATGATTTCTGCTTGGTTTTGCACCTTTGACATACGTTGCTGCCATTCAAGATGTTTATCTGTACCAACAGGGGGTTCTTTACGCGCTTCGTAATATTCATCACGATAAATAAACATTACTACGTCCGCGTCTTGCTCAATCGATCCTGATTCACGCAAATCAGACAATTGAGGACGCTTATCTTCCCGCTGCTCAACAGCACGAGACAATTGAGAAATAGCAATTACAGGCACGTTTAACTCTTTTGCAAGAGCTTTTAAGCCACGAGATATATCAGAAATTTCTTGAACACGGTTATCTCCGCTGCGATTCTTGCCGCTACCTTCCAGTAATTGTAAGTAGTCGACCACAATCAATCCAATACCATGCTGACGTTGCAAACGTCTTGCGCGGTTGCGAAGAGCTGTTACCGTTAAAGCCGGAGTATCATCAATAAAGAGTCCTAAATTTTCAATCAAGCGACTTGCTGTAACCAAATTAGGAAACTCATCTGCTCTAATGTCACCACGCCGAATTCGATCTGATGATATTTTTGATTGAGTAGACAAAATACGTGTTGCCAATTGTTCTGCGGACATTTCGAGTGAGAAGAATGCGACATTTGCGCCTTCTTTAGGGTTCTCTAAAAAAGCTTGAGCTGCATTAAAAGCAACATTGGTCCCAAAAACAGTTTTTCCCATGGAAGGACGCCCTGCTACAATAAGCAAATCAGAAGGATGCAAACCACCTAACCATTTATCAATATCAATCAAACCTGTAGTGACACCAACAATTGAGCTTTCTCGACGATAAGCAATTTCGGCCATCTTCACAGCCTCTGTTAGGGCTGTTTTGAAAGACACTGCTCCACGGGTTGTGTCACCTCGACTAGCGAGGTCATAGAGATTCTTTTCAGCATCTTCTATTTTCTCCATCGCCGTATTTTCAGACTTTACATCATGCGCATCACGCATGATCGTATCTCCAATGGATGCTAAACTTCTTCTTAAGAAAAACTCATGGATCATTTGTCCATAATCACGCACGCTAACCGTACTAGAAACACCAGCAACCAAATCAACAAGGTACCCTGCTCCACCTGCTTCTTGCATTAATGGATCACCTTCTAATAAAGGCTTTAAAGTAATAGGGTCTGCAACTTGCGAACGATCAATAAGTCGTGCAATTACCTCATAGATAGCTTTATGTAAGGGGTGAGAAAAATGTTCTGGCTTTAAAAACTCATTAATCACTTCAAAAGCCTGATTATTAAGCATTAATGCCCCTAGCAGTGACTGCTCAGCTTCTAAATTATGTAATGTTTTAACTTCCTGTTGCTTTTCAAAGGCTAAAACTTGAGCCATGACGATATTCTCCTAATTACCCCTGAAGTTACCACAGCTAGACAATATTTACCAACTATTAAGACTCTTCTTTTACACTAAAAAAAATATGATTTTCTATGATATGCAGTTTTTTATTATTCTTTGTTTAGCAATACAATGTGGTTGGGCGCTACCATCCTTCCTATGGGAATCATTACAGCAGTCATAATAACTCAAGAGGCTCGAGCACTTCAGGTGGAATGTCACTAAATATTGAAAAAATTGAAACTCGCATGGAAAACTTTTTGCGCACTGCAAGAGACACAGAAGAAAATATAGATCCACTTTGGTATAGACTTGATGAAAACAATAAGGAATTAAAAGAAAGAAACTTTCAAAATAACGTACTTAGGATTTTACTGGAACAGCTAGTTGATCGCTTTCATAATGCTGAAAAAGATCGTTCTGAAGTAATTAAGGATATCTTAGATTTTTTGAATGAATTCATTAAGGAGAGATTCATTCCTGGAGCTTATCATGACGTAATCAAAAAAATATTTAACCATGCAAAAGATTTACAATACAAGTCTACATTAAGTGTAACTAATATCATTTTTAAGGAATTATCACAAAATGCCCAAAGAGCATTTCGGGATGATGGAGTTCGAGTACAAACAAGCGGGCTTACCAGAGTACCGCGAGGTAAAGAAGTTGATACTATGCAAGCAGATCCAATGCTTGTAGAAATTTTATTTTTGCAACTTGTGTGGGACGCACAGAAACGCAATAGCACAAGTCAAAGGCTTCTGAGCTCAATTGAAGATGACATGAAGAGAATGGAAAACCTATTTGGTAATGATCCAACTTACTCAATAGTTGGAAATTTCTCAAATTTACGCTCTACACTTGTGGAAGAAGTACAGCAAGATTCTCCCTTACCTGCACTGATTAAATACATAGTTAGTCTTATAAAAAATTCAAAAAAAGAGAAGCAAGCAATGGAAGAAAAGTATAAAAAATTTCTTGAAGATAAGGCTTCTGATGAATGGAAGGAAATAACTAAAGTAAAAGCAAAGCCTGCTGTTTCAATTTGGAGAAAAAAAGAATTAGCTCCTCAAGAGAGTGAGAAAGCAAAAAGAAAAAGAGACGAAAAAGAGCAGAAAAAAGCGACTAAAAAAGCCATGATAGAAAAAATAAAAGGAGACACTCTTAATTCAGTAAAAACTAAAGGAGTATCTACAGATACATTCAAGGGTGTCATGGACGATATCATGGGATCCATTAGTGAGCTTGGAGGGGTAACCAATAGTAGTGGTAACCGTAACATTACAAAATCTACTGGCGCACTTGGTGGAGGAAGCAGTAACGGCAACCTATTAGGAAATCTACTAGGAGGTTAATTTATCACCTAAGCTGCACTAAACAATGTTGCTTTTTACCTAAAGATACTTTCATAGGCGTTGCATGCAAAGCAAGAATATCAATTTCCTTTCTTGCATCCATTACCTGTTCTCCATTGATGCGCAATCCTCCGCCTTGAGCGAGACGCTTTGCTTCACCTTTACTTGCGCATAAGCCAGCTGCTACCAATACTGTTTCCAGCGTTGGAATATCAATTTGAGATTCTTCCAACCATCTGGTTGGCAGGTCTGTATCGCTTCCTGAACCAAATGCTGCCTGAACCTGTGCATGAATTTCTGATAGGACATTTTCACCGTGACACATTGTCGTTGCAGCGTCAGCCAAAGCAATTTTAGCATCATTTAAATTTGCACCTTCTAGGCCTACGTATTTTGCAATATCAGTTGCGGTAAAATCTGTAAAAATTTTCATATACCGAATAACGTCGGCATCATCAGTATTGCGCCAAAACTGCCAATACTCAAAAGGGCTTAGCATGTCGTCATTTAGCCATAGCGCACCTTTTGCTGTTTTACCCATTTTTACGCCACTGGCTGTTGTAACAAGTGGACTGGTAAGCCCAAACACTGGCTTTCCTAAAACTCTTCTCGTTAATTCAACACCGTTAACAATATTACCCCATTGATCAGAGCCACCCATTTGAAGTACACAATTGTATTTTTTAAAAAGCTCCATGAAATCATAAGCTTGCAATATCATATAATTGAACTCGAGAAATGACAGAGGCTGTTCGCGATCGAGGCGTGTTTTTACGCTGTCAAAACTGAGCATACGATTAATAGAAAAATGTCTGCCGTAATTTTTTAAGAAATCGATATAGCCTAGATTAGTTAGCCAATCGTTGTTATTAACGAGAACAGCGTCGGTTGGACCATTTCCAAATTTTAAAAATTTAGAAAAACTACTTTTTATACCAGCAATGTTTTTAGCAATTACCTCATCGCTATTTTGCGGACGCATTTCATCTTTACCTGATGGATCCCCTACTTGTGCGGTTGCACCGCCAATTAATACAATAGGTTTATGTCCATGACGCTGCAACAAACGCAACGTCATAATTTGGCTAAGATTGCCTACGTGTAAACTGCTAGCAGTAGGGTCAAAACCAATATATGCAACAATAGGCTCCTTACTGCATAGCAGCTCATCGAGAGTTTCATTATCGGTTGCTTGAAAGAACAACCCTCTGAATTGCAGATCTTGCAGAAAAGAACTTTTCATAAAAACTATTTAGCGTAAATTTTTAAAACTATAGCAGGTAAAAAGATATTTTTTCTAGAGGATGCTACTCGCATAGGTGTGCATAGATATATTAGCAAGTTAATTTAAAAACCCTTCAAGAACTAAGCTTGGAGAGTATTTTAGTAACTTGTATTTTGTAGCCTGTACTGAAGGTGATGTTCTGAGGCTATGTCTTCCCATCTATTTGAAGAAGCTCGCAATATTTCATTAATTGCTGCGTCCCTTTTTGATTTTTCTGAAATTTTCGCAAGATATTGCTGCCACAATTTTGCTATCAATATTTTTTCATGTTCTGGAGTTTCTCTTACGCACTCAATCGCTTCAGTGCGAATTTCTTGATT
Source organism: Alphaproteobacteria bacterium (assembly GCA_947487955.1). Lineage (GTDB taxonomy): Bacteria > Pseudomonadota > Alphaproteobacteria > Paracaedibacterales > CAITNM01 > CAITNM01. The sequence goes on from CANKYV010000018.1 coordinate 29,100, forward strand.
TTTAATTCCTGATAAAATCTTCCACCAGGAATTTGTTTCTTGGATAGCTGGTAAAGTTCTTTCAACGGGATTTGCATTTATTTTTGATACACGTAGCCATTCTTGAGCAAGGCCTTCTTTGATACGATAAGAAGCTTTTCTTACAGCAGATGCAGCTTGTTTTTGCTTACTTGGTTCTTTAATTTCTGAAAGATAATTTGCCCATATTTTTGCAACCAGTTCTCTATTTTCTTGTAATACTTCATCTTCCATATCTGCAATTGCAGCATTTCGAGTGGGACCAGCAGGAATTTTTGTCAGATAATTTAACCATATTTGAGCTTCACTTTGTTTATCTGCTGTTAGAGCAATTTGTACTGCTCTTGCTGCTTCACGACGATCTGCTTCATTCTCAATTTTTGATAAGTACTGCAACCAAGCAAATGCAGTTTCTTCTTTGTCTTTTGGTGCTCTAGCTACTCTTACAGCAGTAAAGGCTTGATTTTGTATTCTTTCGTCTTGAATTCTTGACACGTATGAGAATGCCTGAGCTATTTCGTACTGATCACTAGAATCAAAAGATGTTGATCCACTCATTATTGCAGGACGCCTAACCCTGGATTTATCTCGGCTGCTAGGAGTGCTGGATCTTAAACTACGGGTAGATTGAGGTGTAGAAGGCATACGAGATTCATTACTACTAAAACTACTTTTAGCAGAGGAAATTGGCGTAGAATCAAAGGAAGAAAAAGGTGATAAAATTTCAGTCGTTGCGTCAGATTGACTATCCATCCTAGGAAGGGTATCTCTGCCAGTTTTTGCGGTTCGCCCAGGCAACTCACTTAATATTTTTTGCCTAAAGCGATCTTGAAATGATGGCTTTTCAGTAGTGGTTGCTTCAATACTATTTAGAAGAAAAGGAATAGTAAGTAAAAATAGTAAGTAAATCACTATATACACTCTACATGCAGTAACACATAATAAAAATTATATATTTAAATATATAATAAACACTTAATATTCAGCGTATTTTTAAGAATTATTTATGTTTTGCTGTGCTACAGCCTAGAGATATAAAAAACTCCCTTGGGGCGATTTTCCTTTAAAGTAAAGTCCAATGATATTCTTTTACGAACTATCTAATCTGCTATTTGACGAACCATTATTGCCGTTGTTCCCGTTTTTCAACGGGACGACGTTTGCAACGGGGAAACTACAGAATCTATAGGACTGGTTTCCACGGGCTTTGCCCTGGAATGACGCGGCGTATGGGGATTGCCACACCTCCTGCGGAGGTTCGCAAAGACGACACTTTTGTCTCCACA
>CANKYV010000019.1 GCA_947487955.1 Alphaproteobacteria bacterium
GATGTTGGCTGAAATCATGCGGAGCCGTTTATCATTGGCTGTTGGTGGTACCCATGGAAAAACAACGACCACATCACTTTTAGCGTGGTTGATTGATGCAGCGGGTATGGACCCAACTATTGTAAATGGCGGGATCATAAATGAATACAATACAAATGCACGCTTAGGTAAAAGCAATTGGGCTGTTGTTGAGGCAGATGAGTCTGACGGAAGCTTTACAAGACTTCTGGCTACCATTGCAGTCGTTACTAATATTGACCCAGAACATATGGAGCATTATGGAAATTTTGAGTCTTTGTATGCGGCTTTTCGTCATTTCGTAAGAAATGTTCCATTTTATGGGTTGGGCGTTTTGTGTATTGATCATCCTACTGTGCGAGAGTTAGCTCAAGAAATTGATGATCGTCGTATTGTCACTTATGGTTTTGACGAGAGTGCAGATGTTTCTGCTCAAAATGTTAGATTTTGCTCAGAAGGTGCTACTTTTGATATAGCGATTAAGCCTGACTATTTAGAAAAGCAACGCGAATTATCAAGGCATGTAGGAAAGAATGTTACAACGCTTCCGGCAGTTCTAAAAGATGTATATTTACCTATGGTTGGTCAGCACAATGTGCAAAATGCTTTGGCTGTTGTAGCAATTGCTCAAGAATTAGGTATATCAGACGCAGTTGTGCGTCATGCGTTTAAAACTTTTAAAGGAATAAAACGACGTTTTACTCAAGTGGGTAATATTCATGGAGTGAAAATTATTGACGATTATGCTCATCATCCTGCCGAAATTCGTGCGGTTATTTCTGCCGCAAAGCAAGCAACTAAAGGTAGAGTATATGCAGTGGTACAGCCGCATCGTTTTTCAAGATTGAAAGATTTATTTGAAGATTTTGTGCATTGCTTTGATGGTTGTGAGCAAGTTCTAGTCTCCCCAGTATATGCCGCTGGTGAATTACCTAATGGTGTTACTGGTGAGGGGTTAGCAAATAGAATTGCTCAAGAAAAGGGAATGTTTGTTCGTTATTTTGAGTATCCTTCTTCTTTAACTGGTATGCTTATACCGTTTTTAGAGCCGGGTGATATTGTTCTTTGTATGGGGGCAGGTAACATTACGACTTGGGCACATGAATTAGTGCAAGATTTAGAGAAAAATTTTCATCCAGTTTTAAAAGCTGCAAATGGTAATACTTGAATAAAAAATGGCTCAAAAAAATGCGTCGATGGAGGATTTGGGGGGGATGGAACGCAGATTTTTGAGCCAAAAGGGCAACTCAAAAGATGCGAGGGGAACGCACATTCTGAGCTGCTTCCCTTTCGGGTTAATTTAACAATAACTGAGAAGTATTAATTAATGGTTACTAATACAGAGAAAAACTACTGGCACGTTTTGCTGCCTTCTGTTCGAGGACGTTACAGCTTTGGAGCGCATTTATCTAATTTGACCTGGTTTCAGGTTGGCGGGCCTGCTTTTGCACTATATAAGCCTGAAGATGTTGCCGATCTTCAGTATTTTTTAAAACAAAAATCTGCTGATTTATCATGTTTTGTGCTTGGAGCTGGGTCAAATGTGCTTATGCGTGATGGTGGTTATAATGGTGTTGTTATAAAATTAGGCAGAGGATTTTCTCAAATAACTATTGAAAATAACGAATTAATTGCAGGTGCAGCTGCGCTGGATAGGACTGTTGCTATGTTTGCGATGCAGCACCAAATGAGCGGTGTTGAATTTCTAGTTACTATTCCAGGAGCGATTGGTGGGGCTGTTGCCATGAATGCAGGTTGTTACGGCTTTGAAGTAAAAGATGTACTTGCGTGGATTGAAATAGTTGATAGCCAAGGAGAGCTTCGTAAACTTTATCCGCATGAATTAAACATGACTTACCGAAAATCAGTATTGCCAAAAGGATGCGTTATAGTGCGCGCAGCATTTAAAATAATAAAGGGAAATATAATTGATATTCAGCATAATACGCAGCAATATTTGCAATTGCGAGAAGAAAGCCAACCTACCAAAGGACGTACAGGAGGTAGCACTTTTAAAAATCCTGATCAGGCGAAAGCGTGGGAATTAATTGATAAAGCGGGATGCCGGGGATTAGCTATTGGCGCGGCCAAAATGTCAGAAAAGCATTGTAATTTCATGTTAAATACCGGCGGGGCCACGGCTGATGAACTTGAGCGTTTGGGTGAATTAGTGCGCCAAAAAGTAAAAGAAAGTTCAAATCAAGAACTTGAGTGGGAAATTATCAGAGTTGGTGATAGTCCAGTATTAAAAAGAGATGCGGCGTGACGAGTAGTGAACGCTCTACTTACCTATCATATTGTATGGGTTTATTAATCAATACCTATAACATTATATAGGTGTGGGTGATTTTTTTAGGTAAGTTTTTTTTATGTATAGATTAAGTTCTGTCATTTTTGCTGTTCGTTATCAAAGAAATAAAGACTTTTATTCTGTGTTAAGTATCATTTTTTTCTAGCTAATCTATTTAATAATTCAGCTATCTTCGAAAATTTACATGCATTATGAATGGCCTTAAGTAGCGAGGAATTGTTACTTAAGGCCATTTGGTGCTGCGTTATAACTAAATATATAGGAGGAAAATCATGAAATTTAAAAACTTTAAGACTTTCTATAGCAATATTTACAAGTGCAAGCATGGTTCCATGTTTTGCAGAGATGACGTTAGACGATTTGAATATATCTGAGCATACAGTGCACTATAATTCTCTTTTCTCAGTGGGAGAAGCAGATGATGCCTTAAAGGGATGTTCTTATTTCCCAGATTTTTTAACAAAAGCTGAAGAAGTAGTTTTGTCTTATGGATTTGAACAGCATACAGGGCTTAGGCTTATGCATCGGCATTTTGATCTTGAACCATCACAGGTAATGGTGGAAGAATTTCAAGAGGTTGATGGAATACCATCCCTGGTAACGTCTGCTATTCCTGTAATTGAGGCGCGACTAAAGAATGCTGTTTCTTCTGGATGGATTTTTAATTCTTCATCAATTGGGATCTTTGAGTTTTCAACAGATGAAGCAGTGCGTCAAGGATTTAGGGATATCCAAACAACTCCTGAATTTTTAGAGCAAATGGAAAAAATTATTAAAGATTACAATCTTGAAAATCTTATGTCTGTTTCGCTGTTAAGAAAAGATTCTCTTTTTGCAAGGGAGGGTCAGTATTACCAGGAAAGAACTTTTCCTGGCAAAAGCGTTGTGCAAATACATGAAGGTGACTGGGGAGAAAGCACTAGAACTTCTTGGTCATTTGGTAAGGGGCCTATAATGCTAAGGTGTTCTGTTTGCAGAAAAGATGACGCATGGGGTCATAGGGAGCTTTATCATTCTAATAGATAAAATTACTAACTATATGTTCCCCATGGCAGCATGGGGAACGCTGTTGAAGAATCTAGAAAACTACTGAGTAACGGTCTATGTTTATAATGATGTCCTTGTCATCTGCTTTACAATGCTAAAAATTATTTTATACCTTCTCTTCATAGCAATGACTATTATCGCAAAAGTTGATGCAATATGTCCTGACCTTAAAAGAGCTTTGGTGTCTTTAAATGCCCAAAATCCATTTATGGATTTTAATTTAGGACTAAGCGAGTCTGAAAAACACCAATTCAATAGGATTGTTGTAGAGCCTTGTGATTGCTATAATAATTATGGCAATCTTAGAGGATTGGTAGTGGATCTCACTATATTTTTTGAATCTATGGGTAATGACTATGATTCTTCTTACGTTGTCGCAAAATCAATCCATAAAATTGTTCAAAAGATTGTCAGAGATTTAAGAGCTGAATCATTTTGGTTAACAATGCGTATACCCAATAAATCAAACCTTTTTGATGTTCCTCGTTGGCATCAAGATGGTTACTATTATTCACCCTTTAGAGGTTTTATGTACAAGATCGCTTTAACTTTGAAGGGGCCCACAACGCTATTTTATAACATTTCTTCTCAAGATCGAAAAAAATTTGATGAAATTTTTGATCGTAAAATTGAATATAAGGATGAAAATGGTCAATTACAAAGAGAGAGCTATGGCGATACAATTGAAGGCAGGAAAGAGTTAGATAAGGATATTGATCATTCTAAGGTTCATCAGCCAAAATTATACACAGGGACTGTATTTATTGTGGGTGACAATGCAGCTGTTCATTCAGAACCTCCGATACATTCAGATAGAATTTTTATATCGATTGTCCCTGGAAGTAAAAAACAAATCCAAGAATTGCAAAATAAGCATCATAATAAAGAGTATATTAAGGTAATATCAACTACGTATAAGTAAAATTATGTAGTCTTTTCAACAAAAAAACTGGTCTAAAGCCGGTTTTAATTTCTTTTTTAAGAAAGTTCAAATCAAGAACTTGAGTAGGAAATTATCAGAGTTGGTGATAGTCCAGTATTAAAAAGAGATGCGGCGTGAAATATAGTCCTCTTGTATGATAAAGAGGACTATATTATCAGTTATTAGAACTTATAGCTTACGCCCAAGGAAAGAACCGGGTAGTACTTAATAAGTTTCTTTTTGTTAACAGCTTTGACAACGTCTTCTTTTACGTTTTCAATAGTTGTGGCATCGTTTGCAGCTAAACCAGAGATGCTTTTGATTTTTCCACGAGCACTGCCTTGGAACAAAACACCTAAATCTGCATTGAAACTAAAGCCAGAAGCATTTTCATGTCCACTGTCAAAACCAAGGCCTAAATATGGAGCAATACGACGGAATTTAATCGTTCCTTTTACAGTTCCAATTTGTTGTGGGGTATAGGTAACGCCATTATAGCTGTGGCTATTGTTTGGGGTAACATCAAGATTTAATTGGTTACCATTATACATTAAACCACCAGTAATACGGAATCCATTTCCTAAACAATGCCAGTCACCAAGAACTCCAATGGTGAACATGCGTAACTTACCCTTATAAGTTAGATCTCCGTCACTTACTGATCTACTTAGCTTAAAGTAATTTCCAGCAGCGCGTACTTTGAATGAATTGCTGATTTTGTATCCAGCGTTTGCCCCTATGCCGAGTGTGCTAACGCCGAGTCCGGCAGAGAAAGGAGTAGCATGTGCTGAAGTTAATAAACCACACATAAGTGCAGTAAGAGTAATTTTTTTCATAGATGTTTTCCTAAAGTTATTGCATGTCCAGGTTACTTTATTAAAGTATTTTATCTTGAATATAAAGGGAAAGATTTTGTTTTTTAATTATGGAATGTGATATTTTTTCAACAAAAAAAACCGGCTTGGAGCCGGTTTAATTTTTGATAGAATTTAAACTTATTCTGTTTCAGGAGCTTGTGCTTCAACTGGTTTTTGTGCTGCTTGTGGAGCTGCTTCAACTTTAGGTTCAGCACGATAAGCGCGTTCTGCGATACGAGCGCTCTTACCACGGCGATCACGTAAATAATACAATTTTGAACGACGCACATCGCCACGACGTACAACTTCAATTTTTATATTTGGTGAATAAAGGGAGAAAACACGCTCTACACCTTCACCGTAAGAAATTTTACGAACTCTAAAGGTAGACTTTAAGCCGCTATTTTTACGGCCAATTACTACACCTTCAAACGGCTGGTGGCGTTGACGCTCACCTTCAATAACTTTTACTAATACTTTCAATGAATCGCCGGTGCGAAAATCAGGAATAGATTTTCCTTCAGAAAGCTTTTCCAATTGGGCTTTTTCAATTTGCTGAATAATATTCATGGGTTCTTCCTTTTTATTTTTTAACCGGCTTCTGCTTTTCTTTGTATTGTTGCCAAAGATCAGATCGACGGTTTTGTGTTATTGTTTCTGCTTCACTCAAGCGCCATGCGGCAATCGACTTATGGTCGCCAGAAAGCAGCACATCTGGCACGACCTTATTATTCCAAATTTGGGGTTTAGTATACTGTGGGTACTCTAATAAGTCTAGCTCAAAACTTTCTATAGTTGTCGCGTCTGGTTTTTCTAAAACGTCTGGTAAAAGGCGTACGCAGGCATCAATCATTACAAGTGCTGCAAGCTCTCCACCTGACAAAACATAATCACCGATACTGACATCTTCCAAACCATGCGTTTGATTCCAATGATCAAGAACTCGCTGATCAACACCTTCATAACGTCCGCATAATATACCAATTCCATTTGGATAATCTGCTAGCCATGAACGAGCCATAGATTGAGTTAGGGGGCGACCTTTAGGTGAAGCATAAATAAGCTTTGTGTTTGGTTGTGCATGCGCTGAAAGCGCTGAATGAACAACGTCAGGACGCATAACCATGCCGCTACCGCCACCGTAACTCGTATCATCTACTGTTTTATGTTTATCTAAAGCAAAATCACGAATGTTTACTGCATTGAGCTTCCAGATGCCTTGTTGCATGGCCTTACCGGCAATGGATTGCCCTAATGGTCCTGGAAACATGTCCGGGAAAAGTGTATATACAGTTGCTTGCCACATAAAGGACAATCTCTCAATTTTTGTGGGTTCATTATGGCTTAAAATTTTCTAGAAAGCTTTTGGATTTTTTAAAAATTAGTCTGCGCATTGTTCATTTTGTTTATCCAAGACTTTAGCGCGATGATTCCAGGTTAATGCAAACAAAAATGCGCTTATTAAGGCACAAACTGTTACAGCAGCGAAAGCCGCATCCCAGCCAGAATGATCAACAATAAGTCCAACGCCATATCCAGCCACAGCCGCACCAAGGTATCCAACTGTTCCAGTAAGACCAGAAGCAGCACCCGCAGCTTTTTTTGAAGCAAAATCAGAAGCAGCAACACCCACTAATATTTGTGGTCCTGTTACTAGAAAACCGATCAGCATCATGCCAAGAAAATGCTGCCATTTTTGAGCAATTGGAGATTGCCATAAGAAGACAATGCTGAATGCTAAGATAACCATGTAAAAAAAGCCAACGCGGCCACGTCTTCCTTCAAAGACTTTGTCTGATAAATAACCTGCAACAATACCGCCAAACATACCAGTAATATCAAACATCGCAGCTTGCCAACCAGCTAATTTTAAGCTGCTACCTTTAAATTCACTTAAAAATGTTGGGGCCCAGTTAAACATAAACATGCGAACAATGTAGACGAAAAAATTTGCACCACAAACATACCAAACAAGCTTATTTCTAACAACTTGGAGGAATATTTCTTTAGTAGATAATCTCGCATCATCAATTTCATGCTCTTCTACAAGTCCATGATGGGCTTCAATAGCAGGCAACCCTAAGGATTCGGGGGAATCACGCAATCTGTTAAGCAAAAGGAAGGCACCAGCAAAGCATAGAACTGCTGGTACGTAGAAAACATACTGCCACCCATATGAAGACATAACATAGGGCGAAATAATTAAAACAAGAGCACCACCAATTTGTTGTGACGTGTTCCAAAGTGCCCATTTTGTGCCAATTTCCCTAGGGCTAAACCAATGCGTTAAAAGTCGTGCACACGGGGGCCACCCCATAGATTGAAAGCACATATTAAGCGTATAAAGAGCAAATAGCATAAGCCATGTTGTGCTTAATCCAAGACAAAAACTCACAATAGCAGAGCCCAATAGGCCTATACTCATGAAGTAGCGAGCATTACTTCGATCGCCTAATAGACCAGATATTCCTTTCCCAAGTCCATACAAGATAGATCCGGTAGAGATAATAATGCCAATGTCAGACTTAGTATATCCAAGGACGGACTGTAGATATGGTATTGCCATAGTGAAGTTTGTGCGTAGTAAATAAAATGCTGCATAGCCACCAATAATCGATAACATGATTCTGCGGCGCCAGTATGAATATGTACGGCCGCCATCTGCAACTCGATTTAAAGTACTGCCTGGAATTTCTTCTGAATGTACAAAGAGAGATTGTGCCAAACTCTACTTAAGCTCCTTAAGGCTAAAAAATCTACTCTCATAGGATATCAGAAACAATATTTTTTATAAAGTTACCAAATATTGGCAAAGCAACTGCAGCTCCACCGTTACCATTGCCTAGACTTTTTGGTTTTAAAAACCCAACAAAAACCCCAATTACAAGAGGGTTTTCATCTTGATAAATAGTTCCAGGAATACTTACACTTCCTATAAACCAGGCATCACGGTTACTATTTGTTGTACCTGTTTTGCCTCGAATAACTACTCCAAATTTGCGTTCAAGTGGTAAAAGTGATTTTCCGGTTCCATGAGTAATGACAGCGCGCAACATTTCAAGAAGTCCAAAGATTGCTGTCGGAGAGGCAAGTTGTTGGTAGCTGGTTATTGTACTTACAGGAATAGTTGCAAAATCATGTTGCTTTTCAAAACAGCAAGAAGTGACATTTTTGTTAAGAGATGAAATTTTTCTTTGAGTGTATGACGTGTAAAATTTTGGTTTTAAGTGATACCCACCGTTAAAAATCATTGCATATGCGTTTGTTATCTTGAGTAAAGTTGTTTCTTTTGCCCCTAATATCATGGAAGGGTGTTTTGGGGCATTATTATATACTTCAAATAATTCTGCTGTATCTTGGATATGTTCAATTCCAGTGTTTAATCCAAGTTGAATGGCGGCTAAATTATGAGAGTGTGCTAAACTATTTTTTACGGTTACAAAACCGTGAAGTTTTTTATCAACATTTTTTGGTCTGTAAATTTCTTTTCCGCTATTAAGAAGTATCGTAATAGATTCATCCTTAATAATATTATTCGGGTCAATTCCTTGTTCAAGAGCGGCTAAATAAACAAAAGGTTTGAAGCTAGAACCAGGTTGACGGATTGCTTGGGTGGCGCAGTTGAAAGGATTGGAAGTATAGTTCCAACCACCAACTAATGCCAGAACTTTTCCTGTTCTTGCTTCCATTACAACAACAGCTCCGCTTACTTCTGGAATTTGTCTAATCTGTGCTTTTTTATCTATCACTTCAACCAATACAACATCACCAGGAAGTAAAGGCGTTTCGAAAGACCATCCCGTTGTATCTAAAGGTAAAGATTTTTGATTTTCTAGCTGTACAAAAAATTTTGTATTTTGAAGTTCAACAACAGCTTTTTGATAGTTCACCGGACAGTCAGGTACAAGGATTTTTTTTAATTCTTCAATGGAATATTTAGAGCCTAAATTTGTAAGGGGTTTATTAAAAGTTTTATGAGAGAGATCATATTTTAGTAGACCATCGCGTAGAGCTTTTTGGGCTGCTTGTTGAAAGCGTACATCCATACAGCTAAAAATTTCTAAACCTGAAGTAATATTAAGTGTAGGTAGTTCATTTTGAATTATTTCTCGTAGAAAATTAGTATAATATTGGTAATTATCTGGTAAATTTTCTGTTTGATGGAATTCAATAGGTTGTGTTATAGCCAGAGATGCTTCTTCAGAAGAAATATAGCTTTGCTCTAGCAGTGCTTGAATAAGAAGATTGCGTCTGTTTTTAAGTTTTTGTGTGTTTTTTAAAGTGCTTAGCTGCGCTGGTGCTTTGGGAAGAGCTGCAAGTAGACAGGCTTCTGCTATTGTTAATTCGTCAACGCTTTTCTTAAAATATTTTAGTGCTGCTGCTTGTATGCCGTACATTCCATTCCCTAAATAAATTTGATTTAAATAAAGCTCTAGAATGCGTTCTTTGCTTAATTGCTGTTCCAAAGTCAAAGTTGCAAATGCTTCTCGTAATTTTCTTAAAAAACTTTTTTCATTACCCACCAAAAAATTTTTTGCTACTTGCTGAGTGATTGTTGATGCTCCTACTAAATTTTGTTGTGATTTTCCTTGTGAGAGATTTTGAAAAAGTGCTCGAAGAATACGCATAGGGTCAATGCCTGGATGATAAAAAAAATTCTTATCTTCAGCTACTAAAAACGCGGCAATAATTTTCTCGGGAATATCTTCGATTCTTAGATTTATTCTATGGATTGGTGCGAATTCTTGTATAAGGTTAAAGTGACGATCATAAACGCGAGTGAGCTCTGGCGCTTGATAGTCATTTAGAAAATTAGAATTTGGTAAGCTAGGTTTTATGTGCCAGTAAAGATAGCTCATAGTCCCCACTGCAATAACACCGATTACGGTTAAGCCGATGCCAACATTTATAAGTGTTCTTGCAATGGCTTTATACATTCATGGTATCGCTTTATTAAACAAATTAAAAAAATTCTTGGTTGTTGCACTTGCTACTTCTTCAAGTGAAATTTCTTTCAGTTCAGCAACCATTTTTGCAACAAAATGTGTGAACGCTGGTTCGTTGCGTTTTCCTCGATGGGGGATTGGTGCTAGAAATGGTGAATCTGTTTCAACAAGAATTCGATCAAGAGGGACAAATTTTACAGCTTCTCTTAATTCAGAGGCATTTTTGAAAGTGATAATTCCTGAAAATGAAATATAAAGACCTCTGTCTAAACCTTGTTTTGCAAATTCCTTTGATCCGCTAAAACAATGAAAAACGCCTCTCGTGTTAGGGTATTTATTAAGAGATGCAATTGTATCGGTATCTGCTTCGCGCGTGTGAATAATGACAGGAAGATTGAGCTCTGACCCTACATTTAAGTGCATGTTAAAACAGTTGATTTGAGCATCTGCATCACTATTGTTGTAATAGTAGTCTAAGCCTGTTTCGCCAAGAGCTACAACTTTTGGATGAGCTGCATGAGTTTTCAGTTGCTCGATGAGTGTTGAATCATTGTAATCTTTGCTGTCATGAGGGTGAACACCAACACTGCAAAAAATATTAGGATATGCTTCAGCAATTTGCTGCACATCAAGGCTTTCTGCGATGCGTGTGTTCACAGTTAGCATATATTTTATGTCCTGATTATGAGCGTTTTGAATAACTTGAGTTAAATCTTGTTTAAACTCAGGAAAATTTAGGTGACAATGGCTATCAACAAGCATTAATGTGTAAAGAAAAATATTTTCTTTAATTTAACTAAATTTGAAGAGTAACGCCATGGCACAACATTATTTGTTTACTAGCGAATCTGTTTCAGCAGGACATCCTGACAAGGTGTGCGATCAAGTATCTGATTTGATTGTTGATATGTATTTGGAACAAGATCCAGAATCTCGTCTAGCAATTGAAACATTAGCAACAACGAATCGTGTTGTAATAGCCGGCGAGCATCGTTCAAATGCATTAATCTCAAATGATGAAATTGAAAATGCTATTCGTGAATTGGTAAGCGAAATTGGTTATGAACAAGATGGCTTTCACCATAAAGATCTTGATATTTCTAATTTTTTGCATGAACAGTCAGCAGATATTGCTGTAGGTGTCGATGCTACACACAATAAAGATGAGGGGGCAGGTGATCAAGGCATTATGTTTGGTTATGCTTGTGACGAGACTGAATCCTTTATGCCAGCTACGTTGTATTATTCTCACCGTATTTTGCAAAATCTTCATAAAAGTCGTGTTGAAGAATATCAAGATATATTGGGACCAGATGCAAAATCACAAGTAACGCTTTTATACAAAGATGGGCAACCTATTCGGGCGCATAAAGTTTTATTATCTACGCAACATGCAGCAGATGTTTCTTTGGATAAAGTACGAGAAATCGTGCTGCCTATTTTAGAAAATAGTTTGCCTAAAGGGTGGATGCCTTCTAAAGAGGATATTTTAATTAATCCCACAGGGCGATTTGTTATTGGTGGTCCTGATGGCGATACTGGCTTAACAGGTAGAAAAATTATTGTTGATAGTTATGGCGGCGCTGCGCCACATGGAGGGGGAGCTTTTTCAGGAAAAGACCCAACAAAAGTTGATCGTTCTGGTGCATACATGATGCGGTATTTGGCAAAAAATGTTGTGGCATCTGGTTTGGCGCAACGTTGTACTTTCCAAGTTGCTTATTCTATTGGGTTATCAAAGCCATTGTCATTGTATTTAACTACTCATCGTACGGGTAAAGTGGATGATCAAGTTATTCTAGATTGGATGCTAGAAAACATTGATATGCGTCCTCAGGCTATTCGTGAAAGATTAAATTTGAATAGAGCAATCTATTTACGCACGGCTTCCTATGGACATTTTGGCAGATCTCCTCAAGAAGACGGTGGATTTTCATGGGAAAAAACAGACTTGGTTGAGCAGTTGAAACAGTTACTCTAAAGCTCAAATCCGGCGGCTTGAGCATCGTTGTAAAAAATGTTTACGGTTTCTAAGCTGAACTGGAATAGATCTTTATTGTACAGATCTAGCTTGCTTAGGATGTCTGGAGTAGCGGTGATGATATCGCAATTAACCTCATCTGCTTGAAATATGTTTAGGGTTTCACGAGGGCTTGCCCATAATAATTCACACGCCTCACAGGTTTTTGTAATTTCTTTTGATTGTTTCATGATAGGGATTGGATCACGGCCTGTATCAGCAATGCGGCCAGCGAATACTGATACAATAGAAGGAATACCGCTTTGCAAATTTTGTACGACTTCATGAACCTGTTCAACGTTAAAAATAGCAGTAACGTTTAGCTTTACGCCTTTTTGGGAAAGCTCGCGAATAACTTTTGCTGTAGATTCGCCTTTGGTATTGATAACGGGAATTTTTACGTAAATATTTTTGCCCCAAGAAGCTATTTTTAAGCCTTGTTCAATCATACCTTCATGATCATCAGCAAAAATTTCAAATGAAATTGGTTTATTGCCTATAAGTTGCAAAGCTTTAAGAGCAAATTCTTTGTAATTGGTAGTCCCTGATTTGCGCATAAGGCTAGGATTGGTTGTAAAGCCTTTAATCCAATCAAGCTTTGCCATTTTTCCAATAACGTTTAGGTCTGCTCCGTCAACATAAAGTTGTACTTTTAAATTTGCTTGCATTGATTTTTCAATTTTTTTGTATTGAATGGAAGCTTAGCATACCGAATAATGTATTTGGAATTGGTGAGATAAAAATTCTGAGGGAAGAGCCCCTCAGCGCTTAAATATATTCGATTTTCTTAATATCGTAGCCTTTGCCGCCACTTGGGGTGGAAACTTCAACAGAAGTATTCACTGTTTTGCCAATTAATGCGCGTGCTAAAGGTGATGTAATTGATAGCAAGCCTTTTTTAATATCAGATTCATCGCTACCAACAATTTGGTAGACAACAATTTCGTCACTATCATCATCATGCAGAGTTACAGTTGCGCCGAATTTAACATAATCGCCTGTAATTTTTGAAGGCTCCATAACATCAGCGCGACTTACTTTATCTTCTAATTCAGAAATTCTACCTTCTATAAAACCTTGACGTTCTCGGGCTGCATGGTATTCAGCATTTTCGGAAAGATCACCGTGTTCACGTGCATCTGCAATAGCTTTGATAACTGCAGGGCGTTCAATACTTTTTAAATGACTTAATTCTTGCTCAAGAATGATATATCCTTGTCGTGTCATTGGTATTTTCTTTTCCATAACAACCCTATTTTTTTCTTACATAGGGATATATTATAGCAAAATACGCTCGTCGAATTAATTTATAAATTTTAGTTTCTTTAAGTAAACGTGCCTTTATGGCAAAAATACAACAACTTATGGAGCTCAATGATGTTTTATGTGCGGAACTGGTTTTGTAACCCAGTCAATTGTCTCAAAATGTTGGTCAGGAAGAAATAGAGCTGCGTAAATTGCAGAATTTTCTAAAACACGATTAATGTAATTCCTTGTCTCCCCGAAAGGAATGCTTTCAATCCAGTTAATCCAATCATCGGTTTCTCTTGGGTCTCCAAAAAATTTTATCCATTCATCAGCATTAGAATCTCCTGCATTATATGCAGCGAGAGCTAAAATTAAATAACCATCATATTTTTCAAGATGCTCAAGTAAATGCGTTGTACCAAGGGTTACATTTACACGTCTGTCATGAATATCTCCTGCAATAGGCGTTAAGCCATAATGCGGAGCTAGTTTGCGCATAGCTTTTGCAGTGCCATCCATTAATTGCATGAGTCCTTTTGCTTGAGCGGTGCTAACGGCAGTTTCGCTAAAATTGCTTTCTTGGCGAATGATGCCGTGAGCAAAACACTGAATTAGTGGGGGAAGTTTTGAAAAAATGTTTTTGCGCAAGCGCTCATCGAGCATAGGGTATCCATATTTTGTAATTACCATGCCAAGATATTGGGCTTTTTTAGCAACAAAAACGCTTAAATAGGTTCCACCTAATTGATGGGCAAATTCAGTAATAAGGATTTCTTCTCCAGGTACGGTTAATTGTGTGCTTGCATAGTTTAGTAAGGTTAGTTGCAAGTCTACAGGCAGATTTTCTCCATATGTTTTTAAACATTCAATAAGGAATCGGCTATCGAACATGTTTTCTGCTTCATCAGAAACAGTGGCACGCTCTTCAAAATCAATAACTTCTTGTTCTTCGCCCGTATTTTTTAGGCGTGAAATCGCAATTTGACCATAAAATGTTGCAGGAAAGGCTGCTGCTTTTTTATAGTATTCCTTTGCTCGATCATTTTCATTTATTGCTGTGAGAGCTTCTGCTGCCCAAAAAGCCATGCGAGCCTTGCTAACAGGCATGCCTACATTTCCATGTAATTCAATAAATCTATTCGCTGCTTTTTCTGCTTTATTGAGTTTAGTTAGTTCAAGCCAACCCAGCATCCATTCAGCGTTTGCAAAGGCTTCTCCTTTTTTAAGGGCATGTCCTGATATTATCTTGTATGCTTCATTCCAGTTGCCTTCTTCCATCATTCGACGTGCTAAAATGTTGCGTTCGTTCCACCAAGGGGCTGGTACTTCTATTTCAGCTTTGCGATTAAGTGATTGTAAAAGGGCGATAGCTTCTTTTGTTTTATAAGCTTTACGGTAATAACGCACGACATCAAGTAGCACGTTTGGGTTTCTTTTGTATTGCAGTGCAGTTGAAATTTCTTTTGGCGTTTTTGTATTTTTTAAATTATTTGCTTTTTTAGGTAACTTTTCGTTATGTTTTTGAATGCTCATACGAAGTAGTGCAATTCTTTTCGTGGCTACATCTACGTATTGCAAAAAATGTTGCGCGTGTTCGTGCTTTTCTTGGGAAACTAATGCATCAAGTTTTTTATTAAAGTCAGCTTTTTTTAGATAAGGTTTTGCTGTTTGTATTAATTCATTTATTTCTTTTTTACTGAAATCAAGCTCTAGCCAATACCGTTGAATAATATCTTGTATTCTATCGTGTTGAGCTGTTTCAAGTAGTGCTCTGACAAGGACAATAAGGCCTTTTCCTGTTAATACTGGATTGAATTCAAAGTATTTGATAACTTTTTCTTGTGAATCTACTTTGTAATAAGCGGCTTCTTCAGCGCGCTTTCTGATGTGGTCTAAGGGAAATTTTCCAGAAAATGCATGGATGAACTTGCGATACTGTTTAAATGTTTCTGTAACATTTGAATCTTGGTAATTATGCCACGCTTTAATGGCATCATGAGGAGACATGTTCATAAAATCTGGGTCCTTTGCAAATAACAGAAAACAGAAGATATTGGCTAATAAAAGCCTATAGGTTATGGTATAGCCAATTGATAAAAAGGATTTCATATGTTTAAAGGGTCGATCGTTGCTTTAGTGACTCCATTTAAAAACAATAGCCTGGATGAGCATGCTCTTGTCAATCTGATTCATTGGCATGGTACGGCAGGCACTGCCGCTATTGTTGTGTGTGGTTCAACAGGTGAAGGAGCATTGTTGACGTCTCAAGAGCGGGAAACGCTTATACAAATAGCAGTAAGAGAATCTTCAATTCCTATTATTGTGGGTTGTGGAGCGCCTTCTACGTGGGCTGTGGTTGAGCAAGCAAAGCAAGCTGAGCGTCTTGGGGCTAATGCTTTACTGGTCGTGGCTCCCTATTATTGCAAAACAACACAAGAAGGCATGTATCAGCATTTTAAAGCAACGCATGATGCAGTTAATTTGCCTATGCTTTTATATAATAATCCCGGAAGGACTGTGTTAGAAATTTCGGTTGAAACGGTGCTGAGATTGTTTGAGCTAGAACGAGTGGTGGGTATTAAAGACTCAACAACTGATATGAGTCGAGCTGCTTTAATGAGAAGATCAGCAAAAAAGCACGTTTGCTTGCTTAGTGGCGATGATCCTTATGCAGCAGGATACTTAGGGCAGGGTGGTGATGGGGTAATTTCAATTACTGCCAATGTAAGGCCTGAAATGATGGCGGCATTTGTAGGTGCATGGAAAAATAAGGACTTAGAGCGGTTTCATGCCTTGAATAATGAATTAATGCCACTTCACTATGCCATGGTTATGGAGCCGAACCCTATGCCGGTGAAGGCTGCTGTGGAGCTACTTGGTAAGTGTTCAGGCGAAGTGCGTTTGCCATTGATGCAGGCTTCAAAAGAGACGGTGGTGAGGCTGAATGAAATTCTTTAGGTATTGATATTATTTACGGGATCGCCACATTCACTTTGTGAGTTCGCGAAGACAATGAGGAAACTGCGTCATTGCTCCGTAGGAGCGTGGCAATCCAGTTGAGCAAATCAAGACATAAAAAAACCCGCCATGAAGGCGGGTTTAATTGCTTTAGACAAGCTTAGAACTTGTAACCTAAACCAAGAGCGAAACGTTGTTGAGTTCCTTTAACTCTTACATCTGAATTTTTTTCAGTAAGGTTTGGTCCAAATACTTGTGTGAACTCAGTGCGAACGAACACGTTCTTATTAGCAAAAATATCCACACCTACTGAAGGTGCAAATGAAATTTTTTGCTTGCTTCCTGCTGATTCCCCATTATTTTTAGCTGATATTTTTGCTCTTTCCGCACCAAGACCTAAGAAAATCATTGCTTGTTGAGAAACAGTATAGCCTAGACGAACCTTTGCTCCATAATTGTAACCGACAGTAATTGTAGATTTAGATCCCGTATCATCAACTTGGCTTATGTTTGTGTTGCCAAGATTTAAATAAAGCTCACCACCAACGTATGCACAAGAACCAAGGCCCATGCCGTAACCAGCAAAAAATCCACCGGCAAATCCTTTGCCACCCAAGCTGTTTTTAACGCCAGTATCTTTATTTTTAACCTTAAGGCTCAATGAATTCACACCAGCTTGAACACCAGCATAAAATCCACTTACAGATGAAGCACAAGACTCAGCATAAGCTCCGCCTAATAAAGAAGCAGTAGCTACTGCCATTGCAAATTTTTTCATAATTAATATCTCCTGAATTTAAAAAAAATAGTTAACCTATCGAGGTCAATATATACCGAAAGGAGATTTCTTCTCCATCATTAATGACAAAATACAACCCTGATTTACAAATGCGTTGCAATATTGCATCAGGTTGGTGTTATAGAACTGGAGCTCTTTGCTCTGCGTGATTTGTTACTTTTGGTAACACCGCTTTTTCAGGTGCTGTAAAGAGTGAATCCATGTCTGGATCACGCAAAACATAACCTCGTCCCCACACTGTTTCTATGATGTTGTCATGTCCTAAAGCTTCTGTCAATTTACGACGAAGTTTACAAATAAACACATCGATAATTTTTAGTTCAGGCTCATCCATACCACCATAAAGATGGTTTAAAAACATTTCTTTTGTGAGGGTAGTTCCTTTGCGTAACGCTAATAGTTCTAAAATCGCATATTCTTTGCCAGTAAGGTTGATTGTTGATTTATCAACACTTGCGGTGCGGTTTTGTAAGTTCACGACCAGTTTTCCAGCGCGAATAACTGAATCACTGTGGCCTCTGGAGCGACGCACAATTGCATGAATGCGAGCTAATAATTCATTTTTGCTAAATGGTTTTGTTAAATAGTCATCTGCGCCAAAGCCAAATCCTTTAACTTTGTCTTCCGTGTCATTTAAGCCTGATAGAACAAGCACAGGTGTTTTTATTTGGGAAGCTCGAAGCCTTCTAAGAAGTTCAAAACCGTCCATGTCGGGTAGCATAAGGTCAAGAACGATTAAATCGTACTCATAAATTTTGCCAATCTCCAGACCATCCTCACCTAGATCCGTACAATCTACTACGAAACCTTCCGATTTCAGTGTGTTTGTAAGTCCTTTTGCTGTTGCTGAATCATCTTCAATAAGTAGAATGCGCATATAGTACTCATGTATATTGCTTATTCTCTAAATGTTATCAAAAATTTTATGGTTTAACGAGTTTTTTATTTATAGATGTTGTTAATGAAAATTAACAAATTTTTAACAATATTAATCTTAGTTAACAAGATAAAGGATTGTCATTGTGGTTACTTGTATGGCACCACTCTTTTTGACAGCTATCAAGCGAATCATTTTGTAAGGCATGGCGAATCGATGTCATAAGTTTGTTCATAAAGTATACATTGTGAATAGAAATTAACGTAAATGCTAACATTTCTTGAGATTTTAAAAGATGGTGTATGTATCCACGGCTAGCCCATTCACAAGTTTCGCATCCACACTTTTCTTCAATAGGTTTGGTGTCTTTAATATACATGCTATTGCGTAAGTTGATGTGTTCGCGAGTAGTGCTTGGGTTATTTGCTGGTTTGACTAATGCGCCGCCATGACGAGCTAATCGGGTTGGATGTACGCAGTCGAAAGTATCAATTCCTTGACGCACCCCTGAGAATATATCGGATACTCCTCCAATTCCTAATAAATGGACGGGGCGTTCTTTCTTAACCATTTCCATGGTGAAACAAACGACGTCGTGCATCTGAC
The DNA here is from genome assembly GCA_947487955.1 of Alphaproteobacteria bacterium. Lineage (GTDB taxonomy): Bacteria > Pseudomonadota > Alphaproteobacteria > Paracaedibacterales > CAITNM01 > CAITNM01. The sequence continues at coordinate 18,610 of CANKYV010000019.1, forward strand.
TTTTGTCAGCGCCGAGGCACCCACCTACAGCAGTGCCAAAAAAATCGTGCTCATTTATAAATTCACAGCTTTCTTGTCGAAGTTGAGGGTAAACACCGCCTTGAATTATTCCATAAAGCTTTTGTGATCCATTGTCATGAGTTTGCCACTCATTCAAGGAGCGTAGTGCCCAGCGATGGCTCATTCTCATGGATTCTTGAGTGTAATTTTTATCTACATGATATGGAGTGCATTCATCAAGCACTACTATTAGGTCAGCGCCAAGGTTGCGTTGCACTCGAATGGACTCTTCAGGTGTTAAAAAGTAAATTTTACCATCAATGTAAGATTTAAATTTCGCACCTTGCTCGGTAATTCTTAATAAGGTTTTCGGGCGATTAGTTGATCGATTACCTTTTATTTCTGAAGCGATAGATCCATGGCCAAGGCTAAAAATCTGAAACCCACCGGAATCAGTTAGCATGGGTCCATTCCAGCCGGTCATTTTTTGCAGTCCGCCAAGCTCTTTAACTGTTTCACTTCCTGGTTGCAGCATTAAGTGATAGGTATTTGATAATATGATTTGCGTATTAGCATTCTTCATTTGAGTTGGCGTTAATGCTTTCATGGCAGCTTTTGTTGCGCAGAAAATAAATGCTGGTGTTTGTATTGTTCCATGAGGCGTCGTGAGAGAACCTAAGCGCCCTTGAGAAGTAGATTTTAAAATATCAAATTTAAAGGTCATGAGGTTTCAGCCGATAGCTAATATACAAAAGTGGAGTTGAAAGAATAGAAACAAAAACTCTTAAACATTGAGAGAAGCCTATAAAGCCAATTAAAACCGTAGAGATCGGCAATGGTGATGGGGCAAAAACAATCCATGCAAGTATGCTAAATACAAATGTATCAAAGAGCCCTGAAATTAAGCTTGATACATTGCCTCGAAGCCATAATAGATTCTTACCATGACGCTTTTTAAGAGCTGAAAAGATACTAATATCAATATGTTGTGAAATGATAAATGCAATTAAGCTTGCAATAAGTAGCCTCAATGATGGAGTGAAAAGTGTTTCAATGCCAAGTTGAACGGCGCTTTTGTGATGGCCTGGTTCTGGGTGAGCAATGACAAATAGCATGCTTAGAATGACAAAAATTTGCATTGAGAAAGTAAGGTAGATTGTCTTTTTTGCCAGAGCTGCTCCGTAATGTTCTGTGATAAGATCGCTAGTGGTAAAAAGCGTTGTAAACACAACGGTACCAAGCGCAATTGGTTCTTGGGCATAGGAGAAAATTCCAAGTTTTAGAACTTGCATGTTGGCAACCGTAACCGCAAGCACGCTGTAACATACGAGACCAAGCGCGCCAAAATAACGAAAAGAAAGCAAAGTGCATATGATGCAGGTGAGAAATCCAAATATTAACAGCATTTCTGGCGAAAATTGCTCTAGAGTTTTGATTGAATTGATGAAAAAGTCATCCATTATACTTTAACTCATTTCCTGAATTTGCGAGTCTTCAATCCACACACCATCATTTTGAAGTTTTTGAGTTTGAATGGTGCCGAAATCTTTTTGCGCGTTATATGGTATTTGGTTTGTGGCTTGATAGTGATAACCCTCAAAAGAAATATTCATATCTGTGCATAATTTTTCAAGCGATTTTACGTGTTCAAAACGATCATCAAAAAAAACTATTTTAGGTGGTTTGCCGTATCTTTTTATAAAATTTTCCAATACATCTGCTTTTGTATGAGGCCCTGTAAAAAGAATTCCTTGATATACTGTTGCTGGTTTTTCGCCGTCAATTAATATTTCGATATCATTTGTGGCAAATGCGCTAAAAGTTATTCCCAGCGTTTTTAACTCCTGTGCGCGCCACTTTTCCATAGAAGAGATTTTGCCAAAACTACCTGTATGCATTTGTGTTAAAGCAATAACAATAACGCCTCTTTTTTGCAAAGCATCAATAATTGCTGGCCATTCTTCTTCAACAAGCATGATTTTGCGGTTTAGGCGCCAAATGGAAACAGTTAAATCTGAATTTGGAGATGTTTTTAGATTATCAATGAGTTTGCAATGGGGGGATTGTGTTCGAAACATCATTGCGCTTGGGGTGATGACCGTGTCATCGATATCGACAACTAACCAGTCTCCTGGCTGTAGCTGATCGAGATAAGGCTGTAGGGTCTTTATCGAAACGCATTCCATAGGGTTACCAAAAATAGAGAAGCTAAAAATAAAGGCGTGCAAAACACGCCTAAAATTCTTAAAAAATAAGAAGGCCTTATTTTTTTGCATCAAGTCGTTTTGCGATAACCTTTTTCAAAGGTAGTACCTCGGCTGTTAATTTACGATTTGGCGTTGAAGTTAAGTACGCATCTAAGCCACCATGAAATTCAACTGTCCGAATTGCACGAGTTGAAAGGCGAAGGCTAACAGTTCTGCCAAGTACTTCACTTAAGAAAGATACATTTTGTAAATTGGGTAAAAAACGACGATTTGATTTATTGTTCGCATGGCTAACATTATGGCCAAACAACACACCTTTTCCTGTTAATGCACAACGACGCGCCATCTCTTTTTTCCTTGAATAATTTTCGTTAATTTATAGCATACAGTAGCGGGGGTTAGTCAAGCGTAAAAACGTTTTAAAATCCAACACCTTTTGTTGTGGAGTATTCAAAGTGGGTTACTTCGTCTGGATATAGGTGCGATCGAATAGCATGCGCAGCTTGAGCAGCTTCAGCAAAGCCGGTCAAAATTAGCTTTAATTTATGAGGGTACGTTGCAATATCACCAATTGCGTAAATACCTTTTCGGTTTGTAGAGCAAGTAGCTTGATCAACAGCAATGTGATGTTTTTCAAGATTGAGTTCCCACTCAGCAATAGGGCCTAAATTCATAGAAAGCCCAAAAAATGGTAATAGATAATCGGCTTGGAGTAATCTCTTTTGGCCATCAAGGCTTTCAACTTCTACACCGTTTAAAATACCACTAGAGCCCTGCAATCCGCTAAGTTGATATGGGGTAATAAGTTCAATCTCACCTTTAATGGCGGCTGTATTTAATTTTTCTTCACTATCGGGTGCGGCACGAAATTTTGCGCGTCGGTGCACAACTTTAACTGAGGCAGCAATATCTTTTAATATTAAAGCCCAATCAACAGCGGAATCTCCTCCGCCAGCAATAACAATATGCTTGTCTTTGTAAGTATCTTTGCTACGTACTGCGTAATGAATACTGTTTTTTTCATATATATCTAGCTGATCAAGAGGGGGGCGGTTGGGGCCAAAGGCGCCGACGCCTGCAGCAATAATAATGCTTTTAGCTTTTATCTCTGTTCCTGTGGAAGTGAGTACCAACCATTGAGAGCCACAATCATTTAGTGACGTGATGCCTACTACTTGTTGATTTAAATGATAGGTAGGGAAAAACGGAGCGGCTTGTTTTTCAAGCTGATCAATAAGGTCAGCTGCTGTGATAGAAGGATATGCCGCAATGTCATATACGGGTTTTTCTGGATACAACGCAGAGCATTGACCGCCAACTTTCTCAAAAGCATCAACAACATGAACTTTAAGCTTTGCCATGCCACATTCGAAAATGGCAAACAGACCAACTGGCCCTGCGCCGACAATAACAACGTCGGTTTCATAGGACATGACTTTTAAGCTTAACCTTGACGTGCCTTGTAGCGTGGCTTTTTCTTGTTAATAACGTACATGCGACCCTTACGACGTACCAATTTGCAGTCTTTATCACGATTTTTAAGAGTCTTTAAAGAATTTGCGATTTTCATAAAATTTCACCTATCTGCTTGGCGTTGATATTAAGTCTTTATCTTTTAATTGTCAAAAAAAAAATTCCCCCTAACAAATATTGCTAGAGGGAAGTGATAGGTTAGGTGTTTTTAGAACTTATAGGATGCGCCAAATTGTAAGCGTTGACCTAAGCCTTTATATTTTAATGTTGATTGACGTTGTAACACAAAATATTCCAAGCCAAGTTCTAAGTTGTCTTCTGGTCTGTACATAGTATTGATTAGGAATTTATTGAATTTTTTATCAAGACCCGGTTCGAACCATTGCTTAATTGGACGATTAGCATCATTTGCTTTTGCTTGTGTGTTTAACTTGATTTGAGCTACGCCAATGCTTGTTTGCCATTGTGGATTCCAGACGTGTGAATACCCTGCCCAGAATATGGACATGCCGATGGCTTTGTAACGTTGTCCTTCGGTAGATGCTGCTGGATCGAAAAGGGCTGATCTGCCGTTCATTTCAAGGATATACCAGCCAATACCTTTTCCTGTGCTGACGCCACCGGTGAAGAAGCTACCGCCAGTTGTCATAATTTTTGCGGCTACGTTTGTGCCCCATGCATCGGCTTTGTATGTTTTTCCATCAACTGCGGCACCCCCAATAGCTGTATTGTTTTTAATGCGGAGGTCGCGATTTACAACGCTGATACCAACAGCGCTGCCACTATCAAAGTTATACTTCACGCGCATGATTAAATCAGGGCGTGTTTGTTTTGAAAGGTTGCCTGAAGAGTCTTGAATATTATACGCATATTGTGCGGTGTTAGCGGATGGTGTTTTTGCATATGAAATATAATCACCGCGACCATGTTCTGCAGCTGCTGTTACAGAGAAATTTCCAAGCTTATGCGTATACCTGATTAAAGCATGTCGGCCATAGCCACCAGAGATTCCATTCAAATCTACTGAGGGTAATAATGCTTCATCTAGATGGAAGGTTGTGGTTGTGTGCCCTGCCTCTAAGCCGCCATAACTAAGAACTGCATGGCGTAGTCTAAAGGCGTAGGTAGTGGATGAGTTTGTTGTGTTTCCAGTTGTTCCTCCTGGAACAGCATCCCCCCAATGAGTTGAACCAAAGAAATCACCCTCTATAAAGCCCTTAGTGTCAGTTCCTGATGTATTTTTAATTACTGAATCAATTCGTATTCTACTCTGTTTAGCATGCACGTTAAAATGCTCTTTCCAAGACGTGGGGGTGCTAGGTAGAGAAGGGTTGCGTGCTTGTAAAGCATATGGAACGCGGCCTATGTTTGTCTGTTCGCTTGTATTTGCTTTAGTATCACGGATCATATCTAGTTTGACCATTCCGCTGAATTTTACTCCGGCTTTTGTGCCAGGAACTGGAGTGTATCCTTTTTCAAATACTGGAGCATTTTCTACTTGAAGTGCTTCTTTTGCTCCTGGAGTTGCCATCACAGCTCGATGTTCTTTGATCTGTTTGTTTTCTGTTTTGATTTCTTTAACTTGAGTACTTTGCTCTTTTACCTGTTTTGCAAGCATTTCTAGTTGTGTTTGCAGGGCTTCAATTTGCTTTTGAAGTGCTTCTACTTGATTAGCTGATGTGTCTGCAGCACTTAAAGGAGCCAGAGATATACTAGCCATTAGCATTAATACAGTTGATTTATTCATACTATTTCCATTATTTATCACTACTATAATTCTTGAGGTGAATTATAAAAATGTAAATACATTTAGTTAAAATTTTAAATACCGCTCTGAGCTGTGACTTACTTTCCCAATTGATTTTATTTTTTAGATTCGCCAGAATTTCGCAAGTTTACTTTTTGCAAAATAGAATATTCAATTTTGCATATCCTAAATTTTTAGATTATCCTTTAAAAATCAAGGGTTACCTAGTATTTTATGGAAGACACACCCAATAATTCATCACTTGAAGATCCAAAACGTAGGGATTTTCTAAAATTGACCACCACTTCTTTTGGAGTTTTGGGAGTGTGCGCTGCAGCATGGCCATTTATAAATAGTATGAATCCTGCAGCAGATGTGATGGCGGTGGCAAGCATTGAGGTCGATGTTTCAAAGCTTGAGCCGGGGCAAAGTTTGACCACACTTTGGCGTGGAAAACCTATTTTTATTAAAAGGCGGACTCCAGAAGAAATTAAAGAAGCACAAGCTGTTCAGCTTAAATCATTGCCTGATCCGCAAACTGACCAAGATCGTTTTGGTAAAAACCCAGAATGGTTAGTTGTTATTGGAATTTGTACGCATTTGGGATGTGTCCCAACTGAGCGTAAAAACGTGACGCCTTCAGAAAAAGGCTGGCTTTGTGCATGTCATGGTTCACGCTATGATACATCAGGCCGTATTGTATCGGGGCCAGCACCTAGAAATCTTGATGTGCCAGCTTATGAATTACTAAACAATAATACGATTATAAAAATCGGGTGATCTTCATGAAGATATTAGAATGGATTGACTATCGCCTACCTGTGATAACGTTGTTTCGTAAGGAATTAAAAGATTATCCTACTCCTAAAAATTTAAATTATTTGTGGAACTTTGGTTCTCTTGCAGGCATTACCTTAGTGATCATGATGTTGAGCGGGATTTTTCTTGCAATGCATTATGTTCCTCATGTGGATTATGCTTTTGACAGTGTTGAGCGCGTCATGCGTGAAGTCAATTTTGGCTGGTTAATTCGCTATATTCATATGAACGGTGCATCTATATTTTTTATTGTGGTGTATTTGCATATGTTGCGTGGGCTTTACTATGGTTCATATAAAAATCCGCGCGAGCTTTTGTGGATTTTGGGAGTGGTGATTTTACTACTGATGATGGCAACAGCATTTATGGGATATGTGCTGCCTTGGGGACAGATGAGTTTTTGGGGAGCGACCGTTATTACAAATTTGTTTTCAGCTTTTCCTGGAGGGGAAAGCATTGTGCAGTGGTTATGGGGTGGTTTTTCTGTGGATAATCCAACACTGAATAGATTTTTTGCTCTTCATTATTTATTGCCATTTCTGATTGTGGGAGTAGTAATGCTGCACATGGTAAGTTTACACCAGTTTGGATCAAATAATCCCACAGGAATTGAAGCTAAGCCAAAAGATAAAATTCCTTTTCATCCTTATTACACGATCAAAGATTTATTTGGGCTTGGTGTCTATTTATGCATATATGCAGGTGTTGTGTTTTTTGCGCCTAATTTTTTTGGAGAACCTGATAATTATATTCAAGCTAACCCCTTGGTAACGCCGCCTCACATTGTACCTGAATGGTATTTTTTGCCTTTCTATGCAATTTTGCGTTCAATCCCTAGTAAATTAGGAGGGGTGCTTGCAATGTTTGGAGCTGTATTTACATTAATGGTTTTACCGTGGCTTGATCTTCATCCGGTGCGAAGCGCAAGATATCGTCCTATTTTTTCTAAGCTGTTTTGGGTGATGGTGGTCAATATTACTGTATTGGGCTGGATTGGCGCAAAGCCGCCGGAGGGGATGTATTTGTGGGTGGGAAGACTAGCAACTGCTTACTATTTTGTGCATTTTTGGTTTTTTTATCCGTTGCTTAGCCGATTTGAGAAGGCGAGAGAAGTGCCGGAGGAAATATGAGGCTATATTCCGCGTCATTGCGAGCTTTCGCAGAAAGCGTGGCAATCCAGTGCTATATTGCTATGCGAAGTAAGATTGCGCTATTCGCAATTTTAATCCTCACCACTCTTACCGCCGAAAATGCTCCTATTCCTCCTAAACAAAACTGGAGTTTTGCTAAGTTAACTGGAACCTTTGATAGAGGTTCCCTGCAGCGAGGCTTCCAAGTGTATAAACAAGTGTGTGCTGCGTGTCATAGCATTAAATATATTTCTTTTCGTCATTTAAAGGCTTTGGGGTTGAGTGATGCCGAAATTAAAGTATTGGCCTCTCAGTACCAGATAAAAGATGGGCCAAATGATGATGGTGAAATGTTTGAACGCCCAGGAAGGCCATCTGATTATTTCCCGCGTGTTTATGCCAATGATAAACAAGCCAGAGCCGCTAATAATGGAGCATTGCCTCCGGACTTATCTTTAATCGTTAAGGCAAGGCTTGAAGGTGCAGACTATATATATGCGCTTCTAACAGGATTTAAGGATAAATCAGATTTCAAAGGAAGCCCCGGTCAATATTATAATGAATATTTTCCAGGGCATGCTATCTCAATGGCACCTCCACTTAGTGAAGGACTCGTCGCCTATAATGACGGCACCAAACCTACTGTCCAACAAATGGCTTGTGATGTGACTACATTTCTAGCGTGGGCTAGCGAGCCAGAGGTTGAACAGCGAAAACAACTAGGATTAAAAGTACTAATGTATTTATTAGTAATGACTGGGTTGTTTTGGGTAACGATGCGTCGTATATGGAAAACGATTAGATAATTCCTAATTAATTTCTACCAATCTGATAAATTCATTTAGCCATTGAGAGGATTCCATAAAGGGAAGATCTCTTATTAGTCCTGTTATATCGTCAGATTTTACAGATTTATTTAGTAGTTTCATTGTAGTTTCATTGAAAACACAGAAAATATTAACTAAAAGTTCTGGCTTTTGGCTAATATCTTCAATGGCAAAGCGTATGTTTTTTCCGTCCATTCCTTTGGTAAGGCGGCATATTACATCTAAAAACATAGGGGTTAAATTTTTTTTAGGTATACTAAGAACTGCATCCACCACATGTCCTATATTCTCTTTTTCATCAGAAGTTACAGGCATTTCTTTGCAAAATCGCTCTACAGCACATCTCTGTGTGCTAGATAATTTGTACTCTTCAAGAAGATCATCTATCTCACAAAAAAGTTGAGAAGAGGAGATTAATATTGTTCCTAGCATGCATAGTTTGATAATTTGTTTATTCATAGATAATTTATATCCTATTAATTAAGTTTCGATAAAAAGAATGAAAAATTTACGATAAATATAAAAATAATTCAATATAAAAAATAAAAAACCTTTTGCTTATGCTTGAAAAAAATGATTGACTCTCAAGACGGTATCTTTCGAAACTTATGCTTTGGGTTTTCTATTTTCTCTGCGTCTTCCCAGCAGGCACAGCCTGCGTGGGATCTAGCTAGTAATATCGATATTAATCACTGGATTCCACGAAAGCTTCGCTTTCTGGAGCGACGAGTACTAATCTCTTACTCTTGATATTTGATTGATTTTTTGTTTCGAAAGATACCGTCTTGAGAGTCAATCATTTTTTTCAAGCATAAGCAAAAGGTTTTTTATTTTTTAACACGCCAAAAATAATATGCAGTAACTTTCGCATTCCAGCAGCCACAATAACCATTTTAGCCTTTCCTTTTTCAGCCAA
>CANKYV010000020.1 GCA_947487955.1 Alphaproteobacteria bacterium
ATTAGCCCATAAATCAACCAGCTAGAAATAGCAATAAATGAACTTATAAACCCCACAAGAGAAACATCTTGAGCGCTTTTATGCTGAAGAATTCTATAAAATTGTGCATAAAATAAAAACTGCCCAAGGGTTCCAACCACAAACATATATCTTTTGTACCATTTTATCATCTCACCCCCTCGCACACGTTTGATGACCGTTACTACACAATAAGGACAAATAGCAAAGTGAATCTTTCATTAAATTCCACGTAGTAGTTGAGAACAATTCTCCTTATAGTCGCCCATAGAGTTAATAAGGGGTAAAGAATTATGTTTATAAAAGAAGGTAAGAATAATGAAATTGCTGAAGCATTAGAGCGCTTACTAAAAGACAACTCTTCATCCAGCAAGCAAGAAATTAAAGAAAATAAATCAGATCATGATGGAATTGATGAGCATGGTCATATTCAAGGATCTACGGAAGAAAATTAAAAAAAAGCCCTCAGATCTGAGGGCTTTACCTTATTTTGTTTTGTTCTTAATTTTCTTCTAAAACTTTAAATAGAACAATAGCCAATACAACAGCAATAAGCTGAGCTACGGCAAACAACCACAGTTGGTGCATAGCCCATCCACCATGAATTACTGCAACACCTAAGCTTCGCGCTATATTTGAAGAAGCATTAGTAACTGGCATGCTTACTAAATAAATGGATGCAAATGTTATCCCTAAGAAAATCCCATTTATATCGGTTGGAAATTTTTTACGCGTCGTTGCAAGTACAGCCAGCAATAGCACTGTTGTCGTAATAGCCTCTGTAATAAGACCACTAAACTCTGAGTATCCACCCGGTGAATGCTCACCAAACCCATTACATGCAAAACCTGCATCTAAACTAAAATGAGCGTGACCTTGAGCAATATGCAACAATAAATACCCACCAATAATACCACCAACTAGCTGAGCAGCAATGTATGGAGCAACATCACGCATTGGAAACTTTTTAGTAAAAGCTAGCGTCAATGTTACTGCCGGATTAATATGGCAGCCAGAAATTGGTCCTAACCAGTAAGTAAGCAATAATAGAGTAAAGCCAAATGCTAGCGCCACTCCAACTAAACCTATATGAGGACCTGCCAAAACAGCACTTCCACAACCGAAAAGTACTAGCAAACATGTCCCTAAGCCTTCTGCAAGATATTTACCCATAGTTTCTTTACCCTCATTTTGTAAATTTAACTTATGTAGATTAATACTACAGTTTAGTGTAAATATTATTTAAAATTTAGTCAATTTTTTTATGTTTACTTGAGTCGCCATTTCATCAATTACTTGAGTTTCCTTACGCTTCACTTCAGTATTAATACGAACACGCTCGTGATCCTGAATTTTTTCAAATTGCTTTTGCTCAACATAAGCCTCATATAATTGATCTTGAATTTCTTTGACAAGCTTTTGGAGCTCCTCATTCTCTTGAACATACTGTTGATTTTGACGAATCTTTTGCTCAACAAATGCCTCAAGCGTATCAGATCCAGAGATATTCACTGATGCAATTAACCGCTCGGTATTGATATATGACACATTTTTTTCAATTGCCAAAAGACGAAGCTCAATTTGCTCATTAAGCAATGTTGCTTTTTGACGTAACTGATCAATATGGTATTGTTTCACCCTCAGTAATTTATGTAATGAATCAAAAAGTCGACTCAAAAAAATACCTAAATCTTGCTAGTTATCAAAAACTTTAGCAAAGTAAGTGTAAATAAATGGTAAGCGATATGATAAAAAAAATAAGAAAAAGTTTAGGGTACTCATGCACCGGCTTAAAAGCTACATTTAACAACGATTATTCTTTTCGACTAGAGGTATATCTCTTACCTTTTCTATTGGTATTGCTAGGTTTTTTATCTGTACCACTTTTTAGAAAAGTTCTGATGCTGTCTGTATACCTAATAGTTCTTTGCTTAGAACTACTCAATAGCGCTATTGAACGGCTAGCAGACAGAGTCACAATAGAGCACGATTTAGCCATTGGATTTGTAAAAGATGCAGCATCTGCCGCCGTTATGCTAGCATTCGTACTGGTAGCAATGGTATGGATTGGTTGCTTGTGGTTCTAAAGCATAATTTAATCTTTACCGCCCTCGTAAGCCTTGGAATTTTACTACCTGACTTATGTTTAGGGCATCTTTGCAAAATTCTAACCTGCACAATTCCTATTACTACCTTACTTGGAGTAATACCTTTTGCTTTCATACTAAGTCTTGTCCGAAACCGCTGGTTTCTTGGAATAGTTTTAGGACTAATTGCCTTTACTCAAATTATTCAAGTAAATCATTGGGCATATTTCGGAGCCCCTATCCATTCTCAGGACATTTCTAAGGTTTTTTTTGAGCTCGATGAAATTGCACAAACAGGATCTTCCCTTGCTCATATCCTTTGGCCCGTATGGTTAACACTATGCGCATCCTCAACACTAATTCTTATAGGACCGCTTTACATAAAAAGGCGGAAACAGTTACCTTATGCATGGATAATAGTTGTATTAGCACTAAGCGTTACACCTGTTCTATCCTACATAAAAGGACCATCATTTTTTTACACAAAACCAACTTACAGCACCATTTACAACACCGTACGGGCTTTTTCTGATTGGATAGTTCGCTCTAAATACGAAACCAAAAACTTTGGGTATAAACCATACAATATTACTCACAGCAACCAAAAAATTAAAAATGTCGTCCTCATCATGGGTGAAAGTTTAAGCAGCAGATACATGCATTTGTATGGTTATAAAGAAAGCAACACACCATTTCTAGATTCTTTAAAAAGCAACCCAAATTTCTCCTCTGCTAAAGGTATTTCCAGCAGTGTTTCAACACGCACCTGTTTGCAGACCTTCTTTAATATCTATCATAACCCTGGTTTTCTTGAATTAATTAGAAAAAAAGATGCCAATTTATTTCGCTTAGCAAAACATCAAGGGTATAAGACTTTTGTGCTGTCTGCTCAAAATGAGAAGCTCTTTCACGATACAGGTACTGAATTCGTTGATACATTTGCATCAGAAAAAGACATGCACGACGCATTAACCACAAAAGGTGATGAAGCTCTGCTTGATAAATTATCAACACTTGAGCTAAGCGATAAAAACTTTATTGTCATTCACCTACGCCATATTCACACACCGTTTGGTGGATATGCGCAACATCATCCAGAGCTTGCAAAACCAATTAATCAAAACAACAGAGCTTCGCAAACTCAACAAGAATATTCTAACGCCATTGCGTACCACGATCACTGGGTTAAGCAGTGCATTACAACTATTCAAAAAGTGCTGCCAACTGATACGATCATTTTATTTACCAGCGACCACGGCCAACTCCTTGGAGAACGAGGCCTTTTTGGCCACAATCAAATGCAACCAGAGGTAGCTGATGTGCCCGTCTGGACTTTTACTATAAAAGCTAATCCACAAGTAATTTCACCTTTTAAAAATCAGCCTATTAGCCATTATGATCTTGCAAAATACATTGCCAATCTTTTTGGCACAACAATTACCAATCCGAATGAAAATCACACGTTTCAGTATGTTCACGGTAGTGAAATGTACACAAATTATGAATTCATGCCTTGGAAAAAAGTAAATGGAAAACCTGTATTTTTAAAAAATCAGTGGGTTGGTGAGAAAACAAATCCGTGATTTTACTTGGCAACCTACTTTTTTTCAGATATTGTGTAGAATGTTCGGGACGTAGCGCAGCCTGGTAGCGCGCCAGTTTTGGGTACTGGATGTCGGAGGTTCGAATCCTCTCGTCCCGACCAGTTTTTCCTATAAGTGCAACATTTTACCTGTTTGCACCTGGAACCCAAAGTACATCTAATTTCCCATTATCATTTAAGTGACGACACAAAACAAACAGCAAGTCCGATAGACGATTGATGTATTGCATAGCATTACTATTAACAAGCTCATACTCATTTAAAAGCACCATACTGCGCTCAGCTCTTCTAGTAATCGTTCTAGCCACATGCATCAAAGCTCCCGCCTTCGTTCCTCCTGGAAGTACAAAAGAATCCAAGGCTTTCAAAGGAGCATTAAAGGTATCTATTTGTTTTTCCAAAAACTCCACGTGATCAGCACTAATACGCAGCGCCTCTCCATGAGGAACAGCTAAATCAGCCCCAAGATCAAATAAATCATTTTGAATATGCTTGATAAGCTTTTGAAGCTTTGGAGATACCTCTGTCGCTATCAACCCACAATAAGCATTAACCTCATCAATCGTTCCTATGGTTTCAAAACGTACATCAGATTTTTTTCTTCTAGTTCCATCACCAAGAGATGTCTTACCCTTGTCACCAGAACGCGTGTAAATACGAGTAATTTGAACCATAATGCCCTCTAAGAAATCGCTGATTCTTGCTTATTCACAAGTCTTTTAATGTTGTCTCTGTGTGTGTAAAAAAGTGTGACTGCAATTAATGCCGTAAATGGAAGCACTGCAGGATTCATACTAAGAAAATATGCAAAAAATGGAGCAAGCACAGCTGCCACAAGCGCAGACAACGAAGATATTTTAAATAATTTTGCTGCAAGCAGCCAAGTTGCTAACACTAGAAGACCTAGCAGAGGACTCCAAGCAAAATAAACACCAAGTGTCGTTGCAACACCTTTTCCACCCTTGAATTTTAAATATATAGGGAAAATATGAGAAAAAATTGCTAAAAATCCAAACGCATACTCATGTCCTGGAATAAAATACGCACTTATCAATACAACAACTACCCCTTTTAAGGCATCACAAAGTAGTGTCAATGCTGCAATTTTCTTATTGCCTGTGCGCAAAACATTAGTAGCTCCAATGTTTCCTGAGCCAACCTTCCTAATATCCCCCAAGCCTGCAAGCTTTGAAAATATTAATCCAAAAGGAATTGCTGCAAAAAAATACGTACACACCGCGATAATTATAACCATTAACTCAGTATTTAAGGATTCCATTTATTTTCCTTGTTAAGTCAAATAATAGATTCAGCATAATTTAGATATTTAATAAACGAAAGCACTTTTCAGTTATTCATATTATACTAATTATCATAAATAGATTCCTGCATTCGAACCTATGGTTCTCAGCAGGAATGACAAGAAAAGGGTACGTCATCCCTGGCAAGGCGCTCGTTAAGCGCCACAGTCCGGGGATCCATGAAGTTTATTTACGAACATCCGCTCGTAGAACCACACGTCACGCATTTCAAACAAGTACCATTGCGAACCATTGTGAAATTTCCACACTCTCCACACGCATCACCTTCATAACCTTGAAGCTTTGCCTGCATAGATTTCTCAACTTTACGCTTTGAAGACGAATAAGACACAACATTTGCGCCATAAGTACCTGTGGCTTTAGTTTCAAAACCTTCCACATGCGTACCCACATTCATTGCAACAACTTCATCACGAATACTAACAGTTGTTTCAACTACCAACGGCTCTGCATTTTCTTCTTGGCGATTTACCATGTAATCAGATCTATCACCAATAGTATCTGGAGTTAGGTCATTTGGCTGTACATGAGCAAGATCATGACGTCCTAAATAGTTAATCGCTAAATCACGGAAAATATAGTCAAGAATCGATGTAGCAATTTTCACCCAATCGTTGCCTTCAACCATACCAGATGGTTCAAAGCGTGTGAATGTAAAGGCCTCAACGTACTCTTCTAAAGGAACTCCGTATTGCAAACCAATTGATATTGCCATCGCAAAGTTATGCATCAAGGAACGGAACGATGCGCCTTCTTTGTGCATATCCACAAAAATTTCACCAAGCTTTCCGTCATCATATTCACCAGTACGAATATAGATTTTATGCCCACCAACAACTGCTTTTTGCGTGTATCCTCCTCGGCGATTTGGCAGTTTTTGACGCTTTGATTCGTAGATTACGCGCTCAATCACACGCTCAACAATCTTTTCAGCAACCACTTGTGCTTTTTGAGTTTGAGGCATTTGCGCAATTTCTTCTGCTTCATCATCGTCAAAACTCAAGCTATTGAGCGGCTGAGAAAGCTTTGATCCATCACGATACAAAGCATTTGCTTTCAAGCAGAGACGCCATGACTTCATATAAGCCGCTTGGCAATCTTCAACTGTCGCTTGAGCAGGCATATTAACAGTTTTCGAAATAGCACCACTCATAAACGGTTGCACAGCGGCCATCATTTCAATATGGCTATCAAATGATAAAAATCTCTTCCCTATACGACCGCATGGATTTGCACAATCAAAAATAGGAAGATGCTCAACTTTTAAGTGTGGGGCACCCTCTAAAGTCATTGTTCCACAACAATACGTATTAGCATCTTCAATGTCTTGCTTACTAAATCCAAGATGAGTCAACATATCAAAGGCTGGATCAAGTAATTGATCATCACTTATCTTTAAAACATTTTTGCAGAAATCTTCACCTAAAGTGTACTTATTAAAGGCAAACTTAATATCAAATGCATTTTTCAAACCACCTTCAATTAACTTTAACTCTTTGTCTGTAAATCCTTTTTCTTTCAAGGTTGCATAATTGACTGTTGGCGCATTTTCAATTGATCCATAGCCTACTGCGTAGTTAGCAATGTCTTGCATTTGTTCTGGAGTATATCCCAAAATTTTTAATGCAGAAGGCACCATTTGATTGATAATTTTGAAATACCCACCACCAGCAAGCTTTTTAAACTTTACTAACGCAAAATCTGGCTCGATACCGGTTGTATCACAATCCATCACCAAACCAATAGTACCGGTTGGCGCTATACAAGTCGTTTGAGCATTACGGTAACCAAACTGTTCACCAAGAGAAACTGCTTCATCCCATGCCTGACATGCAGCCTCGATAAGGCCGGGAACGGTACAATCACTAGCACGAAGTGGTACGGGCATTATGGATAAGCCTTCATACCCTTGTGTGTCACCATAAGCAGCACGACGATGGTTGCGCATCACACGAAGCATAGGCTCTTTGTTCTTCGCATAGCCTGGAAAAGCCCCAAGCTCTTTAGACATTAATGCCGATGTTCTATAACTCACACCAGTTAGAACTGCCGCAAGAGCACCACCAATACAACGACCTTCTGGACTGTCATAGGCAATACCCATCGCCATCAAAAGACCACCTAAGTTACCATATCCTAAACCAAGGGTACGGAAATCATAAGATAGCTGAGCAATCGCTCTAGATGGGAACTGAGCCATCAACACAGCAATTTCAAGAACAATTGTCCAAAGAGAAATAGCATGTTCATATGCTGCAATGTCAAATTGATTATCTTTATATAAAGTCACCAAGTTTATCGAAGCAAGATTACAAGCCGTGTCATTAAGGAACATGTACTCAGAACAAGGGTTAGACGCATTGATTCGTCCACTATTTGGGCAAGTGTGCCACTCGTTAATCGTTGTATCAAATTGCACGCCTGGGTCTGCACATGCCCATGCTGCAAAACCAATCTTATCCCACAATTCTTTTGCTGGAAGCTTTCTAATAGCAGCTCCATTTGCTCTTGAAGTCAAACTCCATTCTTTATTCTCTAAAACACTCTCTAAAAACGTGTTCGTAACACGCACCGTGTTATTTGAATTTTGACCAGACACAGTACCATAAGCTTCGCTATCCCAATCAGTATTGTATGAAGGAAATGGAAAGCTGGTGTAGCCCAACTGAGCCATGTGAATAGCACGTCTTATATAATTTTCAGGAACTAAAACAGTTCGCGCCGCACGAATAGCTGCTTTCAAACCTGGATTAGTCTTCGCATCAAAACGATCATCTTCTTTCAAATCGTTATTAATGCAGGCAGTAACAATTTCATTTAAGTGAATTTGATTAAGCCTAGATCCTGTTACCAAAGCCGCTACTTTTTGTTCTTCAATAACTTTCCAGTCAATAAAATCAATAACATCTGGATGGTCAATATCAAGCACCACCATCTTTGCTGCGCGTCGTGTTGTTCCGCCTGATTTAATCGCACCAGCTGAACGGTCCCCTATACGTAAGAAACTCATTAACCCAGAAGAAAACCCACCTCCTGATAATTTTTCTCCAGACCCACGCAATTGCGAAAAGTTAGAGCCTGTACCTGAACCATATTTAAACAAACGAGCTTCACGAACCCAAAGATCCATAATACCGCCCTCATTTACTAAATCGTCACTTACCGATTGAATAAAGCAAGCATGAGGCTGTGGACGCTCATACGCAGAAGTTGATTGCTTTAACTGACCTGTTTTTTCGTCAACAAAGAAATGCCCTTGCGCAGGACCATCAACACCATAGGCCCAGTAAAT
The DNA here is from genome assembly GCA_947487955.1 of Alphaproteobacteria bacterium. GTDB lineage: Bacteria > Pseudomonadota > Alphaproteobacteria > Paracaedibacterales > CAITNM01 > CAITNM01. The sequence goes on from CANKYV010000020.1 coordinate 8,323, forward strand.
ACCTGTGTTAAACCATTGAGGCGAGTTAGGCGCCGCAATTTGCATGCATAGCATATACTGCATTTCATCATAAAACGCACAAGCATCTTCTTCTGCATCAAAATAACCATTTTTCCAACCCCAATAGGTCCAAGTACCCGCTAAGCGATTAAATACTTCTTTCGCGGTTTTTTCACCACGCGTAGCACTACCTGCTTTTGCCTTCTTGCGTTGCAGCCAAGTTGGAATACCATCTTCTTTCACAGCAACAAGATCTTCAGGGATACCAGCTTTACGAAAATATTTTTGAGCAATGACATCACTTGCCACTTGTGACCAGTGAGCAGGCACTTCAATATTTTCTTGACGAAAAACAACTGAACCATCAGGGTTCTTTATTTCACTAGCAGTTAAGCGAAAATCAATTCCTTCATATGGAGACTGCCCTGCAACCGTAAAACGACGGTGTATTTTCATTAAAACCTCACTGCTAAAAAATAAATAAACCCACACTCAGCCGACAAAAATGCACTATTCTTTAGAAAAAACCTTAAGAATCAAGTACATTCAATACCAGAAGATAGTCTTATTAATAGGCAAAAAAAGATGTATTTCAAGTCTTGAATTTCACAAAAAAGATGTGTAAGCAAACATGATACAGCATTAAAAATTCACTAATAAGTTAAAAAAGTACAAAAATGGCAGAATTTATGGAACTTTCAGTAAAAATCTTGTGTTTAGTGGTATCTATTGTTCTACACGAACTTGGCCATGGTTTAATGGCTTATGCCTTCGGAGATCGTACTGCCCAATATGAAGGTCGCTTGAGTGCAAACCCCATTAATCATATTGATCCTATGGGTTCAATATTTTTACCGCTCTTATTATTTATAACCCATGCTCCCTTTCTTATTGGTTGGGCAAAACCAGTACCTGTAAATTTTACAAGCCTTAGACCACAACGACTAGGCGTATTTCTTGTGGCTTTTGCAGGCCCCATAATGAATATATTTTTAGCTTTTGTTGCCGGTATACTTTGGAAAATCGGAATTTTTAGTACTGAAATCATGAACACAGCCGTACAAATTAATGTTATTTTAGCGGCGTTTAATTTACTTCCGATTCTACCTTTAGACGGAGGGCGCATGATCACCTGCTTTTTGCCACAAAATCATTCTCTGTTTCGTTTTTTTGAGCGTTTTGGTCTATTGATTATAATAGGTTCCTTAATAATGTTTGGTCCTCTGGTTCATAAAATTATTTTTAGTATTGCCAATATAATTTTAGATTTTTTAAATATGTTGATTTAGGCTGGAATCAACATACTCGAAAATAAATGTGGAAATTAGCCTAGCTAATAAATTATAAGAAAGTATTACTTGCACGAAACAGACTATTTTCAAACTTATTTGAAAATAGTCGTGACTTTTTTCAAATATACTGTAAAATAGTCAGCATGAGTAAGGAAATATCCCATGATTCGTCAGCAAAAAAACCAGATTTTAAAAGACTTACAAAAAAAAATGGTGCTTTTGGTAGGCCCCAGGCAATCTGGTAAAACTTTTTTGGCTAAAGATATTTCTAAATCCTTTAAGAACAGTCTTTACTTAAATTTTGACGATATCAAAGATCGTTCAATCATCATGAACCAGGCATGGACCAATAAAAATGATCTGATTATTTTTGATGAAATCCACAAAATGGAAAACTGGAAAAACTATATAAAGGGTGTTTTTGATACAAAGCATGAAGGCCAGTCTATATTAGTTACCGGTAGTGCCAGAATGGATATTTTTAATCGCGTTGGTGATTCTTTAGCTGGTCGTTATTTCATTCACCATCTTTTGCCTTTATCACTATCAGAGCTAGCTCAAGCAGGAGAAATAGCCGATATTGAAAGGATTTGTCATCATGGGGGATTCCCAGAACCCTATTTTACTGAAGGTTTAACAGATGCTAATCGCTGGCGCAAACAATATATTGATAGCTTGCTCAACATCGATGTTTTTGAATTCGATAGTATTTACAATCTTAAGGCTATGCGTACAGTATTTGAACTTTTAAGACACAAGGTTGGATCACCCGTTTCTTATAAATCAATCGCTGAAGATGTTGGAATATCTTCAACTACAGTAAAAAAATACATTCAAATTTTAGAAGCTGTTTATGTAGTTTTTTCTATTACTCCTTATTCTAAAAATATTGCACGTAGCTTGCTAAAAGAACCGAAGATTTACTTTTTTGATACTGGTCTTATTTCTCATCAGGAAGGTGCACAATTTGAAAATCTTGTAGCAGTTAGTTTATTCAAAAGTGTATTGGCACGTGCTGACTACAAAGCAGAAGAATGTACTTTGCATTATCTCCGCAATAAAGAAGGGCAGGAAATTGATTTTGCTATTGCCAATAATCATGAAATCGAACAAGCAATAGAGGTTAAAGTTTCAGATGATAGTATCAGTAAATCCTTAAAAAGTTTCCACACGAAATATCAAGTTCCCAGCATGCAAATTGTCAAATATTTAAAAAGGGAGCACAAAGCTGATAATATCGAGGTATTAGATGCGAGAGGTTTCTTAACAAACTTATATTTGTAAATAGTATAATGCCATTTCTCGTAATTAGATCCCCGCGCTCGTCACTTCGTTTCCTCGGCAGGGATGACAAGAAAAAGAGCGTCATCCCTGGCAAGGCGCTGCAAGCGCCGCAGGTCGGGGATCTATACAATGAAATCTTATTTACGGGAAGTAGTATAAATCTAAAAAAGGAAGACTATCCCTAGAAAACACAGAATACGTTTGCAGGTTTGCAAGCTCACCATCTGTTCGTACCCACCCTCCCTTTTGAACATATTCAAGTTGAAACCCAAGTTTCAAAGGAATTTTTATACTTGCCACATTTTCTGCATCACAATAAATTTCAACCTTTCTTGCTTTTAATTTTTCAAAAGCTAAAAGAGCCAGCATATGAGCTGCAATTGTTGCGTACCCATTTGCCCTATAACTTTTTCTAATGAAATACGAAATCCCAAACTGGGGAATTTGCCAATTTATCTGCAACGCAGGAAAACCACACCTTCCGATAACAGCACCGCTTTTTTTCTCAATAATAAGGTACCGAATAAAACTTCTTAAAATAAACTCAGCATGATGTTTTCTACAATCTTCCTCTACTGCCTCAAGCGCAGGAGGCGTTGCAGGCCAGTTGAGATATTTAACGTAATCTTCATATCCATCCATTATAGCTTGATGCAACTCTTTTCCAAAACCAGCTTTGGGCATTTGCAAAAGAATCTCCGGTGATTCTATCGTTTCTGGCAAATCAAGCAATATAGGGTTCACTTATATTCCACGACAATATTCACTAGGGGTTATTATAGGTGACAGTATACTCTTGCTTCAATGTATTTAAAATATTGATTTAATGAGTCTTAATCTTGTATTTTACGGTAACCATTAAAAATGGATTTTTAAAATGCCAAGCACTGCCGCTGTAAAACTTAATAAACAAGACAATTCTCTAAAATCATCCTGGTTAGACACACCACTTGGACTTATGATTGCTATCGCCGATAAACAAGCCTTGTATTTTCTTGAATTTGTTGAAAGACAAAGATTAGAAGAAAAAGTAGAAAAATTCAGCATCAAAGCCAATACTACTATCACCCAAGGAAACACAACAATTATTGAATTAGTTGAATCCGAACTTAAAGCTTATTTCTCAGGAACTTTAAAAAATTTTCAAACACCACTTCACCTTACAGGTAGCTCCTTTCAAAAAAGTGTTTGGAATGAGCTTTTGAGAACTCCCTATGGCGAAACAAGAAGCTATTCAAATCAAGCAATTGCACTTGAAAAACCTTTAGCTTATCGTGCTGTTGCCAATGCTAATGGCGCTAACAACATTGCAATCATTATCCCCTGCCATCGCATTATTGCTAATAATGGAGGTCTTGGCGGATACGGCGGTGGCACTACCCGCAAACAATGGCTACTTGATCTTGAAAAACGAACCCTGTAATGCTCCTTAAAAAATTTGGATACTTTAACGAATTAAATGAATATCAACACCACAAGCAATATCAGCCCAAATTTTATCTGCTGTAATAACTGGAATTTTTTTTACTCTTCCAAGAGCAATACAAGTACGTACCTATCAGACAGCTTTTTCCTCAGCACGACTTTCCACTAAAATTTCGGTTAATTTTTTATGGCCAGGATTATATTCTTCAATAAGAGATTGCACACTATTAATGGCAGTACGCAAAGAAAAAAGGTGCATTCCAAAATCATCTACCTTAATAATAAGTTCTTCACCTTGGCTTAAATGTAGCTTCTTTCGTATTATGGCCAGCATAACTACTCCGCCACCTTTACTAATAACAGTCCTGCATTCTAGCATTTGCACAATTAATATTTATTGACATCATATAAATATATACACAAAAAAAATATATAAAGGTCAATAATTTCATATACGACACATTTTCTAAATTTTAAAAATTAACATATAAATTTCACCATATTATTTTTTAGTTGTTTATTTTTTCAAACAAGCCTAAATAGAACCCATTAAAACTAAACAGAGATGAGCTATGAATATCTTCTCAGCTTTAAGTCGGCAACAAAGAGAAGCAATTGGACTCCTACAAATTGGCACCTTCTTAGAATACTTTGACTTAATGCTATACATTCACATGGCTGTGCTTCTCAATGAGCTATTTTTTCCAAAGACAGACCCTCATACAGCCGCATTATTAACTGCCTTTGCTTTTTGCTCTACTTACGTCTTAAGACCCTTTGGAGCTCTTATTTTCGGATATATAGGGGATAATATTGGGAGAAAAACCACCGTTATTATAACAACAATGATGATGTCTATTTCTTGTGTAATCATGGCAAATCTACCTCCTTATGCAGAAATAGGTATTAGCGCTGCTTGGGTTGTTACTATCTGTCGCATGGTGCAAGGTATGTCATCTATGGGAGAAATTATTGGGTGCCAGATTTATGTAACTGAGCTAATAAAACCACCAAGTCAATACCCTGCTGTTGCACTCATCGGTATTGCCTCTGCTTTAGGAGCCGTTGCATCTCTTGGAATAGCTACACTTGTAACATCAGTAGAATTCAATTGGCGCATTGCATTTTGGATAGGAGCTGGCATTGCAGTGGTAGGTTCTGTTGCTCGGACACGTCTCAGAGAAACTCCAGAATTTGTTGATGCAAAAAGACGCATGAGAGGTCTTGAGAGGAAAACTAGCAAGAAGACAGAAAGAATAATAAGTACAAACGAAAAAACTAATAAAAAAACGGCTTTATGTAGTTTCCTAATTAATTTAGTTTGGCCCTTATTTTTTTTCTTAGTTTACGTATATTTCTCTAATATATTAAAAAATGATTTTGGATTTACTCCAGCACAAATCATTCAAAATAATTTCTATGTTTCTATTTTCCAACTCTTAGGCTTTTTTACGTGGATGTTTTCTAGTTATAAAGTGCACCCCTTACGTATTCTAAGGTGGAAAGTATTTTTTTCTTTTGTGCTTGTTTTATTCATCCCAACCTTTTTAATTCATAATCAATCAGCTGTTCATTTATTCTTACTACAATGCATAATTATTTTTCTATCGCCAGGCGCTCTACCTGCTGAACCTATTATTATAAAAAGTTTTCCTATTTTTAGGAGGTTTACTTATGCAACATTTATCTATGCTTTATCACGAGCATTGATGTACGTTATTACCTCTTTTAGTATCATTTATCTGACAGAAGCATTTGGTGCAAATGGGTTACTTATTATCTTTATTCCCACTTGTATTGGCTACTTATATGGAATTATTCATTTTGGAAAGCTAGAAAAACTTAATACCACTTCAGTTGTATCATAAGGTTTTGGGTAGTTAGCTTCACTTAAAATGGAATAGAATAGCATGCACGATCACTAATCACATGAGAATTACAATGAAACAAAGTAAAACAAAAAAATCAATGCTCGAAATTCGGTCGCATACTTTTTTAGAATCATTATATTCAACAATATCTCGTGATTTTTAAATTAGGTTAACGAACCACAATGCTATCAGAAGCAGTCAAACAAGAATTTTACAATGCCCTCATAAGCAAATCCTCAGAATATGAAGGCGTTTTCTATGTAGGCGTAAAAACAACCGGTGTATTTTGCCGACCAACCTGCTCGGCCCGAAAACCTAAATACGAAAATTGTGAATTTTTCCAAACAGCAGAACAAGCTTTAATAGCATCATTCAGACCTTGCCTACGTTGTCGTCCTCTATCTCACCCCAACCATGTCTCTGAATTAGTCCGCACCCTCGTAGAGGCTATTGAAAAAAATCCAGAAAAACGTTGGAAAACTAGAGATTTTGAAAAAATATCTGTAGACGCATCAACCGCGCGCCGTCAATTTAAGAAAAGATTTGGAATGACATTTGTTCAATATGCACGCGCAAGAAGAATGGGAATTGCTATGAAGCAAATTCGAGAAGGAAAAGCCGTGATTGAAACACAGCTAGATACAGGATATGAATCAAGTAGCGGTTTTAGAGATGCATTTTCTAAAATCATGGGCACCGCCCCTACAAAATTCGGCAAACACCAGATTGTTTTAAAATCATCCTGGTTAGACACACCTCTTGGACCTATGCTTGCCATTGCTGATGAAAAAGCTTTGTATTTATTAGAATTTGTTGAAAGACGAGGATTAGAAAAAGAAATCGAACGTCTTCGCACCAAAGAAAAAGCAATTATTATTCCTGGCTGCACAGACCCTATTGTATCAGTTGAATCAGAACTTAAAGCTTATTTTGCTGGAAAATTAAAGATTTTCAAAACACCTCTTCATCTTATAGGAAGCCCATTTCAAAAATGCGTCTGGAATGAACTCACAAAAATTCCTTATGGACAAACCAAAAGCTACGCAGACCAAGCCGCAGCTATTGGTAAACCATCAGCATATCGGGCCGTAGCCAATGCCAACGGCGCTAATCAAATTGCCATCATTATCCCCTGCCATCGCATTATTAACACCAATGGCAACCTTGGTGGATACGGCGGTGGCATTACCCGTAAACAATGGCTACTTAACCATGAAAAACAGACGATGTAATTACTACGCCCACCTTCGTTGTCCTTCCTTTTCCGCTTGTACATCAATGCAATAAAGCGCATAAGGTGCTGCAATAAGCCGCTCAACCCCTATAGGTTTACCTGTCGCAACACAATATCCATAACTGCCATCTTCTAAACGATGCAAAGCTGCCTCAACATCACTTCGCAAATGCTGTTCATATTCATGGTATACGTAGTTATTAAAACGAAGCCTTTCTACGACACTTTGGTCAACAAAATCAGGCTCACGATTTGCAACCTCAGCAAGAGACTCCGAAAGAAAAACTTCTTCTTCAATCAATTTCTCCAATTCTTGATTAAGCTCTTCATAAAAATATTGCTTCATATTAAACGACATATATACAGGATCGTTTAAAGGATTGTAGTTTGAAACTTTTCGAAGAATTACTGTCATATCACCCTCATAAGTAGTTGATGATCGCATTGTAATTTTTTATCAAACTCTTACTACGTAAAAAATAAATTAATTTTAACAAGCTTTAATCAAGAAGTTGATCTAAATGTAATAGGCTCTTTAATGTGTCTTCATAACTTAAATTATCTTCATAAGACCAAATAATTGATAACATAGTTTGCACATAAAACCATTTAGCAATACGCTTTGGATCAAGATTTAAATATTTTGAAAAAGCACTAATTCTATTTTTTAAAATGCTCAAACAATCCAAGTGATTCTGTAAATCGTGTAAAGGATTACGCATAAAGCACCCCACCTCATAAGCACGCTCTCCCATAACTCCTTTGGGATCAATGATTTTCCATTCCGCCCCATGCGCTAAAATGTTTTCATGATGCAAATCACCATGCAGCAAAATAGACGTTTCCATTGTATTAAGTAATTCATTCCTCAATACTCTTGCTTTCACCAAATACTCTTCAAATATTGCATATGGTTTATCTAAACTAACCAACCAGTCTTTAATTGGTGGAAAATCATTAGACGCAGGCTTAGGAGCTTGATGAAGCTTATTAATAATGCCACTTACAATGATGATAGCTTCTGCATCACGGTCTGGGAAAAACTGTTTCAAAGAATACCCAGGACTAGCACATTCAAGCAGCAAAGCACCGTCAGCCTGATTAATCACCTCAACCGCACCAAACCCTTTGAAAGCTTCCAAAGCCATTACTTCTCTATTCAGAACTCCAGTATCAATCCCTAGTTTCAAAATGATCGGCAAATCTTCTTGAAAACCTGATAAAACATAGTTGTATGAAAGATTATCAAATGGCTTAAGACCAGATAAATCCCAACGCTTTGAAAAAGCACTAACCGTATTTGGCAAATTTCCTAGCCATTCCTGACCTTTGTTACCATAGATGCTAGTGATGTTATGTGTGAATGTATTATTTTCCATCAAAAGTATTCCTTGATTTTGCCTTCTGAAAATTTTTTCTAAAAAGAAAATAACACTTTTTACAAATAGATACGTTCATGAGCCAGTTTAATAAGAGAAGATTCAATCATATTTTTCTCGCTTGTCTAGGCTCATTAATACCCATTCCACTATCGCAATATCTTGAGCAGCAATTCCCGTTAAATCAGTAATGATAAGGTTAGAGTGAGAAGATATGCCTTTTTGAATAACATTCCCTAACTCTTCACTTTTATCACTGGTTATGAATCCGCCTTGGATTGCATGAAAAGCATCACCGAATCTAACAGCTTGTTCTTTGCTATCCACAACTACAGTATCTGCCATTTGAAATAATTTTGGATCACATTCTTGCTTACCAACCTCGTCAGCACCAAGGGCGATAATATGGGTTTTTCCATTCACATAAGCTAGATCAATAATTGATTTTATACTGGCAGTTGTAGTGATGATAATACCACCAGAATGCATTAAGTCTTGAACCGATTCGCAGATTTTCACACCAGGATATGATGCAGTTACTGCTTCGGTTTTTTGAACAGATCTTCCCCATATTCTAAAATCTGCCTGGGGATATAAAAGCAGCATGAACTCCAAAACTTGAATGGCTAACTGTCCCGTTCCAATAATGCCAACGTGCTGCACATCCCACGGCGTTATTTTTGCGGACACACCTGCAGCTATTGCCGTTCGCAAGGTTGTAAGGTATCCACCATCACATAAAATGGCTTGAAGCAACCCTGTTTTTTGTGAGAACACAAGCACAGCTCCATCACCTGAAGGCAAACCACTTGCACCATTTTGATAAAATCCTGTAGCAACTTTAACTACAAAAATCTCACTATTTTGCTTAAACCCAGCCTTTACATGACAATCTCCATGAGCTTTTGGAAAAATCATTTGTATAGGAGCGGGCACAGTAATAAGTCCAGCTGAAAAATCAGCAAATGCCTGTTTCTGTGATTGGACAAGCTCAAGAAAATCTCGCTTTAACTCAATCACATTTTTAATCTGGTCAATATTATAAACCTTTGTCATTTTAACGATGCCTTTAATTTATCCAACACATCTGGGAAATTCTGGCGTCCAAAACCAATACGAAAATGGTTTGAGGTCATATCAAAAATAGAAGCAGGCATTAAAAGCACACCTTCTGATTGTACTAACCGGTGACAAAAATCATCAACTGATTCAGATTTTTTGTAATGAATAAACCCAACACATCCACCCTTTGGACGAATCCAAGAAAAATACTCACCATGAGTTTTCATCAATTCATCAACGAACTTTAAGTTATAATTCACAATCTGGTTAGCGCGTTTAAAAATTACGTCCTTTTGACGCACAGCAATTAAGCTAATAACTTCCGACAACGCGCTGTTGCAGATGGATGTGTAATATTTTACGTGTTCTAGTTTTTTGAGCATAGATTTATCTTGGCATGCTATCCAGCCAACTCTAAGTCCTCCCAGGCCAAAGGATTTACTCATCACCCCAAGAGACAATGCTTTTGGATAAACACACGCAGCCGGATCAGCCCATACGGTGTCAGATGCACCCATTAAGCGGTAGACTTCGTCACAAAACAACCATATGCCATGAGCATCAAGAATTTGGACAAGCTCAGCCAGATCATTTGGAGAAATCACTTGCCCAGTAGGGTTATGAGGAAAATTCATTACCAACCATTTGGTGTTAGGTTTAATAGCTGCTTTTATAGCGTTTAAATCTAGTTGCCAATTGTTGCTTTCTTGCAATTCAATAGATGTAATCGAACATCCCTTTGCTTTGGGAAGCTCTAATAATGATTGATAACACGGCGTGATGATTATAAGATGATCACTTGGTTCAACTATTCCAAATAGGGTGCAAAAAATGCCTTCCTCAGCGCCTGCAAAACATAAAATTTGATCTTTATCTAAACCCGAGTACATTTGCGTTGCAATGGCTTCACGCAAAAGTGGATGCCCCTTAGGAAGGGTATAAGAAAGCGGCAAGTTATCCCACATTTCTCTTTCTTGCGTTGAAGCTAATGCTAACACATCCTTCAGAAGCATAGTTTGGGGATCAGAACTGCACATTAAGTAAGGGGCGCTAAATTCGTAGCGAGCCAAATATTCTTCTAACTTAAATGTTTTAAACATAATTTTCCCTGATTTCTTTCAAATAATTAAAGACCGATGCGCGACTCATCCTCAAAATACTAGCGATGTAGTCAGCTGCTTTTTTTTCATGAAATGCCCCTTGAGTGTACATTTCTTGGACAACTCTCTTTTTTTGTACATTGGTTAGGGATTCAATTTGTAGATGATGTTCATTTAGCCACTGATACAGTGATTGGTGGACTTTTTCTTGCCAGTCATTTTTAAAAAGTGTTTCTGGTTGTTTAGCTGAAGGAAGCAAAAATGCTTGTGCTAGCTGTTGCATTTGAGAAAACACAGACACATCCACGTTAAGGCACATGATGGCAATTATGTAATCACCATCTTTAATGGGTAGTGAAACTGATTTAATTAGCTTTCCGTCAAAATTAACTTTGGGGTAAACAACTTGATCAATTTGTTGTTCCAATTGTTTAAGATCAACATCTAGAAAAGATGGATCACCCACCTTACGGTTAGATAAACATCCTTCGATAAAGCAAATAGAGTTGGTTGCAATATCATGAATGACCACTTCAGCTAAAGGCACCAAAAGGCGAACAAAAGATTGAGCAAAGATTATATGAGCATCAAAAATCATTTTGAACTATTTGGTATATTTTTTTATAAAAATAGACTATTAAGTATAAAAAATCTATACAAAATTTTCTTAAGGTAAAAAAAACCTAATCCAGGGAATAATACTGCTTATTTGATGCATTATCCAATGCGTAACTTGTCCTTTCAGTCTTCATTGAATGTGAAGGCACACCTGCATCCAAAGAATAATAAACTTTCTTGACTCTCGCAAAAGGACGAATTTCTTCAGGTGTGATTTTTTTTACAACTTTAGGTTCTTTCGCTACAGCATCAACATCATCAAACTTCATCACCGCTCTTTCTAAACGTGGCATCCTCTCTTTATTCTTAGTAATGCGCGACCAGTGACTAAAAACTCTTTGTTTATAAGCATTATGAAATTTAGGCGTTGCTGAATGATAGTGCCCAATTGCTGAATCCCAGCTTTTATGCTGAAGAAATAATTGCTTTAAAAATTTAGCTCCGTAAGCAATATTTAGCTGAGGATCAAAAGCTTCTTCAAGATTGCGAAACGCATATGGGTGATGACGCAAATTAATTTGCATAATACCTACGTCGATACTCTTAGCACCCATTCGCTGAAATTTTTGAACGGCACTAATTGCTTTTTGCTTAGTTTCAAATATATACCCTTTCCCCTCAACGTTAATTGTCCAAGGCCACGGAGCAATTTCCCCTCCCATTAATCGACCAGATTCAACATTAGAAACTGCACGCAATAAAAATGAAGGTATTCCCTGTGCATTCTCTTGCATTTTTATAAACGAGTCATATTGTAGATTTGCAAATAAACCAAGGAAACACCAGCATATTGCTACTAAAAATTTGCTCATGACTTCTCCTTTTGCCTTAGTTATGCAAAAGTTGTGCCAAGCAAAAAAGTTAAAGAATTTTGCGCCTTTTAGTACTTTCTGAAAGAGGAATTAATCCCATTTTTGTAAGATATCCATGCTCACCAATAGCAACAGAACTAAGCCATTCGTTTACATAGTCTTGCAAACCTTCGGTAGTATCGTAATTTTCTTTTCTAATATAGATAAATAGCTTACGCACTAAAGGATACGTTTCGTTTTGAATATTTAAATAAGTTGGCTCTACTTCGTTTATTCGCAAAGCTTTTATTTGATCGCATTTATCTACAAGATTTGTTGCAACGAAAGCTATTGTCTCTTTATGCTGTTCAAGAAAATCAAATAATAAATGATGACTGTCCGCAGCTTCATAATCCGTAATTTCACGCACTTCTTGACCATTTCTAATTTCACATTCTCCATTCATAACAAGATGTTCAAAAGCATCGCGCGTACCATGAGCTTTTGATGGTATTAAAATACGAATAAGAATATTAGGTAAATTAGGATTAATTTCATTCCATTTTTGATAAGGATTATCAATGAATATGCCCTTATCATTTTTAACTTTCTTCGCAATAGCAGCACAAAGGTCTTGCAAACGAAGATCTTCAAATCCTTTCAAGCTTTTTTGGGTTGCTAAAGCAATCCCATCAATACCAATACACAGCTCTATAATCGAAGCGATACCAGCTTGTTTACATTTTTTAAGTTCCTCTGACTTAATTGCTCTGGAAGCACTAACCACATCACACCAAGAACCATGTTGTGTTTGAGCAAAATCTATAAAACCACTGCCAGTACTTGTGCTTTCAATTAAAGGACAAACTTTTTTTGTTTTTTTAGAAAATTCATGTGCCACTTTTACTGCAAAAGGGTACACAGTTGAAGACCCTGTTTGACGCACTTGGATTCGGCCATCAACTGAAAAACATATAAATATTAAGCAAAAAAGATACAATACTTTCATAAACTAGCCTCTAGCTTATGATGCCCATATAGCTTTTGTGTTCCCACAGCAAATGACTGATAAATAGGAGGAATATGTAAATTACGTTCCTTTATATGGGTATCGTTAAGATACACAGCAAAAACCTTAGAAGTCACACTTGTAAGACGTGATTTTATATTTAACATTGTTAGCCCAGCATTCATTGCAAGCATACCCTGCTCATACGCAGATGAAACAATTGCAGCACCTGCTCCTTCTTCAACTGCATAGCCAAGTGTTGAAATAATAGGAACGGATGTATTCTCAATAATCCATTTCATTACCTCATCTGAAATCACTTCATCTTCGCTGTTAGGATTAACTTTTAAACCTTTATAACTAGAAATCAAAAGCACATCACAGCGTTTACTCAAAAGTATCGCCGCCTTTTTAAAATTATCCGCATCAATTACTCTTACTGAATCTTGGAACCTGATATTCTGCCATGAATGTTGAATTAAGGTACGTTCGGTCAAATTTACAATTGTTGATTGATCGCCAAGGTGCGCTAACCGAATATCTTTTTTCTCAGGAAGCATACTATTAATTAATGTATTCAGTTCTTGAATCTGAGGAATCTCAATAATACCACCCACATTTTGACCTGGAATATATCCAAATTTTTTAAAATCCCCTTTTACTCCTGCAAAAATCACTTTTGTTTTCTTTTTATCAAGATAAAATTTTGCAACAAATTCTTGTGCTTCGTCGCCAATAGCAATCAATATTTTTGGATTAAAACGATCTACAGAAACTCTAGCTTCAATCCCTGCATCAATTTTTTGTTTAATCGTATTTTTGTTGAGCATGTTTAAATAATAACTTTGAATTAATGGCTCTATTTCGTTTTCTAAAGCTTTCTTCACACCATTATCAAAATCTTTCACTATATCCATAGTTGGATCGTAACTGTGCACAATCATAATTCTTGGTCGATTCACATTATATAAAAACAAGAGCCCTAGCAGACTAGCAAAAACTATGCTCTTTAATACCTTTAAAATTAAGGCTTTACGCTTTGCTGTATCGATATTATCTACCACGGCAAAACCCCAATCCATTTCCAGTAAAAAATTCCAACGTAAATTGACAGAATATAAAATATGTTTAAGTGCATGCGTGCACTCTTAAGCATTTTGGCTGTCTCAAGCGAAAAATTCTTGGCATGTTTTGTGAACACAGCGTACTCAGGCTCTTGGTATTCAAGAAACCAAATTCTACCAACAGTATTAATAATAAAAACTGCTACCCATGGACTAATGCCATTTCTTTGGAATAATGGAATAAACATAATGCTTAGTATGTTAATATTAACATCTCTTGGCAGAATGAGTTGAGCTGCAAGCGTAAAAAAAATCATAAAAGTTGTTAATTCAAAAAAGTGATGATTCAAATATTCGCTCATCCATTTTGTATTATCTTCAAGCCAACCTATAAGCCCAACATCACTAGCCGCAAAAGCAATGCCTGATAATCCGCACATAAAAATTAAAAAATCCCACTTAATACGAGTTTGAAATCCCTTGTCGTTCATAAACTGAAAAGTAAAAAGAAATAGCAAAATCAGTAAGCAAATCACATCGGGCGCTATACCATGTAAGCTACAGGTTGCAAGGCTCAAAATTGCTCCAAACATGCATATCAACGACGCTTTTTCCGTAGAAGAAGTTGGGCCTAAAATTTCTAATATATCTTCTAAATGTGCACCATGGGTATTGTGCTGCACTTCGTGAGATGCAACATTTTTATCAAAAGAAAAATACAGTACCAAAAAATAACCAAGCAAAAGCACAAGAAGAGGCCCAAAAGAAGCAAAAAGCCAACCCCACCAGTCAAATTGACTAGCATATTGCCCCCAAAATAATCCCAGCAACACAAAATGCATCATTGAAGCACTGAGAATGCTTTGAGAAAAAATTCCAGCCCCACAATAAGCACTAAATCCTAACGCTTTTGCTTGCCCAGAACTCTCTGACAAATTACGAATACGCAGCGTATCTTGATAAAAAATTTTCATCATATCCATACGCAATAAAAATGCGGGAACTCCTAAGGTTAGCCACCCCCCTATACTCAGTAAAATTAAATTATCTCCCAAATAAGTTGGCTTACAAATCTTTAAAATCTTTATCAAGGCTCGATATGCAACACCTGATGAAACCAGCACACTTGAGAGCCCTAAAAGGCTTAAAGCTACAATAAAATTGCTTGAACTAAAGCCTGCCAAAATGACCTTTGTTTTAACGACACCTCCACTAATTAAAAGAAAAATTGTCACCATTGTTGCAACGTAATCAGACATTAAACGAAAAGAGGCAATCACTGACCAAGCAGAAAGAATAGATAAGAAAACCTGACTTTGATAATTCATTGTGGTTTTGCTGAGCAGCCAATGCACAATAAAAGGCACAACAGCAGCCAACACCCATCCCAAACTGTCGACCCAAAATCGATCTGCCTGAGCAAATAAGCGCTCGACAGAGTCTTTTTTAAATATTAAAAAATTTTTTGGATAAAAAGTTCCTACAAAGTTTTGTAAAAATCGCTTCTGAAATTTCTGCAAATCCAATTGATCAATCGTGTCATATAAAACATCTTTCTTAATTTTCAAAAGTTTACATCTGCTCTTTGCCGTAGCAGTGAAAAGATATTGCTCAATACCACAAGGCACTTCAGTTCCAAAAAAATTATCTTTTGCAATAATTTCTTTTCGAATATTATTTTGAATTTCAATTTTTCCCGAAAGCAGCACATAGAAAAAATCTGAAGTCGAACCCTCTTTGAAAACTACTTCACCAGATTGTACTATTTCTTCAATAGCAACTGTGGCAAGGCGTGCACGTTGCAGCGGTTTTAGAAAATCTAATTTATTGAATGCGCTTGCAGAACTCACGGAAATTTATGCTAATTTTTCTTTTTATTATCATAAAATTTAATAAATTTTTTATTAACGGATAGCGTGAAAACTCTTGTTATTCAGCTTTAGCAAGATAAAGAGGTTTCAAAGGTTGATGAGCAATATATTCATGATGACGAATGTCTGTTTTTAACTGAATTTTCTCTGCAGGTAGAGCAAGGTCTAAATTTTTTTCTGGCCGATAGACCACAGGCTCATAACTTAAACGAACTTTATCTTCCAACATTGATGTTTTAACCGGCGTTAACTGACGTTTGCTGGCACCACCTGAGTCTTTATTCGCAACAGCTCCAAGACGATATTTCTTTCGTCTTCTATCAGCAGCTTCTTCTTGCTGATCAGCCCAATAAGAGCGCTTCATAGCAACAAAAGCACCTCTTGATCGCCCATCTTTTCTCTCATCGGCATCTGCGTGAGCCACGTTAAAGATCAAGAATAAAATAAATACTATGCCACTCATGATACACAAAATACCTATTCAGTATCCTCATAATCTCATGGTTTGCATTAATAATTAGTTAATTGAGAAAAACCCCAGCCAGGTTTTTCTGACTGGGGATTCTCACGTCATTGCGAAAGAGCATAGCTCCCGCGGCAATCCAGTTAAATTTAGCAACAAAATTTAATGAGCAGTCACATCATGTGACCATGTTTTTGCACCAATATTTACTTTTGTTACATACAACGTTGCATTTGTTAAAGAAGCAGCTGCTGTGTTTGCTGACGTTGCATCAATTTCACCAAACGTTAGGTTATGTGTTGATGCTTGCCCTGGAGCTGCACTTACTGTTGCAACACCTTGAATAGCGCAAGTATCACCTGGGAATTTAGTAGCACTATCTATAACCACCGGCTGCGAACAAGCTGCAATACCACCAGTGTTTGCGGAGAGGTCTTCTAAGTGAACACTTCCATTGCTTGAATTTGTTGTAGCAATCGTCAATTCACCACTTCCGGTAAGTGCCTTTAATCCAACAGTACCACTGGTATTAACATATAATTCACCAGCTTGATCCATTGCAAATATTGGTAGTTCACGCGCTGCAGCAGCAATGACGTCACCACCTTTTATACGCACAGACCTTCCATCAGCAATAGATGTCGAAGAATCAAACACTACTTTACCTTTAGTTACTTGCACATCATCTGTTGCAGAACCACTAAACGTACAAACATCAGAATCTGAGGTGCCATCAAAAATTACACCACCATTAACATTAGTTGTTATCGTGTCACCGTTCGCGAAATCAAATTCTTGAGGGATAAAGAGTTTACGAATGCGGAAACCATTATCTGTTATATATAAGTTACCTGAGCCATCTAGACAAACGCCCTTTGTAATAAACATCTGAGCAGATGTAGCAAGACCTCCGTCTCCTGAATACCCTACCGATCCACCAATACCTGCAACAGTAGTGATGTTACCTCCTACAGTGAATTTTCTGACACAGAAATTATTATTATCTGCTATATAAATAGCATTAGAGCTATCGATGCAAATGCCATTGGGTTTATCTATCTGAGCAGATGTGGCAGAACCTCCGTCTCCTGAACACCCTACCGTTCCAGTGCCTGCAACAGTAGAGATATTACCTCCTACAGTGAACATTCTGATACGGCTATTACCATTATCTGCGATATAAATATTATTAGAGCTATCAATGCAAATGCCAAAGGGTTTCTTTAATTGAGCAGATGTGGCAGAACCTCCATCTCCTGAATACCCTGCACTTCCAGTGCCTGCAATGGTAGAGATGATACCGCTTTGAGTAACCTTCCTAATACAATGATTACTAGAATCTGATATATAAAGAATACCACTGGTATCAACATAAACACCATAAGGGGTATTTAACTGAGAAGCTGTAGCTGTACTCCCGTCACCTGAATACCCTGCACTTCCACCAATTCCTGCAATGGTATAAATATAGCCAGCTGAACAAGAAATACCGTAGACTGTATCGGTGACGTTACTAATCATTCTGATACAGTGATTACCACGGTCTGCAAAGTAAATATTACCAGAACTATCGCCATAAACGCCATAAGGAGCATTTAAGTGAGCAGAAGTAGCTACGCCTCCATCTCCTGAATACCCTGCACTTCCACCAATTCCTGCAATAGTAGAGATAATGCCACTTTGATCAACTTTCCTAATACAGCTATTATTTAAATCTGCAAAATAAATATTATTTGAGGAATCAACAAAAACTCCTGTTGGATTATTTAAGGTAGCAGAAACAGCAAGACCTCCATCTCCTGCATACCCATTGCCATCAACAACAAAAACTCCATTACCAGCAACAGTTTCAATAAAATAACCTGCCTCAAGCCTACTACATAATACCAGCCCCATAGCAATTGATGCGCACCAGGTTGAAAGTATTTTTAGTCGTGATTTTTTTAAATTATTTGCCATATTCCTATCTCTCAAAAATTGATCAATAGAAATATTTTCTCAAAAAGAAATTAAATTTTTGTTAATAATTTTTTTGTTATTTATTTGTAAAGTTTAAAATTAATAATAAATTTTAAATATTAATCAGCTTTCCTGACTAGGGAAAAGCTACTTTCTAGTTTCCTCGTTGAAAAACGGGAACGGAGTCCAGTGAATGAAATCAAAAGAACTAGACTGCCACACTCATTAATGAATTTGCAGAGACAACGACTTAGAGTGTCGTCATTGCGAAGCACAAAGTGCTGTGGCAATCCAGTTTATAGCAACATTATTTAATGCGCTGTCACATCATGTGACCATGCTTTTGTACCAATATATACATTTGTTACATACAATGTTCCGCTCGTTAAAGAATTAGCTGCCGTGTCAACAGACGTTGCATCAATTTCCCCAAACGTTAGGTTATGTGTTGATGCTTGTCCTGGAGCCGCACTTACCGTTGCAATACCTTGAATAGCACAATCATTACCTGGGAATTTAGTAGCGCTATCTATAACTACCGGCTGCGAACAAGCCGCAATACCCCCAGTGTTTGCTGAAAGATCTTCTAAGTGAACATCCCCAGTACCTGAATTTGTTGTGGCAATCGTTAATG
>CANKYV010000021.1 GCA_947487955.1 Alphaproteobacteria bacterium
CTTGCTGTATCATGCTTGAAACCCGTTCATTGTCATGCAACAGCAAAAATGATTTGTGGTGAGATAGCTTGCCTTGACGCAGGATTACCTCGTGAGTTTGTAGAAAAATATGCTGAAAAACGAAAGCTTGCATGCTAGCATGACCTAAGTTACCAGTGTCATCAAAATGAAATGATTCTTTATTCTTTTCCTAGCTCTCCTTTTGGATGCAAAGTTAAAGCGGTTATTTTAGCTTGCCAGCAAGAAAAAAATATTACCGTTGAAAATTTTCATCCTTGGCTAGATGCTCCCTTTTTTCGCGAACTGAATCCTTTAGGTAAAATTCCTGCTCTCAAAATTAATGAGAAGGAAGTTCTTTTTGATTCGCCGGTTATTTGTGAGTACATCATGGAAAAGTCAGGAAAACTTAAAGCACTAATGCCAAACAAATTTAATTCTCTAAAGATACAGGCATTAATTGATGGTATGGCTGACGCTGCTGTCTCAATGCGTTATGAGCGTTTTTTTAGACCTAAGCACTTGCAGTGTGATGACTGGTATGATCGTCAATATTTGGCATTAACTAGTGGACTACAATATCTTGAATCGCATTTCGAAGATAATTTAAACCACGAAATATTGTTTGAAAATCTGTGCACTACCACATTTTTATCGTATCTTGACCTTCGTTTTCCTGATGCCCCATTTCATAAGGACTACAGAAAACTTTACGATTGGAACAAAGAGTTTATGGAAAAACACGCGTTTTTAGAGCCATCTACAGCAAAGGATCATCCTATTCCTGCCAACATAACGTGTTTACAAAAGTGATTTTCAAAAATTCCTTTGCTCAAAAGATCATTGATTTTTTACTCCCGCCGCAATGCGCTCTGTGCAATGAAATAACAAAAAAACCTTACACCTTGTGCGCTAGTTGTTGGCCAAAACTTAGATTCATTACTTCTTTCAAATGTTCGATTTGCTGCGTACCACTAGAAAATGTTGATCACGATATGCCTTGCGCTGACTGTTTAAAATATCCCCCTATTTTTGCAAAAGCATATGCACCACTTATTTACAATGAGCCGGTCAAAAAACTCATACTACGATATAAAAACTACGACGGACTGCACTTAGGACCAATGTTCTTTCAATGGATGCAACGTTGTATTCCTGATGATGTGAATATCATCATCCCCGTTCCCTTGCATTGGTGGCGTTTTTTTATACGCCAATATAATCAAGCAACTGAACTTGGAAAATTAGCTGCAAAATATAGCAATATCCCAATAAACTGTGCGATTCTAAAGCGCGTTCGAGCAACTCCGTCGCAAGGCCACAAAAACAGGTTTTTACGCTATGAAAACCTTAAAGATGCATTTGCTATCACTGGCTCTAAAAATATTTTACAAAAAGCAAATGTATTATTGATTGATGATGTGCTGACAAGTGGAGCCACTGCAAACGCGTGTGCTAGAGTTTTATTGGATGCAGGAGCTGCCAGGGTAGAAGTACTCACTATTGCTAGAGCCGTGAAAGATAATGATGGAACAGCTTAAATCTTTGAAAAGACTATTTGATGTAGGCACAACTCTTACTGGGATTGGCATGCGCGTAGGAGCTCAAGAGTATTTAGGCGTAAGTGTTGATGAAAATGCTTATGCACAAAAATTACGTCATGCTTTTGGGAATCTTAAAGGACCATTTATGAAGATGGTTCAATTTCTAGCAACCATTCCCGATGCTCTACCACCAGAGTTTGCAACAGAATTTTTAACCTTACAATCAAATGCACCTTCAATGGGAGAAGGATTCGTGAGACGCCGCATGGCTGGAGAGCTTGGCGCTAATTGGAGAGATTTATTTCAGGAGTTCTCTCTTCAAGCTTCTCATGCGGCTTCTTTAGGACAAGTTCACAAAGCAACAAATATGCGAGGTGAAAAACTTGCTGTAAAATTACAATATCCAGACATGGAAACCACAATCAGTGCAGATTTAAAACAATTAAATTTAGTTTTGGGAATTTATCAAACATTCAATAAGTCTATTGATACTCAAGAAATTGCTAAGGAAATTAGTGATCGATTATATGAAGAGCTAGACTACATTCAAGAAGCGCATAATATTGAGCAATTCAAAGAAATTTTTAAAAATCAGTTTGATTTTGTTGTAGTACCTAAAATATGTCCAGACCTTTCTACCAAGCGCCTTTTAGCAATGCAATGGATGGATGGAAAGCCTGCTCTTGATTATGCATCGCATACTAGTGATTTACGTAACGAGATAGGGAAAAAGCTTTTTTTAGCTTGGTATTGGCCTCTATATCGTTTTGGCCTATTACATGGGGATCCTCATCCAGGAAATTATTTAATATTGAACGATGAGCAAATTGGTTTGCTTGATTTTGGCTGTGTACGCAGATTTGAAAAGCCATTTTTACAGGCTGTAGTTGATTTGTATGTAGCATTACGAGACAAAAAGCCAGACTTGGCAGTCAATGCTTATGAACGTTGGGGGTTTACTAATATTAACAATGAACTTATTGAGGTATTAAATCAGTGGGCAAATCTTTTGTATGAGCCACTTTTAGAGGATAGGAAGCGTCCTATTCAAGACAGCAATGGAGGAAAAAAAGGTTGGGAAATAGCAAGAAATGTGCATAAGCAATTACACAACCTAGGCGGTATTAAGCCTCCTCGCGAATTTGTATTCATGGATCGTGCTGCAGTTGGCATAGGATCAGTTTTAATGCGCCTTGGCGCAGAACAAAACTGGCATAGGCTTTTTGAAGAAATTATTGAAGGAGTATATACACAATAGTAAAAGTCTTTGAAAAAATGCTAATAATTTAACATGCAGATAGAATTATTTCTTGAGTCACAAGCCGCAGATCGCAATGCTTCCTTGAATACATTGGAAGCATATAGCAGAGATTTAACTCATTTTACAAAATGGGCTAACAAGCCAATATTAGAAATTTCACAAAATACTATTGAACAATATATACAATTTTTATTCACAAAAGAGCTCAAAATTAGCACAGTCAATCGACGTATTTCGGCATTAAAACAATTTTTCTTATTTTTATTTAATGAAGGCATTATCAAAAACAACCCGTGTTTACGTATAAAAACAGCAAAAGCACCAATGGCTTTACCTAAAGTTCTCTCTTCAAGCCAAATGGAAAGATTTTTAGATTTTTTAAACAATGCAAAAGAACCTTCACACATAAGAGTAAAAGCTATTTTAGAATTACTATACGCTTCAGGACTTAGGGTGAGCGAACTTATAAAGCTACCTCTTAACTGCATCGTTAAAGGAGCGGCTGTCTCGCAACCAATGATTTTAGTCAAAGGAAAAGGTAATAAAGAGCGATTGGTGCCTTTGAATGAAACATGTATTGACGCTTTATTAGGTTATTTAAAAGTTAGAGAAATTTTTGTAAAGAGTGCAAAAGGCTCAGTTTTTCTTTTTGCATCAAGCAGCAAAGAGGGATGCTTAACACGTCAACGAGTTGGTCAATTAATTAAAGAGACGGCTATAGAATTTGGCCTAGACCCTGCGACAATTTCACCACATGTATTTCGTCATAGCTTTGCAACGCATCTTTTGCAAGGAGGCTCTGACTTGCTTACTATTCAAAAACTACTTGGTCATAGTGATATAGCAACAACTCAAATATATACGCATGTTATGCCTCTATCAGTTTACCAGCTTGTACAAAAGCATCATCCTATTGCTAAAAAAACCAATAAAAAACTTGAAATCAACAAATAAAATACCTACCTTACCGATAGAACTTAGGAAAAATTATATGCAATTAGTAGATTCACTTCACGATAAATTTGATTCCATCATTAATCCTATGGGATATGGAGTTGTGCGCGTTCAAATAACCGGTACAATACGTAAAACACTGCAGGTTATGATTGAAAAGCTAGATGAGCAGCCCATTAATGTAGATGACTGTGCCCAGGTTAGCAGGACACTTTCAGTGCATTTAAACGTAGATGATCCTATTGCTGGGGCTTACGTTCTTGAAGTCTCTTCTCCTGGCCTTGAGAGGCCAATTACGAGACAAAAAGATTATAAACGTTTCCTTGGGTCAGAAATTGTGATAAAAACAATATTGCCTGTTGAAAATCGTAAGAATTTCCAAGGGTTTTTAGAAATGGCTTCTGAAGAAGGTATTTCTTTACGCCTAAAGCACCCCCTTGATAGTGGATCAGATCGTATCGACATTCGCTATGGCGACATTCGCCAGGCAAATTTGGTAAGTTCTATTTAATAGAGAAAGATTAGTAGTAGGGAGACCATGGCAAGTAGAAAATTAAAGCCTGTGGAAGATGCAATTCAACACCCAAGACATGAGCTAATACAAGTAGCTGATGCGGTTGCTCGCGAAAAGGGCATTGACCGTGAAGAAGTTATTGTAGCTATGGAACTTGCAATGCAGCGAACAGCAAAACAAAAATACGGAATGGAGCATGATATCCGCGTCAATATAGATCGCGAAACGGGTCACGTTCAAACAGTCCGCTGTTTAACAGTTGTAGAGCAAGTTGAGGACCCTACTAATCAAGTAACGCTTGAAACAGCTCTGCTAGATTATCCTGATGCAAAAATTGATGATCTTTTAGAAGAAGAGTTGCCTCCTCTTGAGTTTGGACGAATCGCAGCACAAAGTGCTCGTCAAATTATTTTTCAAAAAGTTCGTGACGCAGAGCGTTCACGTCAATATGAAGAATTTAAGAATCGCATAGGCGATGTCGTAAATGCATTAGTAAAACGTGTTGAGTTTGGAAATGTTGTTGTTGATCTTGGAAAAGCAGAAGGAATCTTGCGTAAAGATGACTTAATTCCTCGTGAAACTTATCGTGTTGGAGACAGAGTTCGTGCAATTATTCATGATCTAAAGCCAGACTCACGTGGACCAATGGTGGTTTTATCTAGAACACACCCTAAATTCATGGCTAAGCTTTTTGAGCAAGAAGTGCCTGAAATTTATGATAACGTAATCGAAATAAAATCCATTGCTCGTGATCCTGGCAGCCGTGCAAAGATGGCTGTATACACAGCAGATCCAAATCTTGATCCTGTTGGCTCGTGCGTGGGAATGCGTGGTAGCCGTGTACAAGTGATTGTGAACGAACTGCAAGGGGAAAAAGTAGATATTATTACTTGGACAAACAACCCTGCCACGTTTGTAGTGAATGCTCTTGCGCCTGCTGAAATCTCTAGAGTTGTTATTGATGAAGATCAACATCGCATAGACGTTGTTGTGGCAGAAGATCAATTGAGTTTAGCTATTGGAAGACGAGGACAGAATGTTCGCCTTGCATCACAGTTAACAGGTTGGAAAATTGATATTATCACTGAAGATGATGATGTTAGTCGTCGCGCACAAGAAAATGAGAGTAAAATGAGCTTATTTATTGAAGCTCTAGACATAGATGATATGTTTGCTCAATTACTAATTTCTGAAGGTTTTGAGACCATTGAGGAAATTGCCACGATAGACCTAGACGAATTCTTGCGAATTGAAGGTATAGACGAAGATACTGCAAATGAGTTGCAGTCTCGCGGTAAAGCTTATATTGAAAACCTTAATACCAGGATGCAGGAAAAATGTGTTGAGCTGGGAGTTGCTGAAGACATGTATGGACTTGATTTAACGCCGTCGATGCTTGTAAAGCTAGCGGAGAAAAATATAAAAGTACGTGAAGAACTTGCAGAGCTTGCAGGAGATGAGTTACAAGAAATTATTGGTGCTGGAGTGCTAGATATTGAAATAGCAAATGCTATTATCATGAAAGCTCGCGAACACTGGTTTAATTAAAGAATAGGATATGTATGGCGCAAGAGTCGCAAACGGGTCAAAAAGCCGAAAATACCGAGACTCAAGCAACTGAGCAAGGTAATGAGCCAACTAAGAAAAAAACGCTTACCCTAGGAAAGCGGCTTGAGATTAAACGTCCTACTGAAGGTCAGGTACAGCAGAATTTTACTCACGGACGCACCAAAACTGTAGATGTTGAAGTTAAACGAAAAAAGATAAACGCTCAGGCAGAAAAGTTATCAGATCAAATTGTTTCTGATCCGCAATTGCCAGAGACTCTTCGTGGGCTTACTCATGGTGAGCTCGATGCACGCTTAAAAGCTGTTAAGTCAGCGCTGGAAGAACAAGCGAAACAACAAGAGAAGCGTTCTCGCAATCAAAATAATGAAGAAACTCAGATTGATTCTGAGGTTTTGGAACAAAAACGTATTGAGCTTGTAAGTCTAGAACTTATGGCTGCTACATTGCCACCTGCACCTGGAGAGCTTGTAAAATCCCCTCACCGCACGGAACCAAAGCATGCGCCAAAAGTTAAGGACACTTTCGCTGATGAAGAAGAAGCGGCAGCAGAAAAAAGAAAAACGGTTGTGTATAGAGCAGAAACTCCCAAGAAAGTTTCTGTACCTGTAAAAAAAGGAGCGGTTGAAGCACCAAAGAAACTTGATAGAAATACTCAAGCACGATTATTAGAGGATGATACAGAAAAACGTTCACGTTCTATCGCTTCTATGAAGCGTATGAATCAGAAAAAAATTCGACAACAACATGCAACAGATCAACAAGAAGCACAAAAAATTGTAAGGGAAGTTGTTATCCCTGAAACTATTGCTGTTGGTGAGCTTGCTAATCGCATGGCCGTTCGTTCTGGCGATGTAGTGAAATCCTTAATGAAATTAGGGATGATGGTAACCATCAATCAGATCATCGACGCTGATACTGCTGAATTAATTTGTACTGAGTTTGGCCATACTCCAAAACGGGTGTCTGATTCTGATATTGAAATAGGACTTAAAGGACCTGAAGATAGCGCTACTGAGTTAATGCCACGTGCGCCTATCGTTACAGTTATGGGACATGTAGACCATGGAAAAACCTCATTGCTGGATGCCTTAAGAAAAACAGATGTTGTCTCAGGAGAAGCAGGTGGCATTACTCAACATATTGGTGCGTACCAAGTTACCATGGCCTCTGGTAAAAAAATTACGTTCATTGATACTCCAGGCCATGCTGCATTCAGCGAAATGCGTGCTAGAGGAGCAAATGTAACTGACGTTGTTGTACTAGTTGTTGCTGCCGATGATGGCATTATGGAGCAAACAATTGAAGCAATTAGCCATGCAAAGGCAGCAAAAGTGCCAATCGTTGTTGCTATTAACAAAATTGACAAACCAGAAGCAAATCCAGCTCGTGTGCGCAATGAATTGTTAAGTCATGATATCATTTTAGAAGAATTTGGCGGAGAAGTATTGAGCGTTGAAGTTTCAGCCAAACAACTTTTAAACCTTGAAAAATTAGAAGAAATTATTCTTTTGCAAGCTGAGGTTATTGAACCAAAAGCTAATCCTAATCGTAGTGCTCTGGGCGCAGTTGTTGAGGCCAAAATTGATAAAGGTCGAGGCACGGTTGTGACTCTTCTTGTACAAAATGGCACCCTTCAAGTTGGAGATATTGTTGTAGCAGGCTCTGAGTGGGGTAAAGTACGCGCAATGGTTAATGATCATGGAAAACCCATCAAGTCAGCAGGACCATCTGTTCCTGTTGAAGTACTTGGCTTTAATGGTGTTCCAACAGCTGGTCAAGAATTCTTGGTAGTAGAAAACGAAGCAAAGGCTCGTGAAATCGTAGAATCACGTACGCATCGTAGACGTGATCAAATAGCGCAATCTCGAATAAAAACTTCGATGGAATCAATTATGAGTCAAATTGCAGCGGGAGATATCAAAGAATTCCCTGTTGTTATTAAAACTGATGTTCAGGGATCATTAGAAGCAATTACCACAAGCTTACAAAAATTGAGCGGTACTGAAGTTGCTCCACGAATCTTGCATGGTGGTGTTGGCGGAATTAATGAAAGCGATGTGACGTTAGCACGCGCCTCTGGAGGAATCATCGTAGGATTCAACGTGCGCGCAAATCCACAGGCAAGAGATCTTGCAAAACGCGATGGCGTAGATATTCGTTACTACTCCATTATTTACGATGTGCTAGATGATGTTAAAAGTATGCTTAGCGGACTACTTGCTCCAACTCTTCGCGAGAAATATCTTGGAAACGCAGAAATACGTAATGTGTTCAACATTACCGGTATTGGTAAGGTTGCTGGCTGTTATGTCACTGAGGGCGTAGTAAAACGCGGAGCGAAAGTACGATTGTTACGTGATAATGTTGTGATTCACGAAGGAACATTAAAAACACTTAAACGCTTTAAAGATGAAGTGAAAGAAGTCAAAGATTCATTTGAGTGTGGTATGGCTTTTGAAAATTACAATGACATTCGCGACGGTGATATCATTGAATGTTTTGAGATAGAATCAATAGCGAGAAAATTATAGGCTTCAATAAAGGTCAAACAGAAGATAAATTTGCAAACCACAGCTTTTGCTGGTAAGGAAAAATCAAATGATCCTAGATTTATCATCATTGCAAAAAGCTATATCTCAACTTGAAGAAGCCTTAGAATATTGCCATTCGGACCTGGCAAAAACGATGCTCGGTTAGCCCAACATTTGCATGCTGCTGCCATTCAAGCTTTTGAATTCACATATGAATTATCTTTTAAAATGCTCAAACGTTTCTTGGAAGCGAGCGAACCAAATCCAGCTTCTATTGACGAAATGACATTCAATGAAATAATCAGAAAAGGGCTTGAAAAAGGCTTACTACAATCAGAAATCACAGATTGGAAAGAATTTCGTAAGGACAGAGGCGCAACCAGCCACACCTACAATGAAAATAAGGCACGTGATGTCTTTGAATGCATTCCCAAATTTCTTATTGAGGCCAAATTTCTTTATAATAAGATTCAAAAACGACAAGATGGTCTAAATTGAGCCAACAACCAATTGATATTCGACCTGCAGATTTAAAGGTTGTTCAGCAAATTTTACGCGATATATTGCTTGCAAATGCAAAAGTGTAGATATTTGGTTCTCGCGCCACACTGAAAACTAAGAATTCTTCTGATCTTGATTTGGCGATTGATGTTGGTCGCTTGATTACACGCCAAGAAGACATTGCTCTTGCTGATGCTTTTGATGAATCATCTCTTGCTTATAAGGTGGATGTGGTTGATATGCACAATATTAGTGATACTTTCAAGGCAATTATTAACAAGGAAATGGTAAGGCTAGAGCTAGACAGCACGGAAAAAAAGTAAACCAGAATCTCACCTTATTCTAGATACACAAAACATCAAAAACGCTAGCGTATATCTCACCTTCCAACTCGTTGAGCTTTGCGAATCAGCATGTCACGCTTGATAGATGAAAGATAATCCACAAACAACTTACCGTCTAAATGATCCATTTCATGTTGAACACAAGCAGCCTGTAAGTGAGAAAAATCTGTTTCACAAGATACGCCTCCTTCATTTAGATAACGAACACGCACCATATCTGGACGTATAACTGGTGCATATTGACCTGGAACAGATAAACACCCCTCCTTACATGTGGCTAATTTTTCGCTTGCCCAAATAATCTCTGGATTCACCATTCGATAAAAATTTGGATTAGGGTCAACGCCATCTAACTCTTCACCATCAACTGTCACATTAGCAGGAACATCCATTACCAAAACTCGCTTTGAAACTCCAACTTGAGGCGCTGCAAGACCAATACCGTCTTCAGCAATCATTGTTTCTTCAAGATCCTTTAACAATTTTTGGATATGACTATCTACCGCAGGTACAAAGCTAGCTTTTCTGCGTAAAATTGGATTTGGAGCCACTAAGATAGGTAGAACTGTCATCATTTCCTTATTTGCTGTTCTTACAATACAGTATATAGTGCAAATATGAATAAATTTTAAGGTCTAATAAATTTTTTATGTCAAATAATTTTGATCAGTTCATACAAGAAGTAGAAAGCGATCTTCGCCAAGAAAAATTTGAACACCTTTGGAAAAAGTATGGAAAGTCAATTTCCATTGGGTTTGCAGTCATTATAGGTCTATCTGTAGCTTTTAATCTTTGGCAGCACTATCAAACAAAACAACGAGATATTATATCTCAGCAATTCGTAAGCGCTCAAACTTTAATGTTTAATAAGAATATTGGTGATGCGCTGTCTGCTATGGAAGGAATTTCCAAAACGTCTCATCATACTTATTCAACACTTGCAAAATTTAACATGGCTTCAATTTTACGTATGGAAACAGGTCATAAAAATTTGAGTAAAGCTGAAGAAATTTATAAAGACCTAATGAACGATAGCAGTGTAGATAATATGTTTCGTGAACTAGCGATAGTTTTATATGTAAGCTTACGTTTAGATAGTTTAAAAAATGATTCTGAAGATGAGTTTAAAAAACTATTAAAATCAATAGAGCCCTGCTTAAAGGATGCAGCACCTTATCGCCATTTAGCACTTGAGCTAAAAGGTATGATTGAGCTACGTCAAAAAAATTATGATAAAGCAACAGAAACATTTGTAGCTATTGCTCAGGATGAAAAATCTCCTAAAGATTTGCGTTTACGTGCTCAAGTAATAACACAAAACCTAGCAAGTCAATTAGCTGAGCAATCTCAAAAGGTTAGCTAATGAAAAACATATCTATTCTGTGGTGTTTATTTACTTTACTGGCTTTAACAAGTTGTAGCGAAACAAAAGAAAAACTAAAAGGCAAACGTGAGTCTTTTGTTATTGTTGGAAATTCTTTAAAACCAGATCCTTCTTTGAAAGATATGACTGTAAGTCTTCCTCCGGCCAGAGATACAAAAGACTGGAACCATGTAGGAGGCAACCCTAGTCATCTTATGCACCCAATACTTGTAAACAAAGATGTCAAAAAAGTATGGGATCAACATATCGGGGAAGGCTCGGATACACACCATAGACTTATCACACACCCTGTTGTTAATAATGGACTTGTGTATTCGATGGACATTAATGGACATATAGAAGCAAGAAAAATAGATGATGGATCACTTGTTTGGGAAATTGAAACGTCTCCACAAGAAGGACACAGCAATACTATGGGTGGTGGGTTTGCAGCAGATGGAGATGTTTTATACATAACAACATCGTTCGGTGAAGTATGGTGTGTTGAGGCAAAATCAGGAAAAAGCATTTGGAAAAAAAACTTAGAGACTCCTATTCGAGCAGCACCAACTGTTTTTGCTGAACGTCTTTTTGTCGTGACAGTAAATAACGAAATTTATGCCCTTGAAACAAAAACTGGGGAAGAGTTATGGGATTATGCAGGGATTATTGAACCAAGCTCTCTTCTTGGTGGAAGTGCCCCAGCTGCTTGTGCGCAAGCCGTAGTTGTTGCGTTAACATCAGGAGAAATTTATTGTCTAAGCCCTGAAAGTGGACGCATGATCTGGTCTGATACTATGACACCTGCTTTGCGAATTGACACGGTTTCAAGCATTGCACACATTCGTGCTAGACCAATTATTGAAGATAATGTTGTATACGTGGCGAGTCATGGGGGACGTATTGCAGCATATGAAGTATCTACTGGTAAAAAAATATGGACGAAAGACATTGGAACACTGCGCACCCCAGTATTAAGCGGTAATTTTCTTTTTCTTATTACCACAAATGATGATTTGGTATGCCTACTCAAATCAACTGGCCAAGTTCGATGGGCCGCATCTTTACCAAGGAAACGTGAAAGTGAAGAAGTTATTACTTGGGCGGGCCCGATTGTTGTTAATGATCACTTAGTGATTGTTAGTACAAGCGAGCAAATGGCTTTTGTAAATGTTAAAAACGGCACAATTGATACCACATTTAACTTAGAATCAGCTTGTCAGCTATCGCCTATTGCTGCAGATAAAACTATTTTTACTTTAACCGATTCAGGCACATTACAAGCTTGGCGTTAGTATTATGTTCACCCTTGCACTAATAGGACGTCCTAATGTTGGCAAATCAAGTATTTTTAATCGTCTGCTAGGAAAAAGAGTAGCCATTGTACATGAACGTCCAGGGGTCACTAGAGATTTTCAAGAAGCACAAGCGTACTATGGTGATATGCCATTTCGTGTGCTGGATACACCTGGCCTAGCTGATCCCGAAACATCAGCCACTCACCCAGAACTTGCAAAACAAATGCAACTGCAAAGTGAGGCAGCAATAGAAGAAGCGCAGATGATTGCGTTTGTTATTGATGGAATTGCTGGTATTACCGCATTTGATGAACAAATTGCTAAATTTTTACATAAGAAAAATAAATCAATTATCGTTCTTATTAACAAATGTGATAGCAAAAAAGCTACTCAAACAACGGAATATGATGTATTTTCTCTTGGTTTTCAAACTGTCATTAATGTTTCAGCAGAACATAACCTTGGCGTTGATGCATTATATGAAGCTATACATCCATATTTAGCACTTGAAGAAGAAGACGTTGTTAAAGATAGACCTTTAAAATTAGCCATTATGGGTCGTCCTAATGTTGGGAAATCTACCTTAGTGAATGCATTGTTTGGTGAGGAGAGATTGCTCACAGCTGACATGCCAGGGGTAACTCGTGATTCTATTAGTCTTTTTTGGGAGTACAATGGTCAAAAATTTGAGTTAATTGATACAGCAGGCATTCGACGTAAAGCAAAAGTTCAAGATACTGTGGAACAATTAGCCGTTCAAAGCGCAACACGTGCACTTCAATTTGCAGAAATTGTTGTATTAGTTATTGATGCAACTATTCCTATTGAAGAGCAACTGGAAAAACAAGATTTAGCAATTGCCCAGCAAGTGGTTGAAGAAGGTCGTGGATTAGTTTTGGCATTGAATAAAGTTGATAAAATTAACCACTTGCCTCAACTTATGGAACATATTCGTAATCAATTGAACTATCAACTTGCTCAAGTACGCGATGTTCCAATGGTAGCTATTTCTGCTTTAAATCATAAAAATCTTGAGCAAATGTTAGATATGGTTTTAGAACTTAATAAATTATGGAATTTACGCATTCCAACTGCCAAACTTAACGATTGGTTACCATTTATGCTGGATAAGCATCCCACTCCAGCCGTTTCTGGACGTCGCATTCGCATTAAATATATAACCCAAGTTAAATCACGCCCTCCAACTTTTGCACTATTCTGCACTAAAGCAGACGATCTACCTTCTTCTTATATAAGATACCTGAGTAATGGACTAAGAGACGATTTCAACTTACCTGGTGTGCCTATAAGGTTTATTATTAAGAGCATCAAGAATCCTTACGATCAATAGCGCTATGATGAATAATTTTTCTGAACAAGATTTTGCAAAATTTCCGGTTTGTGTTGATCTTGATGGAACTTTATGGGCTGGTGATTGTTTATGGTTGTGTGTGTTCGATTTTTTAAAACGTTATCCATTTAGGGCACATCAACTACTTTTATGGTGGCATAAAGGAAGAACTCACTTGAAACATAATGTTTTAAAAGTAGTATCTTTTAACCCAGAAAAATTATCGTTTTTTCCAGAAATTTTACAGTACTTACATGCTCTTAAAAAGAAGGGAGCCAAGATTTACCTAGTTACTGGGTCAGATCAACAAATTGCAGATAAGGTTTCTCAACATCTTAATATTTTTGAAAGAGCATTTGGTAGCACCTTAGGTCACAACCTGGTAGGCATGAATAAAGCAAATTTGCTAAATACATTGTTTGGAGCAAAACAATACATTTATTTTGGCAATGAATGGAAAGATCGCTTTGTTTGGCAATATTGTATAGCAGCAGTTGCTGTTAATAGTGATCAAAAAACATCAGATTGGTTAGATGCTCAGCCCATATATACCCGTAGGTTTATTTGTAAATCATAGATATAATTAAAGAAAGTGATTAAAAAGCCTTTTATGCCTTCAAAAGAAACTCAAAAATCAGAATTCATCAGTCATATACTCTCACAAAATAGTGAGAAGAATCCTATTCTTAAAGAATTTGTAGAAAATTTTTATCAATATGTGAGTTTTGGATATTTAAAGAATCTTTGCGAACAAACATCGGAAAATGTTCTTGCTGACATTGCTAAGCATGCATTTGAAATTTTTAAAAACCCTCCCCCTCAAGACACCTTTCTTGTTGAACAGTGTTTGTTTGAGAAACACAACTTACAGGTATTATTTTTTTATAGCCCACATAAACATTTCGTCGTACGCAGCATAAAAGTATGGTTAGCAACAAACAAACTAGCAGTTGATGAACTTATCCATCCTATTTTTTCTCCTCAAAGATCAAAATCTGGAATATTTAGTTGTCATGGTGGAAAAATTTCAGAATCATTAATAGCTGTGATTCTTCCACTTTCAGTAAAGCTTCCTGCCAATTACGAAAAATCCCTACAAGATCTCTACTCAAAGCTAACGCTAGTAGTAAGTGATTTTTCTGCCATGCAGAATTGGGTAGAAAATATCTCCAATGCAATGCTTGAGCAAGATAAAAATGATATTAGACAAGCAGGTGCTTTTTTAAATTGGTTGAAAAACGAGCATTTCGTATTTCTTGGGTTACGCCGCTATCAAGCGATCAATGCCCCATCTAAGCATACTGTATTTGATCATCAACCTACTCACAAGCTTGGGTTATTTAAAACAAAGAGCATTCATGAATCTAAAGATTTTTTGTTAGAACTCCAAACACCATTTAATCATTTTTTTCAGCAGCATTTGATGCATATAAAAAAAGAACACACCCGTTCTGAAATATACCGAGGCTCTCGCATTGATTCTATTACAGCTCTTGATATCAACAAAAATGGTAGTATTGAAGGCATTGTTCAAATTATCGGATTATTTACATCTGATTTTTACAAAACTTCTCCTCTTGATATTCCATGGTTAAAGGATAAAGCTCTAAAAGTTTGTCAGCAGTTTGGATTTGCTGCCAAATCTCATGATGAAAAATTATTAAAAAATATTATTGATAGCATTCCTTTAGATGAATTTTATTACCTTTTAGAAGAGCAATTAACAGAGCTAATATCACGTATTCTTAATATGTATGATCGCAATGCTATTTTTGCCCGTACTGACGAAGTTGAACGTTCATTATCTGTGTTGTTATATATGCCCAAGCACAGATACAGTGAAAGTTTACGACTTGAGTTAGGTGATTTTATTTCAAAAGAACTTGGCGGCACTTTAACTTCTACGCATGGATATGTAGGAGATACTTCTTTTGCTCGCTTAGTGTATATTCTGAATTTTGATTCAGCGACTAAAATAAAAATTAATGTTGATGATCTAGAAGAAAAGATATGGATGGCATCACAAACTTGGCAAGAAAGATTTTCTTATTTCTGCAAAAAGAAAACCATAACTGCGCCCGTAATTTTCTCTGATCTTTATCTAAAACTTCATGACCCTGAGACTGCAGCTCAAGATACATCAGTATTGCTAAATTGGCTAAAAACAAAAGAGAACGTTTATTTTGAAACAGTTACAAAAGAAAATAAGGAAATAATTAGAGTATTTCAAAGAGATATACCCGTCACTTTAGGACAAATTATTCCAATATTTACAAATTTTCATCTAAACATCCAAGCAGAACATACTTATTTTGCAGATATTGATGGCAAAAGAATATGGATGCACTATTACGATATCTCTAATTTAAATAATTTAACCTTATCTAGCACAACTTCAGAGAAATTAGTTGAAGGTTTGAAAGCGGCATGGACTGAATTAATTGAAGTGGATCCATTTAATGCGTTAACTGTTTGTTGTGATCTTAACTTTAAAGAAATTATTATCTTCAGAGCATATGGACGCTTTCTAAAACAATTAGGATTTAATTACTCACAAAAATCCCTAGCTGATTGTTTAAGCTCATACCCGTCTATAACACAGCTTTTAATGAAGCTTTTTCATCTATTGTTTTCTCTCGATACACAAAAAAAAGGAGAAACTTTACAAAAACTGGAACAACTAAATGCAGAAATTTTTCAATCATTTTCGATGATTAAACGCCTTGATCATGATCGAATTATGCGAAGATTTCAAAATATCATTGTATCAACACTACGCACAAATGCATATCAAGCGGGATCGTTATCACCTTATCCGTGCGTGAGTTTCAAAGTAAATTCTTCTCAAATCATTGATATTCCAAGTCCATCACCACTCTTTGAAATTTTTGTTTATTCCACAACAATGGAAGGCTGTCACTTAAGAGGGGGTAAAATAGCTCGTGGTGGTATTCGGTGGTCTGATCGTCCAGAGGATTTTAGGTCAGAAGTATTAGGCCTAATGAAAGCTCAAATGGTAAAAAATTCAGTCATCGTACCAGTTGGCTCAAAAGGCGGATTCGTTGTTAAGAATTATAATACTTTACAAGAATCAGGACACACGGATAAAGATCTAAAATCTATTGTAGTAAATGCATATAAAGCATTTATTGAACAGCTTCTAACCATTACTGATAATTTAATTGATAACAAAATCAAGCCCCCAAAAAACGTGGTGCGCTATGACAATGATGATCAATACTTAGTTGTTGCAGCCGATAAAGGTACTGCTACTTTTTCAGATATAGCTAATGAAATATCAGATAAAAAAGAATTCTGGCTAAGTGATGCTTTTGCTTCTGGCGGTTCAAAAGGATACGACCATAAAAAATTAGGCATAACAGCACGTGGCGCCTGGATTGCTGTGCGAAGACATTTTTGGGGAATAGGCATTGATTGTCAGAACACTCCTATAACTACAGTGGGTGTGGGGGATATGGCAGGCGATGTGTTTGGTAATGGCATGTTGCAGTCGAAAAAAATTTGTTTAATAGGTGCATTTAATCATAAACATATTTTTCTAGATCCAGCTCCTAATCCAGAAACAAGCTATGCAGAAAGGCAACGATTGTTCAATAAACTAGGTGGCTGGGAAGATTATGATTTATCCAAGATATCTAAAGGAGGAGGTGTATATGAAAGATCTGCAAAGATCATAAAAATTACTCCGGAAGTTGCTCGCATTTTTAGTATAGAAACCACTGAGATTTCACCTGATGAATTGATCTTAAAACTTCTGCAAACCCCTATTGATTTACTATTTTTTGGTGGTATTGGAACGTTTATAAAATCGCAATTAGAAGGAAACACAGCAGTTTCAGATAAAGCAAACGATTCAATTCGAGTGAATGCATGCATGATTAAAGCAAAAATTATTGGAGAAGGTGCAAATCTTGGATTAACTCAATTAGGTCGCATAGAATTTGCTTTGAATGGCGGTCATATTAATACAGACGCCATTGATAACTCAGCTGGCGTAGATTGCTCTGATCACGAAGTCAATCTAAAGATTATGTGTCAAATCTTGTTACAAAAAAATATTATCAACATCAGTCAGCGTGATGAATTACTTGCAAGTTTAGCAAATGAAGTTAGCGAGTTAGTTTTAGATGATAATTGGATGCAAACTTTAGCACTAACACGTATGCAGCAAGAATCAAAAATTGATGTTAATGCTTACACAATTTTGGTTAGAAATCTTGAGACACATAATAATTTACCACTGAGAAGAGATATTGAAAATATTCCTTCAGAAGAGGAGCTTTTGCAACGAAAGAGCCAACACCAAGGAATAACTCGCCCAGAGCTTGCTGTTTTACTGGCCTACTCCAAGATTCATTTATATCAAGACATGCTACACGCATTGCAAAATACAGCTTGTTTTGGTGAAACGTATTATGTTGAATATTTTCCAAAGCGTTTTCAAACAGAATATAAAGAATATTTAAAACATCATCCATTAAAAGTGGAAATCACAGCGACTGTCCTTGCAAACCTTATTATCAACACAATGGGGCCATGTTTTGTAGGGCAAATGTCAGAAGCATTCCAAGTTGATTCTTTAGAAGTTGTAAGAGCGTTTGTTGAAGTACTGGAACAAACTAACTTTTATGAACAACTACGAAATTACAAACAATTAGATCATGGTAAAGATGAAACTCTTGAAGCTTTACGACGCTTAACACAAAATATTGCTCAGTGTGTAATGGTTCGTTTATCATCACCTCAGCATATATTTTCGGCACAGTTAAAATCTGTTGTCGCTTCAAAAGTACCTTTTTCAATACTATTTACGTATCAAGTTGGTCATCGAGGAGAAATCGATATTCACACAATAAATAGTACATATAAAAAATTAAACTTATCATATTTATGGAGCTGGGCAGAAACTATTTGCCCAGGCACTTCATGGCAAACTGCTTCTTGGTTATTGCTACAGCATGATTTAATTAAAGTAATTGCTAATCTATGCCAAAAGACTTGGTCTGATGAAAAACTTGTTACATATAATGAATTGTACGATCATATTAAGAAAAATATATCGAGCACAACCGATACTAGTCAGCACTTGCTCCTACTAAGCTATATTGTTAGGCAGCTTCAGAGTTTATAATATCTCTCTTCTTTAGATCTATTGATGTTTTTTAGGAAAAAGATGATAATGTGCCCAATGATTGTTATGAGTTCTGCTTGTGAACAGATTTTCTAAAACCACTGAAAACGTGGTTATTTTTATTATTTTATTTTCAGTTTTTCTTTTTGCTTTTATTAAAGGGCCTGTTTTTTCTCCAGATAGTGGCTCGTATGAAAATAATTCCATAGTAAGAATTGGGATGTATCCCCTTATCATTAATTTCTTTAAGTTTTTTTTCAAAGCCCATGCCTTCAAATGCTTAGCTATTTTTCAAACTATACTCACTTTAAGTGCAGTATACTGCTTGTCAAATTTTTTGAGATCGCTATTTAATTTGCCTTTTTATTCATATGTAGCAATTATTGGTGTCTTTTTATTCCCTGTTGTTTCACATTCTGGAGCGTGCGATATATTAAGCGAAAGTATTGCTTATCCCTTATTTTTACTGACATCGTGGTTTTTTCTTAAAGTACTAGCTTACAAGAAAAAAATACACACAACCTTATTCGCAGTCTCTCTTTTCTTTTTATGTTTCACAAGACAGCAATTCATGTTTTTTTACGTTGTGCCCCTTATCTATATTTTTTATCTTTTAATATTTGAAAAGAATTGGGCAACATCAAAACAACTATTATTAAAAACTGTTCTCTCTTTATGCACTTTTTTTATAGCTGAAAGAAGTTATCATGCAATTTATCATGGACATTTCGCAGGCACTCCATTTGTAGGAACGCAATTTTTAATGCGACCTTTGTTCGTGGCATCAAGCGAAGCTTTGAATAGCATTGAAGACCCAAAACAAAAACAGTTCATAACAGAAGTAACAGAAGAGCTAAAGAAAAATGGTATAATCAATCCAGGTCAGCCTTCTAAAGAACTTTATGCCTATGAGTATTTTTACAACACGATGTATCATAAAATTTCTTCAAAAATTTGGAACAAAGTGTGGTCCAAAGATATTGTAGACAAAACTTTTGGTAAAGATCACTCAGGCTTTCAAGTGCAGCAGATAATAGATAGTAATGCGCTAGTTATGGGAATTAAATTAATTCAGGCAAATTTTTTAGCAACAGTAATTTATTATATAAAAGATACAATGAGAGGTATGGGGGGATATTCGTGCTTCTTTTTTATGATCGTTTTATCGCTTTCCTGCATTACAGCTGCCTTTAAAAGCAAAAAATTAAATCTATTATATCTATCAATTCTTTGCTCAATCATCATGCACCTAGGTAATTCAGCGCTTGTTTGTTTATTTGAGCCACCATTGACACGTTATGTTTACTCGACTAATGCGCTATTTTTTGTAATGGTTATAATTTTTCTAACAAAATTACTGCCGTATTTATCGATACAAAATGAAAAACTATGTGCGCAATAGCCGGCATCTTATCATGGAATAAAGATAATAATTCTGTTGTTTTAAAAAAAATGACAGAAACGATGGCTCATAGAGGCCCTGATGCTTATGGAGACTGGCACAATGAGGTTATTTCTTTAGGACATCAACGCTTATCTATTCAAGATACATCTGTTGCAGCAAATCAACCCATGCATGATTTTTCAGGTAGATATGTAATTGCTTTCAATGGAGAAATATATAATTTTCAAAAACTAAAAAAGACTCTTACACAATGTGGTTACCAATTTAAAACGCATGGTGACACCGAAGTTATTTTAGCCGCATGGAACCATTGGGGAGTCGATGCTTTATCTTATTTTGAAGGAATGTTTGCCTTTGCTTTGTGGGATAATCATCTAAAAGAACTTTACTTGGTGAGAGATCGCTTTGGTGAAAAGCCCCTTTATTATTTCAAGTTACCAAATAATGGCGTAGTTTTTGCCTCGGAGTTAAAAGGCTTACTTAAACATCCAGCTTGTCCAAAATCTTTAAATCCTAACGCAATTTCCCAATTTTTATCACTTAATTATATTTTAACAGAGCAATGTATTTTAGAGGGCGTGCACAAATTAGCTCCAGCAAACTATATGATTTTCAAAGAAAATCAAGAACCAATCACAAGACCTTACTGGTCTTTAGCTGAGTCTTTTCACGCACCAAAATGGGATCTTTCAGAAGCAGAATTGATTGAGCAGTTTAATGAGCTTTTTACCGATACAGTTAAAGATTGTTCTCTTTCTGATGTACCTTTAGGAATTTTTTTAAGCGGCGGCATAGATTCGTCGACAATAGCAGCCTCTATAAAAAGAGCATCAATTAATGAACACCTAAAAGCATTCACAATAGGATTTACAAATAAATCATACAATGAGCTCGATAAAGCCAAGTTAGTTGCAAATAATATGCAGATTAAACATTTATGGGAAATAACAACACCAGAAAATGCACTTTTTGTAAAAAAAATTGCAGAAAACTTAGATGAACCTTTCGCTGACACTTCAATGATTCCTATGTACACCTTAGCTTCATTAGCAAGAAAAAATGCTACCGTATGCTTATCAGGAGATGGTGGAGATGAGCTCTTTGGTGGGTACGAAACCTATCGTGCTGACATATTACGCAATATATTTCAATATCTACCTTTTAAGAATTTGTTATCTACACTTGCAGGCTATGCTCCTGTAAGCCATAAAAAGGTTTCTTTTGATTACAAACTGAAACAATTTACCAAAGGTCTAAGCTTAAGCCCTGAGAGAGCTCATTATAGTTGGAGAACAATTTTTTCAGATGCAGAGAAGAAGGATATTCTTCGAAATACCCACAAAAATGCTGTATTAAACCACGATCCTTTTGAGGTTTTCAGTAAATTTTACGATGATGTAAAAAGCTGCAATATGCTAGAACAGCATTTTTATGTTGATCTAAAAACCTGGATGGTTGACGATATTTTAGTCAAAGTTGATCGCATCAGTATGATGCATTCTCTTGAAGTTCGAGCGCCATTTTTAAATCATAAACTTGCTGAATGGGCGATAAGATTGCCTACAAAACACAAGATACACAAATTACGCACAAAATATCTTTTAAAAAAGAGTCAAGAAAAAAACTTACCTAATTCTGTTCTTTACGGAAAAAAGGAAGGATTTAGCTCCCCTGTTTCTGAGTGGATGACACGTGATATTGTGGACCAAATTCGGGATAACACAACAATATGTGAATGGCTTGATAAGGATCAAATATCCAAACTATGGAAAAATCATAATGAAAAGATAGTAGATTGCAGCTATAAACTCTTTGGTCTATTCTGCCTAAGTTCATGGATGAATAAATTTTCCGAAATTGAAAAACAGTAATTTATTTTATATAGAGACATTAAATGTTTAGCATCGTAATTCCAGCTTATAATGAAGAAGAAGCCATTGGACCAACTATTGAATATATAAAACAGACATTAAATGATTTGAAGCTAAAAAAATGGGAGCTAGTTATAGTAGACGATGGCTCTGAAGACAAAACTTCTGAACGTTTAAAAGCTTATTCCCAAGATTGCATAAAAGTTGTACGACATCCTCACAACTTGGGTTATGGCAGATCATTGAAAGATGGTATCGATGCAGCCACGCACGATACCATTGTCATTATTGATTGCGACTTAACTTATCCTTTCGAAAGAATTGGTGACTTACTAGAACTATACAAAAAAGGATTTGATATGGTTGTTGGGGCACGAACAGGAAAATTTTACAAAGAATCTTTAATAAAATCACCGTTGAGAAGAATTTTAAGATTCTTAGTAGAATTCACAGCAGGACGTTCCATTCCAGATATAAATTCTGGATTTAGAGTTTTTTCAAAACAAACTGTAAAGAAATATTTTAAACACCTTTGCGAAACTTTTAGCTTCACAACGTCGATGACACTTGCCTACATGATGACAGGAAAAACTGTCAAATACACAGATATTCCATATCATGCTAGAGAAGGGAAAACAAAAGTAAAGCTTTTTTCTGACTCGCTAAGAACCCTACAGTACATAGTTCAAGCAATTACTTATTATAATCCATTAAAAATATTCTTGCTCTTTTCAATTATTTGCTTTGTATGCTCCATAATTGGATTTTTATCTTCAGCGCTTTTTGGTCTAAAAAGTGGTTTTTTACTTGGTATTGGTGGTTTATTGACATGCTTAATAATCATGTGTTTTGGGCTTATTGCAGATTTATTAAAACAAATCATGGATAAAGAATGAAAATTACAATCGTTGGCGCAGGTTACGTTGGATTAGTAAGTGGAGCATGCTTCGCAGAGTTTGGTTTTGATGTAACTTGTGTAGATAAAGATACTTCAAAAATAGACGATCTAAACCAAGGGAAAATACCTATTTATGAACCAGGACTTGATTCTCTTGTTAATCAAGGTATTAAAGCTAAACGATTAACATTCACAAATAACTTAAAAACAGCAATTAAGATTTCTGATGTTGTAATGATAGCTGTAGGAACACCAACAAGACGTGGAGACGGACATGCTGATTTAACTTACGTATATGAAGCAGCTAAAGAAATTGCTGAATCATTAGATGGGTATACAGTTATTGTGAGTAAATCAACTGTTCCTGTTGGCACGTCCCGTAAAGTTGCAGAGATTATAAAAAGCACAAGACCTGACCTTATTGAAGGAACTTCTTTTGATGTTGCATCAAATCCAGAGTTTTTACGTGAAGGATCTGCAATTAATGATTTTATGCGACCCGATCGCATAGTAATAGGTACGAATGGTGATAAAGCTCATAAAGTATTACAAAAACTTTATAGACCGTTATATCTAATTGAAACACCCATTGTCTCCACAACGCCTGAAACTGCTGAATTAATTAAATATGCAGCTAATGGCTTCTTAGCCATGAAGATTTCCTTCATTAATCAAATGGCAGATTTATGCGAAAAAACGGGCGCAGATGTACAGATATTAGCCAAAGGTATAGGGCTTGATAAAAGAATTGGTGGAAAATTTTTGCATGCAGGCCCAGGTTATGGCGGGTCTTGCTTCCCTAAAGATACTCTTGCCCTTAGTCAAATAGCTCAACAATATAAAACTAGATGTTCCCTAATTGATGAAGTTATACAATATAACGATCAACGCAAGTTAGATATGGCTAAAAGAATAATTCAAGCAGTCAAAAATGCTGGTGTGCAGAAAAAAGTAGCAATATTAGGACTCACTTTTAAACCTAATACAGATGATTTAAGAGAAGCGCCTAGCATTACAATTATTCCTGAAATCTTAAAAAATGACATTGCTGTTTCTATTTACGACCCTCTCTACTATTTTGGCAGCGAGCGCTTAAAACATGCGACAGATTATGAGTCTGAATTAAAGAAAGCAACTTTCACAAAATCTGCTTATGATGCAGTTACAGACGCTGGGTGTGTAGTCATACTGACAGAATGGAACGAATTCAGGGCTCTTGATATTGAGAAAATCTATAAACTTATGGATACATCTGCAACGCCATTATTTATGGATTTTAGAAATATATATAGACCAGAAGATATGGAAGCGTTCAAGTATTATGCTATTGGAAAGAAACAGCTTTAGTTATTGAAAACTAAAGCTGGGCACAAGCTGTTTCAATGCGCTCTTGTAAAAGAGTCATAAATTCATTCCGAGGCAAGCCAGCTGGAATAGGATCTAGAAATTCAAGAGTAATACAACCCGGTTTTTTAAATTTAGAGCGTCGAGCCCAAAATTTTCCAGAATTCAAAGCAATTGGCATTACAGGAACTTTAAGTTCTTGATACAAAATACCAATTCCTGATTGATATTCCCCTGGCGCTCCATACGCTCCACGTCGCCCTTCTGGGAATATAAGGATGGAGAAATTATTTTCGATAGATTTTTTACCTTGAGCAATTAAAGACTTTAAAGACTTCATCCCATTTGAGCGATCAATAACTATGCTGTTTAACTTTATGAGATAGCTTCCATAGCCTGGAATTTGCACCAACTGTTTTTTCAGAACAATAACAAAGCGTTTTACAAGTGTTGAAAAAATAAGTGTTTCCCAAGCCGATTGATGCTTACAAGCTAAGATCACCGGACCATTTTTTAAAATATCATTTAATTTTTCTTGACCCAATATTTTGTAATCAAGACCTACGATTAATTTTAATGCAAACATAACAATATGTGTCCAGGTTTTGTACCAAAGCACACAGCACCATCGAGGCAACAAAATAACTGGAATCCATAAAATAATAAAAAGAGAAATTGTAAAAATATAAAAAAAGACATCAAAACAAAAAGAGCGAAATCGTGCAATAAAATCCATAGTATTTCCTATATGCAGCTTAATAAAATTGCGTTCCCACCGCATGCGGTGACATTTTGAGTGAATGTACGCTCATGAACAAAGCGCAACAAATAATTTGGTCCTCCTGCCTTTGGGCCTGTACCTGAAAGCCCTTCACCGCCAAACGGCTGAACTCCAACCACCGCTCCTATCATATTTCGATTAATATACAAGTTTCCTACCTTTGCAAGACGTTCTGCCGTAGCAA
This sequence comes from Alphaproteobacteria bacterium, assembly GCA_947487955.1. GTDB lineage: Bacteria > Pseudomonadota > Alphaproteobacteria > Paracaedibacterales > CAITNM01 > CAITNM01. Next base: position 24,863 of record CANKYV010000021.1, read on the forward strand.
TGGTTGACTCTAAACGACTATGAATTCCCATGGTAAGGCCGTAACTTGTTTCATTAATTTGCGCAAAAACTTTTTCAAGCTCGTCTACTCTAAAACGCACAACATGAACAATTGGGCCAAAAATTTCTTCTTTTAACAACTGAAGATTTTTAATTTCCCATAATGCTGGCTTAAAAAAATTACCATCTTTGGGTGCTGAACAAGTATAAATATTTATAGCATGGCCAGTTTTTTCAAGGCTATTAAGGTACAATATGTGGTTTTCAAGAGCTTCTTTAGCGGCACCATCAATGAGTGGACCGACGTCAGTACTGAATTGCCAAGGATCATTTATATCAAGTTCTCTCATGGCGTTACTAAGCATATGTAATAAACCATCAGCAACTTCTTCTTGAATAAATAAAATGCGAAGCGCTGAGCAACGCTGCCCTGCACTTTGAAATGCTGAACTAATGACATCAGTAACAACTTGCTCATGCAATGCCGAGGAATCAACAATCATAGCGTTCATTCCACCGGTTTCAGCAATAAGTGGGACAATGGGCCCAGTTCTATTTGCCAATGTTCTATTAATTTTAAGCGCTGTATCAGTTGAGCCAGTGAAAACAACACCTTTTACTCTGGCATCGGTTAAAAGACACTCAGAAATATCAACTCCCTTACAATGAATAAATTGAAAAACATCTTTTGGAATACCAGCTTTATGAGCAAGTTTTACAGCAAATAGACCTATTCGTGGTGTTTGGTGAGAGGGTTTAGCAAGGACAGCATTTCCAGTTACTAAAGCAGCAACTGCTTGTCCTAAGAAAATAGCTAAAGGAAAATTCCAAGGAGCAATACAAATAAACACACCGCGCGCATGATATGATAAACTATTCAGTTCACCAGTAGGACCTGGAAGTTGCACAGGCAAACTTAGAAGAGCACGCGCTTGCTGAGCATAGTAATAACAAAAATCAATTGCTTCTCTAATTTCAGCAATGCTATCACTTATTGTTTTTTTTGCCTCCACACACAAAAGCTGCATTAGCTCATCGCGATGTTCATCTAACAGATCTCCCAACCTCTCAATAATATCTGCATGATTTTTAATGCCTATTCTTTCCCATCCATTTTGAGCTTGATTCGCACAACTTAAAAATTTTTCTAATCGATCTTTTTGTAGTAGTGCCGGTGCTTCTTCCAGTGAATAAGATTTTAGCAACTTATAGGCATGCTTCAAAAAATTATATGAAGACAAATCAGATCCCTTTGAATTACGACGATATGTCCCATACATTTCTGAGGGTAACTTAATGCTTGGATGCTGCTTTCCCTGAGTTTCCTGATAATGAGCTGTTACACTTTTTACAAGTGCCTCAACAGGTAATTTTGCATCATGAATTTGATGAACAAAACTGCTATTTGCTCCATTCTCAAGAAGTCTGCGTACTAAATAAGCCAATAAATCTTTATATATTCCAACTGGTCCATAAACACGATGACGCGATTGAATACACTCGTACAATGATTCACCCATGCCATATAAACGCTGTAACTCAAAATGAGTCACTGATTTTTTTGCTGCCATTTCCAAAATGAAAGCTGTTGTATAGGCATTATGTGTAGCAAATTGCCCGTAAATTACTGAAGAGGCATTTAAAATCTTTTCAGCACACACTAAATAAGACAAGTCAGTATGCGCTTTTTGTGTAAATACAGGATAGTCACTTAGGCCACGTTCTTGACACCACTTTATTTCACTATCCCAATACGCACCTTTTACAAGTCGAATGTGCATTCGTTCACCTGTTGTCTTTGCCAGCGCTATGAGCCAATCAATCACGATATGAGCACGCTTTTGGTAAGCTTGTACCGCAAGACCAAATCCTCCCCAACCTTTTAAAGAATCGTGCCTATAAACGTCATGAATTATTTCTAAAGAAAGCTCTAGTCGTTCTGCTTCTTCAGCATCAATTGTTAACATAATTTCAGCGGCTTTCGCTGCCTGGCATAGCTTAAGTAAAGTTTCGCCAAGTTCAAGCTTAACCGTATCTCGTTTCAATAATTCATAGCGAGGATGAAGTGCAGATAACTTAATTGAAATACTAGATTTTTCTGTAATATCGCCTGATTGACCTTTTAAAGTCTCAATCGCATTTAAATAGGACTCAAAATAACGATTTGCGTCTTCACGTGTTTTTGCAGCTTCACCCAACATGTCAAAGGAGTATAAGGTATTTCCCTTTTTTGCATTTGCCACCTCAATTGTTTCGGCAACCACAAATTGATTACCCATGATGCGGATAATTTTTGCCATAATTTGGCGAATAAGTGGCTCACCAAATCGACGAATTAATTCAGGTATATAACTAAAAACAGAACTTGAAAAACCCAAAGATAAAAATCTACTTGTTTGAGTTAAGCTAAAATTGGTAAGTCGCTCAACCCAGGTAGTTTCGTCA
>CANKYV010000022.1 GCA_947487955.1 Alphaproteobacteria bacterium
GCTGAGAAAGAATGCTTAAGTTTGCTTGATAAAAAATTAATTTTGCCTGCCTATGAGCAATGTTTAAAGGCGAACCACCTATTCAATATGCTAAATGCCCGTGGAGTAATTAGTGTTACCGAGCGAGCAGCATATATGGGCAGAGTTCGGCATTTAGCAAAATCAGCTTGTGAAGCTTGGATAGGTTAGCCATGGAATTATGTATTGAAATCTTTATGGAAGAAATTCCAGCTCGCATGCAACGTCAAGCAAAGATTGATTTTTGGCAGTTATTTTCTAATGAATTTGAAACTTTAAAACTAAAATGTAGTGCGCCTGAAGTGTTCATCGGACCTCGACGTATGACCCTTCACGTTGCAGATATTGCAGCAGAATCTGAAACTATTTTGGAAGAAAGACGTGGGCCTAAAGTTGGTGCTCCAGATGCTGCATTGCAAGGTTTTTTAAAATCAACTGGAATACCTCAAAACGAATTGATTCAAGAAAATGGTTACTGGTTTGCAAAAATTCAGCAACAAGGAAAACCTTTGCAAGATCTATTGCCAAATATATTGGATAGGGTATTGCGTTCATTGCCTTGGCCAACGTCAATGCGCTGGCCTGGTGCGCAGCACACATGGGTTCGACCTATCCGTAACATTTGCTGTGTGTTAGATGGAAAACCAGTTGTTTTTGATGTGCCAGCAGCTGGCCTAAAAACAAATAATTATACGTTTGGTCATCGCTTTTTAGCTCCACAACAAATTACAGTCGCAAGTTTTGCGCAGTACCGGAAAAGCTTAGCTGAAGCAAACATCATGCTCGATTTTGAAGAACGCCGTACTGTTATCAAAAATGAACTTCAAAAAATTTGCCACGAAAATCAATTAACATTTGTTCCTGACGAAGGATTACTAGATGAAGTCGCAGGCCTTGTTGAATATCCCTTTGTTGGGCTTGGAAAAATCGAAGCTAAATTCATGCATCTCCCTGGTGCCGTTCTCAGTACTTCCATGCGTGTTCATCAAAAATATTTTACCATTCTAAAAAATGATACGTTTGCTCCTCATTTTGGTTTTGTAGCTAATGTTCCTATTAACACAGATATGACTGCTGGCTATGAACGAGTACTTCGTGCACGTCTTAGTGATGCAGCATTCTTCTATGAGCAAGATCTAAAATTGCCTCTGGAAAGTCGCCTTGATGCTTTGAAAAATATTATCTTTCATGCTGATTTGGGATCCGTATACCAAAAAGTACAACGTTTAGAATTTTGTGCTTCTAACCCCGAGATAAAGCAGGCAGCTCGCCTCTGTAAATCGGATCTACTAACGCAAATGGTTGGTGAATTCCCTGAACTGCAAGGCACTATGGGTGAGATTTATGCAAAGGCACAAGGTACGCCAGCAGATATAGCATTGGCTCTTAAAGGCTACTATCAACCTCAAGGTGCAAGTGACGCTTGTCCTCAAGATGACATAAGCTGGACGTTATCACTATTGGATAAAATAGATAACCTCATTGGTTTTTTCGGCATTGGTATGAAACCATCTGGATCAAAAGATCCATATGGGTTGCGCCGTAGCGCTCTAGGTATTATTAGGTTAATGCTACATAAAAACACATCAAATTCATTGTATGGTTGGCTGCAAAAGTCTGTGCAATCCTATCAACAACAAGGCATTACGTTAAAGCCTGATGCTATTGAAACCGTTACTGCTTTTATTACTGAAAGGCTTTCTGCATTTTTGAAAACAGAAATGCCAGCTGATCACGTATATGCCGTTTTGGATAAGCCATTGGAAGATATTTGGCAAACAATAGAGCGTGCCCGCGCCCTGAAACATCTTTTGCAGGGTGAAATAGGTGTTTCTCTTCTGGGTGCATACCGTCGTGTTGTTGGTATTTTAAAAGGTATTCAAATTGGTCAAGTTGATAATCAGCTTTTTGTGCACGATGTCGAGCACGCACTTTACGATGCATTGACGCAAGCTACCCCAAAAATCAACGAACATCTGAAAGCATTCGCATTTAAAGAAGCAATGATCTTAATTGCTAATCTAAAGCCAGTTATTGATAATTTTTTCGATCACGCTAAAGTCATGGACGATGATTTAAAAATTCAGCAGAATCGTTTAAATTTGCTGGGAATGCTACAATCAACGCTAAATGCTTTTGCAAATTTTTCCAAGCTGGAGGGCTAAAATGAAAGCACGTAATTGGTTATGGGTTTTGGCCATTGTTCTTGTTGGTTGCTATCCAACCGTAAACCATAGAGGATTCAACCCAGAAGAAGTTAAATTTGATAAAATTCAGGTTGATGTCAGTACTCAAGAAACCGTGCAAGATACTCTCGGAAGCCCATCTACCACGTCATTGTTTCCTGTAGAAGGAAAAAAATGGACCAACTGGTACTATGTTTACCGCAAAACTGAAACTACATCATTTTTTATGCCTAAAGTAGTTGATCAGCTCGTTGTAAAAATAACATTAGATGATCAAGGCATCGTGCGTGGTCTTGAACAACAAAAAGGTATTCAAGGCGAAAAAATCAAAGCCTCTAGTGAGCGCACTCCAACCACAGGTTATGAAAGCTCTGTGATGAGAGATGTATTTGGTAATTTTGGCAAATATAGCCTCGATCCTAAGAAAAATGATAAATAATATGCTTAGCAAAAACATCTTTGCTTTCGTTTTCTTGGTAGCAATATCTTTTCTTTCTGCAAGTTTTGCTTCAGATTTGCCTTTAAAAGTCTATGCAGCATACGATTCAAGCAAAGTCGGTGAAGCAGCAATGGTAAACGCTGTTGTTAATGAAATAAAAACTTCTCGTCCCTATGCTCAAATCATGGATATGCCAAATGCTTCTCTTAATAATTTAGACCTTGCTGAGCAATCGACCATAGTAACTGCTGGTCAGTTTGGTATTGACTTGATTAAATCAGGCTCTATTCCAGCCCATGTGAAAGTTCTTTTGTGCACGCATCAATGGTTTGATGTTATGAGTGATCTTCACAATATCTATATCACCATGCCAGAGCATGCAATTGATGAAGCAATAAAAAGTATTGCGGTCACTAATCATTTAACCATCATACCAACGCTCGGCGTATTGCATACAATGCATAAGGAAACATTAGATGCGGAAGATACATCTGTTATTCATTTGCGTGATGCTAAAGTCGGCGTTATTCTTGGCGGTGATGCCGAAATGCCGGATGGTAGCTGGAAAGTATTTAGCATTGAAAACGCACGGAACTTAGCAGAAGAAGTAGCTGAATTTCAAAAGGTTACCGGTTGTGCACTACTTATCACTAATGGCCCACGCACAGGTAAAAGTCCTACAGCACATAGAAACGGAGAACTTGATCTTGTTTCTTCTGCATTTTTAACGGTGTTACAAGCTAAAGGCCTTAAAAAGGGTGAAGCTTTTGAATTTTTTGATTTTCAATTTGGCCAGCAACCAAATCAAAAACCTTCATCAGCTTTAAAAGCAATTATCAAAGTTATTCTAGATAATAAAGGCTTTATGATTGTGCCTGGCGAATCAACCACTTCTATTTCTGAAATGCTAGCCATCATGCCAGCCGCTATTTATAAAAACGACGCTATGAACGCCACTCATGAGCGATATGTCGATCAGCTGGTGCAAAGTAATATCGTGGCTTCGTGGCCTGAAGCAACGGATCAAGCTTTGATGCGCTATACGCCGCCACCTCGTCAAGAAATAGCTGTTGTCTCGGCCTTACTATCTAGCTAGCCTTTTTCTTCACTGTCATCAGTTATGCTTGGTATCAGTGGTACAACCTGAAATCCGACCTGTTCTGCTAAGGCTTTAAGTTGCTTTTCTCTTTCACCTTCTTCGCGAGCACTACATTTTGCAAGACCAATAAGAGCTACATGTGTTCCAAGTGAAACTAAACCAACGCCAGTAATAATATTTGCTGCAAAAGAAGAAAATGGATGAATTGCTGCAGCAATAGCTGGGGCTCCTGCGCTTACATACAAAAAAGTATTGCCAGAAGCTTCACTCCAATTCGCTGTTTTTCTAAAAAATCGTCGCGTTTTTAGTAGATCTTCAACATTACGTGTGTAATCCGCGTTAAAAAGCTCAATAGCGCGCGCATTAATAGGTGCGTTTGTTTTTGAGGGGGATTTGTCTTGCGCTTCCAGATCCTGCGTGCTTGTGTTAGCAGCATTAATAGAGACAGCAAAAAAAGCTAAAATTACAAAATTAATCATAACATCACATTTTAATTTCATAAGTATATTAAATATTATCATTAAAATGTTAATTGTTCGTTTACGTGAACTTAAATAATAATTAATTATTATTTTACTTTAAAGCAATCTTGAGAAAATTAGATTTTGCTTACAAAAACGGAGCCTTTATTCCAAGAGATCTCTTGTTCTCATGTTCAAAGAATATATTTCCTTAAATAATTATGAATATATTGCACTATCATAAAAAAATAAAAAAATTTTATTAAACATTTATTAAATTTATATTCACTTTTCTTTAATTAATCTCCTTTAAGTTGGTAATTGTTAGTAAATCAATAGATTTACTGAATTTTTAACCACTAGTTTAAAAAGGAAATAAAAATGAGAAATATTAAAAAATTAACTTTATCTTTACTTGCAGTAGTAGCTGTATCAACTTGGAATACAACTTTTGCTGACGATTTGGTTCTTGAAGTTCTAACAGGAGAAGAAGCAACATATGATGCTCCGTTTGTGGGAGATTGTCACAAAATAGGAGATGGTAAAGTTATTGTTTCTGGAAATGGTGCTGCTGGAAATATGGCTAACCTAGAGCTATCTGGTGGTTGGGTGCAAATTGCTGATGCTAATTCAATGCCAAGCGTTGTTACCTATGATACAAACGCAGATAATACATTTGAAGTAAATGTACCTGGTGGTGCAGATGCTTCTGATCTTGTAATGACTCAACCTGGTAAGCTTCTGTGTACTACTCCAGCAAACTTATATTCTGTTACAGGTACAGGTCTATTATCAATAGATGGTTCTGAAGCAGCAATAGTAGCAGGCGATTTAAGTGCAAGTGCTACTCCGGTAACTGTTGATGCAGGTGCCCTAATGCAAGTTGGTGGCGTAGGTCATAAAGCAACAGCAGGTGTAACCACTATTGATGGTAAGTTAGAAATTCTAGCAGCACCTGTAGCAGGAGCTATTCCAGGACTAACTACTGTTGATGCAGCTGGTGTGATAGAAGTAGATGCTGGTGTTACAGTGCCTGCACTTGGTGGTTCAGATATCTTCACAAATAATGGTCTGAAGTTCGGCAATAATGCAGTTCTACGTCTGCGCAACGGATCAACTTGGAATCGCGCTATTACTGTTGGTTCTTTTAACTAATTATATTGACAATTTATACTCTGACACACCTCGGCTAAGTTCTTTTAGCCGAGGTTTTTTTATTATAGTTGGCCAATGATATCAACTATATTTCTATTCCTTTCCTCGCTGTGTCACGTGTTTATCCATCAAAAAGGGTATCCTGCGTCTTCGAACGCAGTCATCCCAGAGCGAAGCATAAGCGTGTGTAAAAGCACCTACCGTTATCCAGAAGACATGGATATTTTGGTAGTGCGTCATCCTGAGCCTTTGAAGAAGGCGTGAGGATCCATTTCTGCACTCTCAATTACAATTAACTTTGAAATTATTTAATTATACACTTATTATTTTTAACTTAACTTGTTTTATTTACTTTTTATTAAATCTAAATAAGTAAAGTAACAATTGTTACTAGCGTTGATCATCTTATTCGTAATAAGGAATATAGCGAATAAAATAATACTTATATATTTAATTTTATTACTCGTTATTAACTTTTTATTAACACTATTAGCATAAATTAAATTTTGTTATTAACTTGAACATTTTTATTCTAAAAGGGAGTATTAAAATGAAAAAAATTCAAACATTGCTAGCAGTAGCAGCTCTTACATCAACAACAGCTTTTGCATCTGTTTTGGAAGTTGACTTCACAAACGGTGCAAATTGGAACTCAGCGGTAACTGGTGGTATGAAATTAATCGGTGGTGGTGCAACTGACGTTATTACTTTAGGTGCTTCAGCTAGCGCAACGGATGATATTGAACTAAATGTGGGTCGCGCAAACATTAGTGCTGCTGGCTTAGTTGGTTCAGGTAAGCACCTTATTTTGGATTCTAGCGTTCAATTAAATGTAACAGCAGCTATTACTCCAGATCCAATCCGTATGGATGGAGATGCTACAATAAATAACGCAGCTAACGCAATCGTACTTGATGAATTAGCTGGAACAGGACTAGCAACAATGAGTGGTGTTGGTGTAGTTACTCTAGAGGATCTATCTGCTAACAGCGGTGGTGTTGCACTTGTAAACGCAGCGGTAACTGCTAACACTCAGTACCCTGGCGCAGATTCTTCTTCTTCAGGCGTTGTAGCAGCAAGCGCAGCTCCTGCAGCAGCATCATTATTTGACTTAACATTTAATGAAATTGATGCGACATACAATGTTGGTGTTAATGACTTTATAGATGCAAGTGCTACAGGAAAAGTTCTAAAAGCAACGAAAATAAGCATTGGTGGTCATTCATGGGCTGCAGCTGTAACTGCAAACTAATTTTTAATTAGTATTGTTACTTACTATAGTTCCCAGTCAGATTTTTCTGGCTGGGGATTTTTTTATATAGATAAAAGCTTCTTCGCCGTAGACAACTCGTCAGACAACTCGTCATCCCTGCGAAAGACCGCCAGGTCTGAATGCGGGGATTTACTTTAAAAAATTCATCTTTCCATTGAGTAATAGACCCCCGATTTTGCCGCATACGCGCCTTGTCAGGGGGGACGAAAATTTTATGTTTGGCCCCTTCAGCTTTGCTGTGGACCACTTGTCATCCCTGCGAAAGATCGTAAGGTCTGAATGCGGGTCAGCACCATTCGCCCTTTCGTGATGACGTAAGTGTGCCGTGTCATTGGAAGGCTCAAAGAGCCGCAACAATCTCCACTTCGGCAGCATATTGCTTGTAGCTTTGGGAGCTCTATAAAAAAGAGCTTCTTAAAAAGTTTTTATGTAATTTTTTATTATATATAAAGTAATTATTAAATATAAAAAATATTTTTAAGTATTAATATAGTAATATTTACTTTTTATTAAATAAAATAAAATAAAGTAATAATTGTTATTAGTGTTAATTATATTATTAATAATGATAATTATAAATAACAATATAATATGTATAAATTTAATTTTATTACTTATTATTAACATTTTATTAATAATATTAACATAAATTAAATTTTATTATCAACTTAAACATTTTTATTCTAAAAGGGAGTATTAAAATGAAAAAAATTCAAACATTGACGTTAGCTTTGCTTGCAGTAGCAACAACATCAGCTCTTTCAGCGGCAGCTTCTGCTACTTATAACTTTAATGATGGTGCAGTTCTATCTGGTGGCGTCACTGGCCGTGCAGTTCTAGTTGGTTCAGCTACTACAGATGATCTTATTTTTTCTTCTGCAGTATCTGATGAAGTAAGTGTAACAAAAGGTAGAATTAACCTTGCTGCTGCACCAAATGTTGGGTCTGGTAAATTTATGCACTTAGCAGGAGCAGCTGATAACGATAGCTCTATTTTGCTAACTGCACCAATGACTTTAAATAAGGTATACCTAGATCGTTCAAATGGAATAGATATCGGTGCTAACGCTACAACTCTAGATGCAATAGCTGGAGTATCAGGTGCAGCTCTTTCAATTGCTGGTTCTGGCACTTTGACAATGCATGATCTATCTGGTCATTTGGGATCTCTTGGAAGTTCTGGCGCATATGTTGCTCCAACAGCAGTAGTAGACGGTTCAACTAAATTTGCAGCGCAAGACTCATATTTTGCTCGCGTTAACTTAACAGTTGCTCCTCTTGCTGCAGCATCTTGTGACCTTCACTGTACTACCCTAGATGTAGGTTTCAATATTACTACAAGCAACGTTGTTGTAGGTTCAGGCAATGATCTATATGCACACACAATTAACTTGGGCAGCTACAGCTTTGCTGAAAACGTTATTGCAGAATAAAGTTAAGCATTAAGTACAAGACCTTCAGCCAAGCCTATTGCAAAATGGGTCCCTGGTTGGGGGTTTTGTTTTTTGTGAATAATCAGTACTGTTCATTGAGATAGATATTTAATTAATGATCATTTTACAGAAAAATACGCAAATAATACTCAGAACATCAATATTATATCTAATTGAAAAGCTCAATAATACAATTTACTGATAAAATTATTAATTTTTTATTGTGATCATATGCGAATTGCCAGTTTTCTTATAATTTTGGCAGCGATTGGTCTACACACATCATGAAATATAGACATGACGCAACGTTGGTCGATGCTAAACGCACGAAAAAGTTTATTGAGCCCAGTGATTGTCTTCCAGCTGGCCCACTTGGTCCTCTTGTGCCATCCGCACTTTAGGGTAACTTCGGCTATATCGGAATTAGGATGGCCACTTGATCCAAAAGCTGAAGCAGTGCTTACCGAAAAAATTAATAGAATTTTGAAAATCTTTGAAAATGAGAAAATATATGAAGGGCAACATGGTCGAATTATTTTGCAAGATGGTTATTTTTGGAAGAGTTACAAAGAAGAAGGAAGATGGCTTATAAATGGCAAAACTTCTTTTCTTTTTCAGCCAACGACCCCATACCAAACATATACGGTTAAAGTACTTGGTTTTCCATATAAGTCAGATGACGCGCAGGAGTGGAAAGCAACTTGTGCAGATGGCGAAAAAATAATAGAGGCATTACTTGATGAGGAAGGATTGACATTTTCTGTCTCAGGTGGTGCTAGTGAGCGAGTATTGACCCTTAATATGCCCTGTGCAAGTCATTGCAATTCTGGTGTGTACGATAAAGAAAAGAAGCGATCTTTCTTTATGAAAGGAATTAAAATATACGGAGAAAACCCTCTTTAAAAATATTATTTTTATTTAGAGTATACATGATATTTTTTAAATAAAATGCAATTTTTTTCTTGTTATTTATTATATTAAATTATCTTTTTATTAACTCCATTATAAGAAAATAGTTATTACTAAGAATTTCTAATTTTTTATTTAAAAAAGGAGTAAAACAATGATAAATTTTAAAAGAAACACTTTATGTCTACTTGCGGCGATAGCAGTATCATGGAGCACAGTTTCTGCAGCAGCATCACTTGAGATTGAATTTACTAATGGTGCGCAAATGAATGCGCCAATCACAGGGGGGGCAAATTTCAATGGGACTGGAAACTGTAATTTCAATGGTTCTGCAACCGAAGATGTCACCTTAACAGCAGGAAACGTGAAAGTTGCATCAGATGCACCTTTTAATGGCGGAAGTAGCAAAGCAATTTTTGAAGGCGGTAGCTTAGAAGCAACAGCACCAATGAATTTACCTGAACTTGTAATGAATGCTCCTGGCACAGTTACAGCTGACCATGATGTTAATTTGGCTAATCCAGTTAGTGGCCTCCAGAAATTAACTGCTGCAGGTGCGGGTCAATTTACTCCAACAACAGATTTAAGCTCTGGTGGCGTTAATAATGCAGCTGTTGATTTTACTGGAACTGGTGGTTTAAATATTGTTTCATTAACTAACAAATTACCTACTGGTTATGTTTCCGTTTATGCTGGTTCTCAGGTGAAAGTCGCTCCTGGCCTTACAATTGGCGAAGACGATATTGTAGCGGCAGACAAATGGAAGCTTAAGAGTGGTTCAGGTATGAGACTTGGTAATGGCGCTGTCCTAGATCGTTCCCTTGTTATTGAGGCATATAGTTGATCTGAGGAATGAATTTTTACCACTGGATTTAATATTATTAACGTTGTTGACAGTTCAAGACGGTATCTGCGTTTATTATCCTTAGCCAGGTTTTCCTGGTTGAGGATTTTTTATAAGTCGAAATTTTTAACTATTTTTAGCCCTAACCTATTGTTATATAATTTTTTGAAACGGCAAAAAACACTCATAAAATATTTAATTGGTTTAACCCTCTTGTTTTTTAATCTACTTTTGAAATAATCAAAATGTAGAGTGTTTGAAAAGATCGTCATGCGTCGACAGCGAAAAGCTAAAATAATTGCAACTTTGGGGCCGTCCTCATCAGATTATGAAAAAATTAAAGCATTATTTGTCGCAGGAGCCGATGTCTTTCGTTTAAATTTTTCTCATGGTGAACATGCAGAGCATGCAGAACGTTATAAAATAATTCGAAGAATCGAACAAGAATATAAACGCCCAATTGGCGTTCTCCTTGATTTGCAAGGTCCAAAACTGCGTATTGGAACTTTTTCTAATACAAAAATATCGCTGAAACCTGGTCAATCATTTATTCTTGATCTGGATGCAACCCCTGGAAATAATCAGCGTGTGTGTATGCCGCACCCTGAAATCTTTAAAGCTCTTAAAAGTGGCATAGATTTATTATTAGATGATGGTAAAGTGCGCCTTAGTGTTACAAAGTGTGGGCATGACTTTGCTGAAACAGTTGTTATCTCAGGAACAGAGCTTTCTAATCGTAAAGGGGTGAATGTCCCTGATGTTATTTTACCAATTGATGCGTTAACCAAAAAAGATATTATCGATCTAAAATTTGGTCTCGATTTAGGAGTTGATTGGGTAGCTCTATCATTCGTGCAACAGCCAAATGATTTAATAATGGCTCGTGAACTGGTAGACAAAAAAGTTAAACTCATTGCCAAAATTGAAAAACCCATGGCAATACAGCATTTACAAGAAATTGTTGAGCTATCGGATGCAGTGATGGTTGCTCGTGGTGATTTGGGTGTAGAGATGCCAGCAGAAGACGTTCCTGTTATGCAGCGTCAAATCATTCGAGCGTGTCGTTTTTCTGGAAAACCTGTGATTGTTGCTACGCAGATGCTAGATTCAATGGTGCACATGGCAACTCCTACTCGCGCAGAAGCGTCAGACGTGGCGACGGCTGTCTATGATGGTGTTGATGCTGTAATGCTTTCTGCAGAGTCAGCCTCTGGTGATTATCCTGTTGAAGCAGTCTCCATGATGGACCGCATTATCCAGCGTACAGAAAAAGACCCTTTATATCATAAAATGCTTGATGATAGTTATACTTCACCTTCGCCAACTGTAAATGATGCTGTTACCACTGCGGCACGAGCGGCGGTTGATATTATTGGTAGTCAATTGATAGTAACTTTTACCGAAACAGGACTTACAGCCTTTCATGCTGCACGTCAGCGTCCTCATTGCGATATATTAGCGCTTACGCCTGTTTTAAAAACATCTAGGCAACTTACATTAGTGTGGGGAGCCCACTCTGCTTTGACAGATGATATATTCTCAGTAGGACAAATGGTTGAAGCAGCATGTACTTTTGCCAAACAGGAAAATTTTTCACAAACAGATGATTATATTGTCATAACTGCAGGTATTCCTTTTGGGCAATCGGGTGGAACAAATATGATCCGTATCGCAAAGGTAGGCTAAGGGCGTGTGTTATATAATTGGAGGCCCAACAGCGAGCGGGAAGTCAAAGTTAGCGCTATGGCTTGCGCAGCGCGTTGATGGTGAAATTATTAACGCGGATAGCCTTCAGCTTTATAAGAGTATCCCTATTTTAAGTGCTGCTCCTGATAATGCGGAGCTTGCTCAAACTAGGCATCATCTATTTGGAATTTATTATGATAATCAGATATCAACAGTGCAAGATTGGGTTGAACTTGCTCGTATTACTATTGCAGATGTTATAAAACGTCAAAAAACGCCTATAGTGGTGGGCGGTACGGGCATGTATCTAAATGCGCTCATCAATGGGCTTTCTCCCATTCCTGATATTTCTGATGCAATTAAAACATCTGCTCGAAAGCTGCAGCATGATTTATCAAAAGAAGAATTTTATGCTTATGTAGTCGAGCATGACCCTGATATTAAGGGAATTTTGCATCCAAACGACAGCCAGCGGTTAGGTAGAGCTTTAGAGGTTGTATTGCAAACGGGACAATCAATACGAGCTTTTCAAGGAAAAGCACAACCTGTTGTTGATTCTATTAAAGAATTTATTCTTGTGATGCCTGAAAAAACTAGGCTATATAACCTTATTGATGCCCGAGTTATTAGAATGTTAGATGAGGGTATTATACAAGAAATACAAGCATTAAAACAAAAAGTATCACTTAATGCACCTGTGTGCAAAGCTATTGGTGTTAAAGAAATCTGGGAATATTTAGATAATCAAACTACCAAAGAAGAAATGATTTTCTTGCTTCAACAAGCCACTAGACAGTATGCTAAACGCCAAAGAACCTGGTTTAAGAATCAAGTTGATGGCACACTCATTATCACAGATCCATTTGATTCAGGCCAAATTACTCAGTTGGTACAGCGAAAATCAGCGAGATTTGCCCTGGAGAAGACAGCCAGTTAATCCATACCATGTTTTAGTTAGCGAAGTGATGTTGCAGCAAACAACGGTTGCAACAGTTAAAGGATATTTTTCTAGATTCTTAGAACGATGGCCAACAATTAAAGATTTGGCAGCTGCCTCGCAAGATGAATTGATGCAAGTTTGGCAAGGGCTTGGTTACTATTCTCGTGCACGCAATTTGCACAAAACTGCAAAAATTATTGCAGAGCAGTACCATGAAATCATTCCTAGTTCCTATCAAATCTTAATAAAGCTTCCAGGTTTTGGTCCTTATACAGCTGCCGCTATTGCAAGTATTGCTTTTAAAGAACCTATTATTGCTATTGATACAAACGTTAATCGCGTTCTTTGTCGATTGTTTGCAATTTCTTCCGCGGGTGCGCATCAAAAAAATCAAGTTCAAAAGATGGCCAATGAATTGACACATATTGAGCATTCTGGTGCCTTGAGCCAGGCTTTAATGGATATAGGATCAAACTTTTGTAAATCAAAAAATCCTAGGTGTCTGGACTGTTTTTTAAAAAGCGATTGTTTAGCATTTGCAAAAAATTTGCAAAATTCTTTGCCAAAGAAGCCAGAAAAATTAACAAGACCAAAACGCTACGGCCATAGTTTTATTATGCGTCATGCAGAACAAATATGCATTGAGAAGCGTCCTGAAAAAGGCTTGCTAGCAGGTTTATATCAATTTCCTTCCAGTGAATTTGTAAATGAGCAAACACCCGCGTACTATCCTGTTCAAGCTGAATGGAAGCATATTGGCACAGTACGTCATATTTTTTCTCATTTTGAGCTGGAACTGACTCTTTGGGAGGCATTTGTTTCTAATACGAACAGGGGGATTTGGACAAATATCAGTCAATTAGGCAATTATGGATTACCGACAATGTTTAGAAAAGCCCTAACTTATATTAAAGCTTGAATACGTTTTTCACGTGTTGTATGTCCACTAATAATTTGAATTTTTGACTTCGGTTTTCGTAAATACTCAGATAAAATTTCAATAACGGCAATGTTGGCTTGATTGTTTTCAGGGACGGATGTTACGTACACTTTCAGCATTTTCTTGTCCATTGCAGTCTCAATCAATTCTCCAATACGATTTTTAGAGGATTTAGGAGTTACTTTTACCCAGAATGAAAAGCCTTGTTCATTTTTTTGAGCAAACGGTGGAATGTCTTCAAGTAATAACATCAATAGTTCGTTTGTTCACATACCCACTGAGAAAAGGCTGGGTGTGTATGTTCCACTTTCATTGTTATGATTGCAGGACATTCATAAGGATGAAGCTCAATTAATTTTTTGTACACAGCCTCTTGTCGTTCAGAGCTGGTTTTTAAATACATTCCAATTTCATCACTTTTTGTCATTTTTTCTTTGAAGGTATACATAGAACGAATTGGCCACATGTTTGCACATGCAACCAAATGCTCAGCCAAA
This sequence comes from Alphaproteobacteria bacterium, assembly GCA_947487955.1. Lineage (GTDB taxonomy): Bacteria > Pseudomonadota > Alphaproteobacteria > Paracaedibacterales > CAITNM01 > CAITNM01. Next base: position 13,881 of record CANKYV010000022.1, read on the forward strand.
AGTATTTCTGCTATACGTTCGGCTTGCTCAAGCTTTTCAACTGTTGTGTATAATACAATCACGTTACGCCCACAGCTTCACTACTGTATCCAGCTCATCCTTATTCCCAAAATTATACACATTAGCTTCTGGAGCAATGCGCTTAATTAGTCCTGAAAGAACTTTACCCGTTCCTATTTCAACAAAGGTATTAATTCCTTTGCGATTCATATTCGTAATGAGTTCTGTCCAACGTACTCTTCCTGTTATTTGTTCTACAAGAAGGGGCGTAATTTCAGCAGGATGTTCAATAGTTCTTGCGGTGACATTTGCATAAATATCTAAGCGTGGTTGGTTTGTATTTACGATGCTTAAAGCACGTTCCATTGTATTGGCAGCGGGCTCCATAAGAACGCTATGAAAAGGAGCGCTTACCGGCAATGATAGGGCACGTTTTGCTCCTTTTTCTTTTGCTTGCTCAATTATCCAAGTAATAGCATCTGTATGGCCACTAACCACTATTTGCCCTGGAGAATTATCATTTGCAATCTGTGCAACCCAATCTGAATTTGGCGTTTTTTTTAGTAATTCTTCGATTTGTTCTATTTCCAGCCCAATAATTGCGGCCATGGAGCCTTTTCCAACAGGAACAGCTTTTTGCATAGCATTGCCTCTCAATTTTACAAGCGTCGCTGCATCTTCTAGTGAAAAACAACCTGCTGCAGTTAGTGCTGAATATTCTCCCAGAGAATGTCCCGCAACGGCTTGTGCGATTGCATGGATAGGTTTCTCAAGTTTTTCTTCCAATACTTTTTGGGCCATCATGCTTGCTGCTAGTAACGCTGGTTGAGTATTTTCAGTTAATGTGAGTTCTTCTGCTGGACCTTCAAACATTAATGTTTTTAGATCCTGATTTAAAGTTGTGCAAACTCTATCTAATACATTTTTTGCAACGTTAAAATTATCATATAAATCCTTAGCCATTCCCACTACTTGAGAGCCTTGCCCAGGATACACAAACGCAATAGTCATAAAATGCTCCATTTATCTATCTTTGGATGATAGCATAAAAAGCGTGATGACTTGAAATCTTAAAGAATGAAGTCTATATAGCTGATTAAAGATTTTTAAAAAAGATATTAACATGAAAATTATATTGGCGCTTCTTTTCTTATCAATCAAAGTGGCTGCAGCAGGTGGGGAATGGATCTATTTGCCTGAGCAGGGGGTTTTTTTTCCAGCAACCACAGCTACTAACTTATGCATCAATCCTCGGTTTGAAGGGGTGCAAAATTATGTGGTAGAACCGGGTGAAGTATTGCCTGGTCATATCCCAGCTTTTCAAATAAAATTTACAGAAGAAGGATCTCTTCAAATTTCTAGAACAGCAATACCAAATACTAATTCTGAAGGCAACGGACTAACAAATATTTATGTACAAAACTCGACAGTTAATGGCGATTTTTGTGATTTAGGTCATTTAATACCTGGATCTGATAATTGGGTGCGTTCTGTAGTTGAGCTACAAGACGGTCAAACTACAAATTATTTTGGTAAAAATTATCGAACAACCGGTGAAATCTTAGAGTATGTATGCCTAGGCCTGGATTTGTATAACACAATTTTTCAAGGCACTTCACCCTTAGTCCTTAAATCACCCAAATCAATCAACACTTTAAACCCTCTATTTTCTCTAATGATTCAACCATTTGATCTGTCTGATTCTGATATAAACCTTTCTGGTTCAATATTTGCAGAGGTAGGGGGAGCCTTTATTAGTGGAGTTGTTGAATTTAACAAAGCTGACGGAGTAAGAGGTAACGAGCCTGGTAATCCTTTCTTTTTGATATCATGTGAGCAATTAATTCTCACCGTAAAGGGACGTGGAACAGCTTAATTTTTAATGGTCATGGCAATTTGATAAATAAGATGAATTTTATCAATATCCAAACTAGCTCCTCCTACCAATGCACCATCTACATTAGCAATAGCAAAGATTGCTCCGGCATTACTTTCATTCACGGATCCACCATACAATAAAGTGATTTCTGGCAATTTTTCTCTAAGAAAAGTATGTGCTGTTGAAATTTCTGTAGTTGTAGGAGTACATCCTGTGCCAATTGCCCATACAGGTTCGTAAGCAACCCAAAAATTTCCTTCGTTAGGCAGACATTCTCTTAGCTGTTGACTCAGTATTTCGATTGTTTTACCTGCTTGATATTGTTCAAAAGTTTCACCAACACAAATAATTGGTGTAATAGAGCTTTTTAAGCAAACTTCCGCTTTTGCGAGTACCATATCATTTGTTTCTTCAAAATACTGGCGTCTTTCAGAATGTCCTACAATGCAATATTTAATGCCAATATCGTTTAGCATCAAAGCGCTAATTTCGCCAGTATATGCTCCTTTAGGATGGTGATAAATATTTTGTGCGCCAAGGATAAATTCTGTGGTTTCATTCAAATATACAGATGGAGGACAAACAATCAATTTTTTTGGGTTTTGAAATGTTTTTTTGTATTCATCTAAAAGATTTTTAGATCCACTCATCTTCCAATTAGCAACAACCCATTTTTCCATTCTCTCAGCTTTTGATTCATAACACGTTAATATAAAATCTAATTAATTTAGTGCGGATAATGCAAGTTTTTTGGTATTACACAATCATCCCATTTACCTGATGTTCCCACAAAGATTTAAATTTCCCATTATGTTTTAATAATTCTTTAAGTGAACCATCTTCAACGATGCAGCCATTTTCAAGTACAATAATTCGATCCATATGTTTAATGGTGGAAAGTCTATGCGCTATCGCAATAACAGTTGTATTTCTTGAATCAAAAATTTCATTCAGTGAATGTTGAATATCTTTCTCTGTTTCACTATCAAGGCTTGATGTTGCTTCATCTATAACTAAAATACGAGTGTTCTTTAAAAATGCTCTGGCAATTGCTATGCGTTGTCGTTGTCCGCCACTTAATTTGATACCGCGCTCACCAACAAGTGTTTTATAACCGTCTCTTAGGCTCATTATAAAATCATGAATTTTCGCATGTTTTGCCGCTTGCTCAATTTCATTTTGCGTCGCACTTTCTTTAGCGTATCCAATGTTTTCTCCAATAGATCGATGAAAAAGAATAACGTCTTGAGGAATGTAAGTAATGCTTGATCTCAGTGAGTCTGATGATACATCGGCAATATCTTGATGATCTATAATAATTTGTCCTCTAACTGGTTTGAAATTTTTAAGTAAAAGCGATACCAGTGTTGATTTTCCAGCGCCTGAGTGTCCAACAATTCCAATTTTTTGTCCTGGTTTTATGCAAAGATTCAATTTGCTTAACACCACATTGCTATCAGAATAAGAGAATGTTAGATCTTTAAAATTAATTTCCCCGCTTTTTACCAAAAGTTCAGAAGCATTAGTTTTATCGATTGTACATTGCTCAACCTCCATAATAGTGTATGCAGATTTGAAAGCAGCGACATCTTCAAGGAAATCTTTAATTTGCATTGTTGCATCCCAAGAATTTTCAACAAATGCAAAAGAGAGGGCCATAACAAAGGCAATGTCACCGATTGTAATGATTCCTAGATTTCTGAGATGAATTACATAGATAAACAAAGATAAAATAAAGATCCAATAAACTATTGATAAGATAATGCTTATAACCAGATCATATTTAAAAAACCTTATGGTTATTGGGTTATGAACTCTTTTATAGTAATCCCTTATTTTTTCTATTTCTGCATTCTTTCGCGCAAATGAAAAAATATTGAAGATATTAGAAACACGATCCGAAACAGTGCCAAATAGGTGATACCATGATTCTTGTTTCTCTCCTTCGATTTTTGAGAGCTTATAGAAAAAGTAATAGGCTAGAGGTGAATAAATTAAAGTAAAACTGGTAATAAATAGGAAAATCTCTATGTTTGTAAAGGCAATGGCAATTCCTGAGAAAATTGTTACCAAAAAAGGCTTTGATACTTTGTATTCTATTGCGGCATGAATTTTGTAGTACTTATCGCCTATCCCTTTAATTTTGGCAACAATTGATCCAGAAAAATTATTTTGAAAATATGTATACGGCAAATTAAAGCAATGCTCACATACTTTACAGAGCATATCCTCCAAAATGTAAGGCATTGATTTAAGTTGTGCAATGTTATGACACCGCCAAGCAACATCTAAAACAGCTTGAGCACTAATAAACACAAGAATTGGTCTTAAGCTTTGATCAAATGTTATCTGGCCATCTTTTGAGAATAAATCAATTAGCAATTTTACCGCATAATTATAGATAACAGGGTATATCCCATTTGCAAAAGGTGCCAGCATCATAACGACATAAGCAACTTTGTATGGTTTTATAACCTGCCAAACGAAAGAAAAGGGTGAAATTTTATACTTTTTCATTATGCATTAGCAAAAGACATAAGGAAAAAAATTATAGTGCAAATTCAATATTTGAGATAGTGATGTTTCTAAATCGAGATTTGGGTGCGCGCTTAATCTTGCCGAATGCACTGTTTTTCAGTACTGTTAAAAAGTTAAAATCTACAAATGTTATGTGTATATGCTACAAGTTTTTCGCGACCATGCCCACAAGTGGTTTGTAAAAGTTCTACTCTCTCTTATCGTTCTAAGTTTTGGAATATGGGGTATTGGTGATGTTATCTATAAATTTTTTACGCATCGGCCAGTTGTGAAAGTAGGCAAACATTCCATTAGTCAGGAAGAACTTTCGCATCACTTGCAAAAAGAAAGTGCTCGTATACGTGAAATGACCAAAGGAAAAGCTACAGCGCAGCAAATAAAGGCTCTTGGTGTACATATGTCTGTCATTAATCGGCTTGTTACGCAACTCGTTTTAAGTGATGAGCTTGAGCGTATGAACCTGGGCGCATCTGATGACCTTTTGAAAGATCAAATTCAATCCATGCCAGCATTTCAAACTGATGGCAGATTTGATCCAAATAAGTTTTTAAGTGTATTGCATCAACAAGGTATGAATGAACGTACGTTCTTAAAAGAAGCTCTTCACAGCATGTTGAGTCAGCAATTAATATCTAGCCTTGTCCTTGGTGTTAGCTTACCTGAGTCTTATCAAAACAGCTTAATTGACGCTTTAACACGTGAACGCGTTTTTTCATTCGTAGAAATTAATGCATCCAAAATGATTCTTGAGAATCCTGCAACACCTGAGCAAGTTGAAGGATTTTATGAACAATATAAAGATAAATATTTAGTGCCTGAAATTCGCAATATTGATGTAATTTTGTTAGATATTAAAGCTATGTGCCAACTTCTAGGTATTACAGAAGCCGATATTCGTAAATCATATGATGCTCAAAAGGAAAATCTAAAATTTCCAGAACGTCGCGATGTTAAACGTTTAACATATGTACAGGAAGATAAAGCTATAAAAGCTTTAGCAATGGCTAAAAAAGGAATGTCGTTAGGGCAAATTGCCAAGGAATTTCCAGGTGGAGAACTCGAAGAACCGGGGCTTGTTGTTAAAGAGCAGATGCCTGAATTTGCAGCAAAAGAAGTATTTGCTTTGAAATCAGGTGAATCTACAAAAATTATCTCAACTGGATTTGGCTTTCATCTTTTCCAAGTTACAAAAATTGAGCCACCTCGTACAGCAACATTCGATGAAGCTAAAGCTGAACTTGAAAATCTACTGATTCAAGAACAAAAAGCAGGAAAGCTTGATGAACTTCGCAGTCAAATTGACGATGCAATAGCAGCGGGACAATCATTAAGCGAAGTTGCAGCTAAAATGAAACTACCTGTTAAGACCTTTGAGGGCATCAATAAGCAAGGTTTAAATGCTGATGGTAAACCAATTTTTAGTAAACCAAATGCACTACAATTAGCAATTCTTGAAAAAGCTTTTTTTGTTGAGCAAGGACTTGATAGTGGTTTTGTTGACGTGCCAGGAGAAGGTGCCTTCATTTTAAGTGTAACTCAAGCAAGTCCAGCTTATACGCCAAAATTCGCAGATATTGAAGCAAAGGTTCAAAAAGACTGGGAGGCAGAGCAAAAATTTGAATTGGCATCAAAGCTTGCTTCAACAATTGCATCTGATGCAAAATCATTGAGTGCTCTTAAAAATTTGGCAGCTAAGCATGGTTGTGCTGTTTCAACAAATCATTCGCTTTCAAGGCTTGATCTAAGTAAAAAAGGCAGAAGGTCAGCTGATGTTTTGCCTGCATCTTTGGCAGAAAAGGCCTTTATGTTGGCGCCTGAAACAGCTGTTGCAGGGCGTAATGACAAAGATGGTTTTACCGTCGTGATGCTGGAAAAAGTCGGTAATACCAAAGCAACAAAAGAGGAAAGGCAAAATCTTAACAATAGCCTGCGTAACATGGTTCAAGAAGATGTTGCTTCAGCAACTATTAACACACTGAAAGAACAGCACAATATTGAAATTAATCAAGAAATGCTCGCTCAAATGATGGATTAGTATGTTAAAAATTGGTGATACACTTCCTTCTTTTGCTGTGCCTAATCAGCATGGTGTGGTTGTATCTTCAGAGCAATTAAAGGGGAACTGGGTAGTATTATACTTTTATCCAAAAGATAATACTCCCGGCTGTACCCAAGAGTCTTGCGATTTTCGTGACTCTAATGGCTCTTTAAAAAAACTTGGATGCACAGTACTTGGTGTGTCTAAAGATTCATCCAAAAGTCATGTTGGTTTTATTTCTAAACATGCGTTGCCTTTCGATTTGTTAAGTGACACTGATGGTAAGCTTTGCGAGATTTTTGGCGTATGGGTTGAAAAAAGTATGTATGGTAAAAAATATTTCGGTATTGAACGCTCAACTTTTTTAATCAATCCAAAAGGGGAGGTTGCGCACATCTGGCGCAAGGTCAGTGTTAAAGATCATATCGCAGATGTTATTAAGATTTTAGAAGCTAAAGTATGAAAACGCGCACCGAATACGATTCAATGGGAGCTATTGAAGTTCCAGATGACGCGTACTGGGGTGCCCAAACTGAACGTTCCCGGCAAAATTTTAAAATTGGCCGTCAAAAAATGTCACCACTTTTTATTAAAGCTTTTGCTATTTTAAAGCGAGCCGCTGCTCAAACGAATAGTTCTCTTGGAAAACTTGATGGCTCTCTTGAAAAAGCTATTGTTCAAGCATGTGATGAAATTATTGATGGGAAATTTTGCGATCATTTTCCCTTAGTTATTTGGCAGACTGGTTCAGGCACCCAAACGAACATGAATCTGAACGAAGTTATTGCCAACCGCGCAAATGAACTCCTTGGCGAATCAAAAGGCTCTAAGAAACCTATTCATCCAAATGATCATGTGAATTATGGACAATCCTCTAATGATTGTTTCCCAACCGCTATGCACATAGCAACAGCTCTTGCTATTGTGAATAAACTCAAACCAGCTCTTGAACTTTTTAAAGATGCATTTCAAAAAAAGGTTCATGAATTTGAAAAATACATAAAAGTAGGCAGAACGCATTTACAAGATGCCACTCCTATTAAGCTATCTCAAGAATTCTCAGCATTTGTTACGCAACTTGCGAATAATATTGATCGCCTTGAGGGCGTCATGCCTCGAGTATTGCAACTAGCTCAAGGTGGTACAGCAGTAGGTACAGGACTCAATTGTCCTAAAGGTTTTCCAGAAGCTTTTGCCCAGTCAGTTGCTAGCTATACCAAACTTCCCTTTGTTAGTGCTCCCAATAAATTTGAAGCGCTTGCTTGTCACGATACGCTTGTTGAAGTCTCAGGTGTTTTAAATGTTATTGCAGCAAGCCTCATGAAAATTGCTAATGATATTCGCTTTCTTGCATCGGGCCCTAGATGTGGTCTTGGTGAGCTTCATTTGCCAGAAAATGAGCCAGGTTCTTCCATTATGCCCGGTAAAGTAAATCCTACTCAGGCCGAAGCTATGACCATGGTCTGCTGCCAAGTAATGGGAAATCATACAGCTGTTACCATTGCTGGTAGCCAAGGACATTTCCAGCTCAATGTTTTTAAACCCGTAATCATTCACAATATTCTTGAATCCATTTGCTTGCTTACTGATGCGTGCAACAGTTTTTCCCATAATTGTTTAGAAGGGATTACCGTTAATGCCGCGCGTCTGCAAGACAACATTGATAAATCCCTCATGCTAGTAACAGCGCTTAATCCTATTATTGGTTACGATAACGCAGCCAAAATTGCCAAAAAAGCCTTAGAAGATGATATAACCTTAGCTGATGCAGCCGAGCAACTGGGCCTACTTAACCGCCAAGAATTTGAAAAGCACGTAAAACCAGAACAAATGGTTTAATAAATGCAAGAAATTACTCTCTCAGCATATAACCCTCAATGGCCTCAGCAGTTTGCGCAAGAAGCTGAGGTTTTAAAAGAAATTTTTAAAGAATTGGCTGTTGCAATTCACCATAAAGGCAGCACATCTGTGCCTAACCTTATGGCTAAGCCAATTATCGATATCACCGTTGAAGTTGAAGATATTTCTAAAGTTAGTCAGTTGAATGAAGACTTAGCGTCAATCGGATATAGTGCTCAGGGCGAATACGGGATGCCTCTTCGTCGCTTGTTCAAAAAAAATGACCCACAAGCTTATAATCTTCATGTATGGGACAAAGATCATGCTGAAATCAAAAAAGATTTGTTATTTCGGGATACTCTAATTCAAAACCAAACAGCGTGCTTGGGTTACGAGAATTTGAAAAAGAAACTAAAGGACCAATATCCATTTGACTCAGAACAATATATTTTTGGCAAAGACCGACTTATTAAAGAAATTTTACGAGTAGCTGGATACAACGGTTTATCAATGGTGTTTGTGTTGTTGGAAGCCGAAAAACAAGCTTATCGAAAGTTCATGAACGAAGATTTTGTGCCAAATAAAAGCATAGTTATCTCTCAAGGTGTAAATTTTATAGGTGCTTTTTCCTTAAATGAAAATGATGATATTGGTTGTAAAGTTATTACAACTGCTCATGCACAAGTGGAAAAGCTTATTTGCCGTTGGCTTGAAACACGAAGCTTATAGTAGTTTTAAGGTTTTCTCCTTCACCAAATAAATTGTATCCAAATTCAATTTTTCTAAAAATCCTTCATCATGGCATACAATAATAAAACTACCTGGATAAGCATTCAGAAATTCCAACAAATGCTCTTTTGTTGATAAATCTACGTTGTTGGTAATTTCATCTAGTATCAATAGCTTTTGAGTTTTTGCAGCTATTTGCGCAAGGCTTAACCTTACCTTTTCGCCGCCTGAAAGCTGATGAATTTTTGCATTAACTTCTTCATTTTTGCGAAATAAAAAATCATTAAGATGACGGCGTACTTCAGCGTGAGTCCATGCAGGAACTAATTCAGCTACAGTTTCAATTACTGATTTTTTATCATTAAGCGTTGCGTAATGCTGATCAAGATAACCTATGTCATTCGGCACATACCAATCACCAGATTTGACTATATTTTGATCTCCCAAAATAGCTTTAATTAAGGTTGATTTTCCACTGCCATTATCACCTTGAATTGCAATGCGATTTTTTGACCCTAGTGAAAAAGTGATATTATCAAGAACAATTTCATTGCTTTTATAGCTGACTGATCCATCACATATTGAAACCAAAGCACGATCACTTATATCTGCTGCTTTTATATAAAATTTTGGAGTGATGATTTCGGGTAATCGTAGGGCTGATAGCTTTTCAAGTAAGTCATCTTTTGCAGTATGAATTGCTTTCTTCTTTTTTCCAGATGTCTCAACAGCACGTCTCGCTTTTTCATCAGAAACAATTGTTGGCCATTTACGCTCTCGAATAGATTTTTCACCTCTTGAATTGCTTTTTTTAGCGCGTTCTTGTTCTTTCATTAACGCATGATGAACGTCCTTTTTTTGCCGATCTAACCGGGATAATTCTTGTTCAATAGATGCGCGTTTAATATTGATTTCACGTAAATAATTATCATAATTGCCTTTAAAAACATGAATTTTTCCATTATCAATGTGCCACAATGTATCAACACAAGTGTTTAAAAATTCAACATCATGGGTGACCACAATTAATGTTCCGGTGTATAGCCGCAACATTCGCATCAGTGATTTTTTGTTATGGCTATCAAGATGATTTGTTGGTTCATCAAGCAGCAAAACATTAGGGTTTACACAAAGCGCCTGGGTTAATGCTTCATTTAAACGTTGCCCACCACTCAAGGATTCAAAATCGCAAATTACCTGAGGCACATAGCCAAAAATTATGTCATCTGAAGTGTGAATAGAACCATGGCTTGGTTCAACCTGATTAAGTAATGTTTTTAGAAGCGTTGATTTGCCACTGCCATTTTGACCAATAATAGCAATTCTGCTGCCATAGTATACTTGAGTTGAAAAACCCTCAAAGCAGGTTTTGTGGACAAATGAAATGCCAAGGTTTTGAATGTGTATAGTTGTCATAGAATTCTCGTTTCAATAGTGAAAAGCGCAAATAGCGCGGTTACTTAATTTTGAAACGAACGATCCATGGCACGCATTGTAAAAGTTTAGATGCTTTAAATATGTAAAGGCGAGGTGAATTTGTCAAGGCAACTAATTCTAAATTTTTATCAAACAAAAAAAGTAGCCCAAGACCGAAAACCTTACACAGATTGGTGTTGAGGTATGGGCTAAAATATTTTTTGCCAAAAATTAAATTGTGTGAGAACCTGATCTCAGATTTTTAGATCGAGGGAAAGAGCTCTCCTGAAGATTGAAGAATCGACAAGTCGACTTGAAGTAAAACAATGTGTCATCCCTGGCAAGACGCGGTAAGCGCCGCCGTCCGGGGAACCATGAAATGGGTGAACAAAAACAGAAAGGAAACACAGCTAAGAATCCACCACTATCTCGCTTTAGTGGTACCGTATTAATGCTCAGCGGGAGCAGAGGAAGAAAGTAAGAGAAGCAATCGAAGAAGTTCTACAACGCTAGTAGATGTTGCGATCAAGCTTTAGGAATCTGGAAACCCAGCGACCCAGTGGGGGAC
>CANKYV010000023.1 GCA_947487955.1 Alphaproteobacteria bacterium
TTTCTACTTTTTCTGTATCATCTATTTCAGTTTCATTTGATGCATTAATTGACATTGTAGGAGGTATTGAATTTCCTTCTTGAGTATTTGTTACTATTGCTGCTCCATCATCCAATTCATTTGTTTTAGTAAATGCTCCATCATCTGCAGGCTCTGTTTGTTTTTCAATCTGTGCAACCTTGATTTGCTCTAATATATTCAGTGCCTCATGATAATATTTTTCAAAAATCGGACGATGTTCTATGTCAAAGATAGCGGTCATCATATTAGTTTCTTCAATTTGCTTGTCTAATGCTTTATTTGTTAATCTCTCTTTTGCCGTAGTTGGTCTTGAAATTTTTTTGAGGTTGAATTGTTCTCGCTCTTTTTCTAAGGGATTTTGATCTAAATCTTCCAAGTAACACAAGCTGAAATAAGGTATCTGATTTGTTAATCCTGTTACATAACCGTTCAAAATTCTAAAATAAAGGGCTATATACTTGCATTTTGATAGATCAAGGTTTAAGTGTTTATTTTCCAAAAATTCATTAAATATAATGTCAACTTCGCTTCCTAATAATGAATGGATACCTTTGATGCAGTCAGCGAAGTAAATTTGCCTTTCGCGATCAATTTCTACTAGAATTTTCTGATAAGGGTCGTGCTGTTCATAATATTTTGGAAAATCATATATTCTGGCACTGTAGCTAGACCTAAGTTGAGTATTAAGCAATTCAAAAAGCTGTTCCAGATAATCTGTAACCTGATTTCTGTATGTTTGGCTTTCATTCCCTGTGACAACAGATATACCATGAGATTCAAGTATTCTTGCTGCACGCAATTGACTCAGAGCATTTTCCATTTGAGTTAGCGATCTAATATTTTTTCTGGCGGTGCTTACAACTAAATCAATGTTTTCTTTTATTTTAAGATCGAGATCGCCAATATTTTTTAAATTTGTTACGCTATCTTCAAGAACAGCTTTAAAACTTTTTATTTTTTCTTCCATTGTGTCATGTATACCATGGCAAAGAACTCGATATGATTCATCAGGCATTTTATCTACAGCATAAATACACAAGATATTAATGATTATTAAAAATATAGGTAATTTTTTCACTTAATGTTCGATCTATTAATTCATCATGTAATAATATATATGCTGATTTTTATTTTTCAAGATGTTTAAGAATTATTTAAGTGCTGCAACTGCAGCTTTTATTCTAGTGCAAGCTTTTGCCAAATTTTCTTGGTTAGTAGAGTAAGAGATACGAAAGTAAGGAGATAGCCCAAAACCACTGCCGCTAACAGTTGCAAGATCATATTCTTCTAGTAAGTAGGTGCAAAAATCATCGTCCATGTGAATAACGTGCCCTGAAGTTGTGGTTTTTCCGATAACGCCTTTGCATCTAATATACAAATAAAATGCACCAGCTGGTTTGATAAGCTGTAGTTCAGGAATGCTGGATAATTCATCGATTACGAAGTCGCGTCTTTTTGAAAAATTTGTTCGCCATTCGTCTAAAAAATCATGAGGGCCATTAATAGCGGCAACTGCTGCTGCTTGTGAAATTGATGAAGCATTGGAAGTGCTTTGTGATTGTAAGTCTATCATCGCTTGAATAAGGTGCTTTGGTCCAGCTCCATAACCGATACGCCAGCCTGTCATTGAATATGCTTTTGATACGCCATTTACGACAAGGGTTCGATCTTGCAAATCAGGTGCGACATTTAATATGTTTGAAAAAGAGGATTCATCATAAATAAGATATTCATAAATATCGTCGGTTAATATGTTTACATGTGGGTTTGCACGCAGCACCTCCGCTAATGCAAAGAGTTCTTCCTTGGTATATACGCAGCCTGTTGGGTTTGAAGGAGAATTTAAAATTAACCATTTGGTTTTTGGGGTAATGCTATTTGCTAGTTGATGTGGCTGAAGCTTAAATTCATTTTCAATAGGGCAATCAATAAAAACAGGAGTGCCTTCGAATAAGCTCACAATGTCAGGGTATGAAACCCAGTACGGTGCCGGAATAATAACCTCATCACCAGCGTTTATACTAGCCATTAATCCATTAAAAATTACTTGTTTCCCACCGGTACTTACAATGATTTGATTGCTCTCATAAGTGAGGCCATTATCGCGGCTCAATTTTTTTATAATAGCTTGCTTTAAAAGTATCGTGCCACTGACAGGCGTATATTTTGTTTGGCCTTCAGCAATTGCTTGAATTGCCGCATCTTTAATCCACTGTGGTGTATCGTAATCAGGTTCACCTGCGCTTAGACTAATTACATCTCTCCCCTGTGCTTTCAAAGCAATAGCTTTTGCTGTCATTACAAGAGTGGGGGAGGGTTTTATCCAACTTACGCGCTGTGCTAGAGTAATCACATTGATGAGATTTTAAAAAACATAGCTAAATGTAGCTAATTTTTAGGGATGAATCTACAAAAGGGTGCAATGATGCAAATTGATTTGAGTAAATCTTAAGCATGGTCAAGAAATTACCACCAGAAGAGCAAGCTCTTTGGGATACATTTGTAAAAAATATTCGTCCTCTAAAAAATGATAAGGTAAAATCAATTTTGTCTTCTTCTGTGCAAGTGCCAGAAAAACCTTATTTGCCAGTACCAGAAGTTCGTCATACTCAAAAAGTACAAGAGTTACACGCAAATGATTTGCGAAGTATGCGTCTTGATGGGCAGCTCGATCTGCACGGATTTACACAAAGCTCGGGTGAAATAGCGTTACGAGAGTTTTTAAAAAACGCTGTATACAAAAATTGGCGATGGGTGCGCATAATTACTGGAAAGGGTTCGCCTAAAAACCCAAGTATCTTGCGTGAACAAACGCCAAAATGGCTTCAATCAATGCCAGAATTTGTAACTGGTTATACATATGCTAGGCCTGATGACGGAGGTAGCGGGGCTTTTTATGTAAAAATTCGGCGAAAAATTAAAGTCTGATTGATAGTAATAAAATATTTTATCGTTTTTAATTACTACTTAACTATACAAATTATAAAATATATATTCTTTATTTTTAAATAAATATGTTAATAGGTGAATAATGAATTTTAAAAATTCAGTATTAGTAATTTTTTTTGCTATAGAATTTATACTGTCTGTCTTAAGTTCAGCAGACTTAGCTCTTATTAATGACCAGCAAGTTTTAGCTGAGGAGGTGGTAAATGGTATAACTTCTCATACAGCGAATTGTGTTGGTCAATTTATCACTCAACTTAGTACTTTTGATCCCATACAAAAGGTAGTCTTACCTATTCTTAGGGTATGTAAAGACATTGAAAAACCAATAAAAACTATTTTGCTAGATTCAACTGAAACAAAAGATATTAATGGAATAAAGATGCAATACACCAGGGTAGGATTTTTACCATTTCATACAAATTTCTGGTGCACTGGTGTTCGCCTTAGCATTGAAATATTGGCAGAAGTACTATACTGCCGTAGAGATTATCAAAAATATAAATGTTCTCTTGATGATGAAAATCATAGACTGCGAGTGGCTTTTTTTATGAAAAAAACTCACTTTTTTCTGCAAAGTTCGCAAGATTTTATAGAGAGTGAAATAAATAGGCGGCGAAATTTAATTGCTAAGTATATCGAAATAGGTTTAGACGGAGCGATATTATTCTTTGAGTCACTATATGACAATGAAAATGACCCTTGTTTTAATACTTTCAAGCACGTATCGTTGCTAAAGCCGGATTAGGATAAAATTATGCCATTGAATGTACCTTCGGTATTGTGCTGTGCTGCTGTTTTGCAGAAATCAGATAATTCTGTTCTTTTGGTTCAGCGTCCTTTGCATAAATCAATGGGCGGTATGTGGGAGTTTCCTGGGGGTAAAGTTGAGCCTTTTGAAACCCCGCAAGAGACTATAGTTCGTGAATTGTTTGAGGAAATTGGCATTGAAACATCTATCGAATGCATTGATCCGTTTACTTTTGTTTCTTACACCTATGATCATTTTCATTTGAATATGTTTGTATTTTTGTGCACAAATTGGATAGGTGAAGTACAGCTCAAAGAAGATCAGCCAAGTTTTGCTTGGGTGCAACCTCAAGATTTAGAAAATTATTTAGTACCTTCAGCTGATGAGCCAATTATTAAAAGACTTAGAGAAAAATAAATTCGTATATTTTAAAAAAGTATTAACTTTTATTATTTTATAATAAAAATATCGTGTGTATAGGAATTTTTATGCGATATTTTGATTTTATTGTTTTATTGAATATTTTCCAATACTCCCTCCAATGTGCTTCCTTAGAAAACAGCGAAGATAATGCCACGCGATCATCAGTTTCTTATTCTTCGGTGCCCAATTATACTGAAATCTACACGAAAGAGCTAAGAATAAATCCAACTAATAAATTAAACCACTTCTCTATAGCTCACCTAAACTCTTTATTGAGTAGACATGGAAGCTATGAATTTCCACCAAGAACGTACGTTGATATTACAATCTTAACGAGTAAGTATGGCAATCCTATTGATTTAGCTTTTAGTCAAGAAAAACGCGAAGCAACGGTTTCGTGGCAAAAAGGCGGATGCTGGTTATGTTGCTCTGGTGGAATTAAAACTCAAGTTTTTCAAACAGTTGCTTTCTCGCAACCAACACCTCAAGCCATACAAGAAGCAAATAAGCAAAAAACAGCTTTACAAATGGAGCAAATAACAAGATCAAGTAATCCTCTGCCTCTACGTGAAATGGCGCCAAGAACAAGCATGTCTCAGCAAGATGCAGAAAGAACCTTAAAGCAGAATTTTAGTAGATTCACTGAAATCCAGAGTACTTATTATATCTCTCAAAATAAATATCCACTTATTGTCGCAGATCTAATGCGTTATGGGGATGCAAATTTTGGGGTGAAGATGGACGAAAATAATGCTTTGTTTCTTGTTTTGAAATGGTGCAATGGTGAGCGCCAATACATGCTTTATTCACATCCATCTAGATAAATTAAAAATTTATTCGGCAAAAACTTGCTCAATGATTTCTAATGCATAATCAATTTCACTTTTAGTAATCATCAGCGGTGGTGCAAATCTTACAACGGTTTCATGAGTTTCTTTTGAGAGAATTCCTTTTTCCATTAGTTCTTCGCAGATTTTTCGCCCAGTTTTTTTTGAGGGATCAATATCAACGCCTATCCATAAGCCTTTGCCGCGAACAGATTTTATAAGTGGTGATGAAATAGCTTTTAGCTTTTCCAAAAAGTACTGACCCAAAGTTGCACTGTTTTGCAAATATTGATCACGTTCCATGATATCAATAGCTTTGTGCGCAATAGCACAGGCTAAGGGATTGCCTCCAAAAGTTGAGCCATGACTTCCTGGATTGAAGACATTCATTAAATCTTCGCGCCCGACTAATGCTGAAACAGGGTATAGTCCACCACCTAAAGCTTTGCCTAAAGTAACAGCATCTGGTTTTACATCTTCATGTTCTGATGCTAACCATGTGCCAGTTCGCCCCATACCTGATTGAATCTCATCGCAAATCAATAGTACATTTTCAGATCTGCAAAGTTGCTCTAGCTTTTTGAGCCATCCTTGTGCGGGAATTACAATTCCTGCTTCGCCTTGAATAGGTTCAACCAGTACAGCGCAGGTATTTTTATTAATGAGTTTTTGCACAGTTTCAATATCTCCGTATGGAGCAATATGAAATCCTGGTAAGTATGGTCCGAATTGATGTTTATATTCATCGTCCGATGAAAAACTAATGATACCAACAGTGCGACCATGAAAATTATTCTCAAAAACAATAATTTCGGCTTGATTATCAGGAATACCTTTCTTTAAATATCCCCAGCGTCTCGCGGCTTTAATAGCTGTTTCTATGGCTTCTGCACCTGAATTCATGATCAGCGCTCGATCATAATTTAAAAGGCTACACAATCTTTCTAACAATAAGGGTAATTTGTCGCTAAAGAATGCTCGTGAGCACATAGAAAGGGTTTGTGCTTGAGCATGCAGCACTTCAACTAATTCAGGGTGACAGTGACCATGAGAGACAGCTGAATAAGCCGACATCATATCAAGATATTTTTTGCCGTCAGTGTCCCATAGCCACACACCACTGCCTTTATTAAGTACAACTGGTAAAGGATGGTAATTTTGCGCACCAAATCGTGCATCAAGTTCTTTTATATGGTGTTTCATAAGTACCTCACACTTTGCTTAAGGCTATCATGAAACACCAATTCTGCAAGATACTATTTAAAAGAGCAGGTCTTAGGTTTTCTGCTAAAAATCCAAATTTATTGAGTAGCTCTTGCTGTTATTGTTGTTTTTTTCTAGAGTCTGCGGATATGACAATTAAAAAATTCAAAAATTAAGGAATGGTAGATGTTCTCACTTAAAGGATTTAATGCTTTAGTTACTGGTGCAAGTGGTAGTATTGGCAGTTCTATTGCTATTGGTCTTGCGCAGCAAGGGGCAACAGTTGTACTCAGTGGCACACGACCTGAGGCATTGCAAGAAACTGCTGATCAAATTAAAAAAAATGGTGGGATTTCTCATACAATTGTGTGTAATCTGTCCGATCCACAATCGGTAGAAGAACTTTTCTCAAAAGCTGAATCTGTGTGTGAAAAAATTGATATTGTTGTGAACAACGCTGGCATTACTCGTGACAGTTTGGCGATGCGCATGAAAGATGAAGACTGGCAATCTGTGATTGATATAAATTTGACTTCAAATTTTCGTATTTGCCGAGCAGCTTTGAAAGCAATGATGCGTCGTCGTTATGGCCGAATTATCAATATTTCTTCTATTGTTGGTGTTGGGGGCAATATAGGGCAGGCGAATTACTGTGCTTCAAAGGCTGGATTAATTGGGCTATCAAAAGCATTAGCTCAAGAATCAGCATCAAGAGGTGTAACCGTTAATTGTGTAGCGCCTGGTTTTATTGAGACGCCAATGACTAATGATTTGCCTGAGGTTGTGCGCGAAAAAATGCTGGGGAATATTCCAACAGGACTATATGGAAAACCTGAAGATGTTGCAGCGGCTGTAACTTTTTTGGCAAGTGCTGAGTCAAAATACATTACCGGGCAAACACTACATGTGAATGGCGGAATGCTGATGGTTTAGGTTATTGGAGAGCGCAAGCGTTCAAAATGATTTAAAACAGGATCAAAGCCTCTAGGATTTATGCAATGGTAGAGCAAATCGATCTGAAGATTTTGAGGATTGCTGAGTCGTTGACCCTCAGCAAATCCTTTAATGCTTGAAAAAATAGTACTTTCCATATTTATAAATAATGTACGAAGGGGGCCTTCGTGAATTTTTTGGTATATTATTTTTTCAGGAGTAATAGGGTTTTCATTTTTTGAGCTTTCAGGTGCATTCAATACTTCGAGCACCTTTGCAGACATATTTAGAAGGGTCACAATATCGGTTTCTTGAGTGAGATCAAGATCATTTAGAATGTAAGCTATGTCATCTACAATAGGTTCAATTAAAGCTGTTGATGAACTCGTATTCATCACGAATTTTGAAAAATTCTTTAACCTATTAACTCTTCCTTCTTTCCATAAAGATGCTGTAATAGTTTGGTCTTTTGAATAAAGCATTTGAACTGTGCTGCTTCCAGCAATACAAGCTATACCGTAACCTGATTTCAAAGCGACGCTCAGTGAGGGGTAATTTGTTCCCCAGCCCCACTCAATGTCACCACATAAACAAGAAAAAGTATGGCTTAAAGTATCTTCCTCTTGGCTATCGTACTCAAGGGGCTGTCCTAAGAATTGACTTGTATGTTTAGTGACCTCACGAAGAAGTAAACTGCCATAACTCTTTCCTTTAAATGCTTCGAGTACGTCGAGAACTCCAGATGCTGTAAGATGGTGTGCTTTATAAGAAGGTCCAATTGATCTAGCTGCAACAGGAGTTATACTTGTGCACTCGAAAGCTATATAAACGCCAAACGGACTATTAGATGGGTACTTCAGGTCATCCAGGTAAGATTCTAGTCTTGTGGTTTCTTTAAAAATGTTTAATGTTTGTAACGTTTCTTCACTTTGGGCTACTTTTTTTATAACAACTGCTTCATCTGAGTAGATAATGAGTTCAGAGGCTTGTGCCTTAGATGCAAAAAACAACAAGCATGGTAATAGTAAAAAGGAAGGCATTTTAAAAATTACCCTGGATGAATTTTTTACATATAGGTTGTGTTCCTAAAAATTACAACCAGAAAAACTGGTTATAACTGATAGTTTAAACGATTGCGCCGTGACAATGCTTAAATTTTTTGCCTGAATTACAAGGACATGGTGAATTTCTGGAGATTTTCTCTATAGTTTCAGAGAAAGCAGCAGGAGTTGCTTGTGGTAATTCTTCTTCGCCTTCTTCAGGATAATTAGCACGCATCTTTGTAAAGTCAATTTGTCCTAACATTTCATCAAGAGCAACATCAACTGGTGCTGATGTTTTAAAGTGGTGCAGGGCGCTTAAAAAATCAATTTTAAGACGACTCATCATTAATTGAAATTGATTAAAGGCCTCGCGCTTGTATTCATTCAAAGGATTTCCTTGAGCATAAGCTCGCAAATTAATTCCATGACGAATATGATCAAGGGCTAATAAATGATCTTTCCAATGCTGGTCAAGAATACGTAGTAAAATGCTTTTTTCAGCATGACGCACTGCAGTGCTTCCAAGAGTATCTTCAAGGTTTTGTGCACGAGCGTTACTTAGATTTTTTACCATTTCAATCAAAAATGCTGCAGAAACATTAGGCATTTTTTTAACTTTTTCAATATCCATATGAATATCAAAGACAGTTTCACACTCTAGTTTCAGCGCTTCAAAATCCCAGTTGTTTGCAACCGTATCAGAAGGCAAGTGGCCTAGCACTAATTCTTCAGCTATGTCGTTTCGGATTTCTGCAACCATTTCTTTGATGCTTTCTTTTTCCATCAATTCACGGCGTTGTGCATAAACAATCTTTCGCTGATCATTCATCACATCGTCATAGCGCAGCAAATGTTTTCTAATATCAAAATTTCGCGCTTCAACACGCTGCTGTGCTTTTTCTAAGGATTTACTGATATAACGATGTGAAATTGCTTCATCTTCTTGAGCTCCCATTTTGCGCAGATAGTCGCGAAGTTTATCAGTTGCAGCAAATATACGCATCAAATCATCATCTAGAGAAATGAAAAACTTGGATGCGCCTGGATCGCCTTGTCGTCCAGCGC
Source organism: Alphaproteobacteria bacterium (assembly GCA_947487955.1). Lineage (GTDB taxonomy): Bacteria > Pseudomonadota > Alphaproteobacteria > Paracaedibacterales > CAITNM01 > CAITNM01. Next base: position 9,213 of record CANKYV010000023.1, read on the forward strand.
GACCGCGTAATTGGTTGTCAATGCGTCTGCTTTCGTGACGTTCTGTTCCAATAATATACAAGCCACCTGCTGCAATTACCTTTGCTTCGTCTGTAGAAACTTCATCTTTAATGCGTTGAATTGCTTTTTCACGTTCAGCGCCTTCTGGCATATCGGCAAGCTCAATTTTTACACGCATTTCCCAGTTTCCACCGAGTTTTATATCCGTGCCTCTTCCTGCCATGTTTGTTGCCACAGTAATAGCACCACTTTGACCAGCTTCTGCAATGATGGTTGCTTCACGTTCATGATGTCTTGCATTTAGTACTTGATGCTTAATATCTTCAACTTTTAATAGTGTTGATAGCAACTCCGATTTTTCGATATTTGTTGTGCCGATAAGCACAGGTTGCCCACGGGCTTGGCATTCACGCACTAATTTTAGAACTGCTTTATATTTTTCAGCGGCAGTTAAGTAAATTTCATCATCTGCATCAGCACGAGTAACCGAGCGATTTGTTGGAATTTCCACCACATGCAATTTATAAATTTCTTCAAATTCTGGCGCTTCCGTCATAGCAGTGCCTGCCATACCTGCTAATTTAGGGTAAAGCCTGAAAAAATTCTGATAAGTAATTGATGCTAAAGTTTGATTTTCTTCAGCAATTTCAACTTTTTCTTTTGCTTCAATAGCTTGGTGGAGTCCATCGGAGTAGCGACGACCTTCCATCATACGGCCAGTAAATTCATCGATAATGATAACTTCGCCATTGCGCACAATGTATTCAACGTCGCGTGTGTAAAGTTTATGAGCTTTCAGGGCTGCTTGCACATGGTGTACAATTGAGATGCTTTGCACATCATATAACCCGTAATTTTTTATAATACCTTTTTGTCTAAGGGCATGTTCTATTTTTTCAATGCCTGATTCAGTTAGCATTACGCTGTGCTGTTTTTCATCCTTCTCATAATCGATTTCTTCAAGAACAGAAATTACATCATTAATTTTTGCGTAGAGATCAGAAGAATCCTCAGCAGAGCCTGAAATAATAAGTGGGGTCCTTGCTTCATCAATTAAAATACTGTCAACTTCGTCAACAATAGCGAAATTGAAATCACGCATGACAAGGTCTGATTTGCGAAACTTCATATTATCGCGTAAATAATCAAAGCCAAATTCGTGGTTTGTTCCGTAAGTGATATCGCACGCATATGCTTCGCGGCGCTCGGCATCAGATAGTTCATGGTAAATAGAGGAAGCGCTTAGTCCTAAGAAACGGTAAATTCCTCCCATCCATTCAACGTCACGCTTTGCCAAATAATCGTTGATAGTAACTAGATGAGCTCCTTTGCCAGATAGGGCATTTAAATACATTGGTAAGGTTGCAACTAAGGTTTTTCCCTCGCCTGTTTTCATTTCAGCTAGCATGCCTTTGTGTAAGACAATACCGCCAATTAATTGCACATCAAAAGGGCGTAAGCCTAATACGCGTTTTGAAGCCTCTCGAACGTTAGCAAAAGCTTCAGGTAATAAATCATCAAGAGTCTCGCCATTTGCAATTCGTTCTTTAAAGCGCAACGTATTTTCGCGTAGTTGTGCGTCAGTTAGTGCTTGATAATGACTTTCAAGATCATTGATTTTTGCAACAAACTTCGACTGTTGCTTAACAAAACGATCATTTGCGGAGCCAAAAAAACGACGCATCAAATTAGGAAACATAAAAACCTTAACGTGTTAGATTTATAACAATTTCTCCCAGTATACTTTGGTTGCACAAAAATGGCTACTCATTGCATTGGGTTATGCTATAGTATGCAAATAATTGTGTTACTAAAACGTAAAAAAGGGCCCTTTGCACATGAAAAAAATACTTAGTCAATTAAGTTTAGCACTGCTAATGACACTAGCAACTTCTTGCGAAAAGAAAGATGAAAGTGCGAAAGCAACTGATCAAACGCAGCAAAATGCTGAATCTGCTGTTGTTACTGAAGTTCCAAAAGGTGAAGAATCAAAGGTTGTTGCAGAATTTCCAGATGGTACAAAATTAACAATGGAAAAGGTTTATGAGCAATTAAATCTTTTGCCTGCAGAAGTTAAAGATCGTCCATTTTCAAAGCTTTATGCTGCTCTTTTGCGTCGTTTAATTGATACACACATCCTTAACAAAGCCGCTACAAATCTTGGTTTAGACAAAGATGCTGGAGTTATTGATCTGATCAACAAGAATGCAGAAACAATGCTTCAAAAGCTATTTGTAGAAGGTGAAGTTGCGAAGCTTTTGACTGATGATGAGTTAAAAAAGAATTTTGAAGAATTGAAAGCAAAACTTCCAAAGGATGAAATGGAAGTTCAGCTAAAACACATTCTTTTGAAAAACAAAGAAGAAGCAGAAGCTTTAGTAAAAGAATTGGAAAAAGATCCATCAAAGTTTGAAGAAATTGCAAAACAGAAATCAATCGATCCGCAAACAAAAGCTAATGGTGGTAACTTAGGTTATGTTCGCAAAGCAGATCTACCAGAAGCATTTGCAAAAGTTGTATTTGAAGCTAAAGCTGGAGCAGTTTTACCACAAGCAATTGACATGGGTCCTAATGGATTTAGCGTTGTGCTTGTTGGAGAAAAGCGCTCAGTAGAGCCTCCAAAGTTTGAGCAAGTTAAGGGAGAGCTTACAAAAGCATTGATGCCAAAGTATGCGGTTCAAGTGATTGAGAAAATTAAAAAGCAATCTGGCGTGACAATCACAGGCCTTGATGGCAAACCAATCGTTGAAAAAACTCAAGAGCAAATGAAAGAAGAAGCTGAAAAAGGCATTAAAAAGCCAGAAGTTGATCTTTCAAAATTAGATGAAACAATGGTTATTGCTAAGTTCAAAGATGGTCAGACCATTACGTTGAAAGACGTAAAGGAAGCAGTGAAAACATTGCCTCCTCAGCTTAAAGCAGCTCCTTTTGGAGACATTTTTGAGCCATTGGCTCTACGTCTTGTTGACATGAAGTTAATTTTAGATGCTGCAAAAACATCTGGTCTTGAAAAAGATAAGTTAACTGTTAAAAAGCTTGACGATGTTCGTGCTGCAACGTTGCACAAAGCATTTTTAGATAAGAAAGTAGCAGAGCTTGTAAACGACGGCATGCTAAAAACAAAGTATCAAGAATTAATGAAATTGCTTCCAAAGAACCAGATGGAAGTGCGCTTGCGTCACATTATGGTTAAAACAAAAGAGGAAGCTGAAGAAGTCATTAAGGAAATCAAGTCAGGTAAGTCATTTGACGAGCTAGTAAAAGCTAAATCAATTGATGATAAGACTAAAGAAAAGAAGGGTGAAATTGGGTACGTGAAACGTGATGAACTTCCAGCTGACTTTGGAAACGTTGTGTTCTCAGCTGCAAAAGCAACGCTTGTTCCTGATCCAGTTAGCCTAGGCAAACTTGGTTGGAGTGTTGTGCGCGTTGAAGATAAGCGTCCAATTGAACCTCCAAAGTATGAGGAAGTTAAAGGCGAGCTTCAAAAGATTGTTGAATCTGAGAAAATTGTTGAAGTACTCGAGAAACTACGTGTTGATTCTGGTGTGAAAGCATTTGATATGAACGGTGGTACGCTAAGCCTTAAGGAAGAAGTTCCTCAAGCGCCTGCAGCTGCTGGAGCAGCGCCTGCTGCTTAAACAGCTTTAAATATCAAAAAGGCGCCGGGACGATTCTCGAGCGCCTTTTTTTCATACCGCGTGATGGGAATTTCGTCTGTGCTTGGGCGTGGCATTTCATGCGTATTTAAAACTTCGAAGTAGTGTTTGAAATCTGGCGTATTAGTAATTTCTAAAATCCACTCCAAATAGCCTAGATGATCAGTTGCAATTGTTAATATTCCATCTTTTCGCATTTTTTGATGCACAAGTTTCAGCGTTTCTAAATTCACAATACGTCGCTTGTGATGGCGCTTTTTAGGCCATGGATCTGGAAATAAAATAAAAGCTTTTGAGATTAATTGATCGGGCAAAGCGTTTAATAAGAGCCTGGCGTCATCTGCAAAAATCTTAATGTTTTCTGTTGCTGCTTCTGCAATTTTATTAAGTAGTGCTGCCACACCATTGATAAATGGCTCGCATCCAATGCATAAAGCATTTGGGCATTTCTGGGCTTGGTGAATAATGTTTTCACCACTGCCAAAACCAATTTCAAAAAAGACTTCATCGGGGAAAGATTTTGGCAAGTTTTCTAGATCCAGCTTTATATTTTGATAAAGCGTATTCAATAAATTCTTTTGATTATCTTTTAGCGGGCGTGATTGTCGACGTCCATAAAACGATCGAGTCTTTTGTTGTTCCATAAAGTTACATGAATGTAATCATAAAATTCTAAATTGCTTCTTTTGAATTAAGTCCTCTTCGGTGAGAGGACTAAGTATTTTTAAGCAAACAAAGGCATAATTACATACGCTTCACTATTGGTATTCGCAGGGCGTATGATAATTGGCGTTTCTGGTGATGTAAAATGCAGGTTCATTTCTTCATCCTTAATTAATCCTGCCACATCAAGCACGTAGCGAACATTAAAGCAGATTTGGATAGGATCACTTGATGTAGATTCAACATCAATCTCTTCTTGTGCCGCGCCAAGCTCTTGGCTTACAGCTGAAAGCTTCGCATGCTGATTTTCAAGATTAATGCGCAAAATGCGGTCACGATCAGTAATTACCGTGCTTACTCGATCAGCAGCATCAGCTAGAGCGCGGGTGTTTACTTTCACGGTACGTTCAATATCAGATGTTAGTGTTTGTTGGTATTCTGGGAATTGACCATCAACAAGACGCGTACTAAAACTCATACGGTTTTGACCACCTTGAACACTAAGTTCAAAACGACTATCTGACAGTCCAACTTTTACTTGCTCTTGTGCTTCATCAAGTAGCTTTCTAATTTCGGTGATAGCTTTGCGTCCAATAATCATTGGTGGCATATCTGCTGATCCTTCAGGTGCGCTAATGCTAACGCACGCTAGACGATGCAAATCGCTGGCAACAGCACGCAATTTCATACCATCTTCTTCAAAAGGATGAAAATAAATGCCATTTAAATGATAGCGTGTTTCATCACTCGACATAGCAAACTTGGTGTGATCAATCATATAGCGAAAATCATTGGTATTAATGTCAAAATGATGCGTTAAAATTGAACTCGTAATTTCAGGAAAATCTTCTGGCGCAAGACCTGGAAGATTAAAATGAGAACGGCCAGCTTTAAGACTGAGCTGCTGTGTTTCTTGATTGATCTCAATATCAATAGGAAGGTCAGGAAATTTTTTAATAATATCGTGTAGTAGGTGCGCAGATACGCAAATGCGTCCGGCAATGCGAACTTGTGCAGGAACTGTTTCTACCAATGCCATATCAAGATCAGTAGAGGTAAGTGTAAGGCCAGCATGAGTGGCACTGAGCAAAACGTGACTTAACACAGGAATAGTCGTACGCTTTTCAACAATACTTTGTCCGTGTGATAAGGCTTTTAAAAATGGATTTTTTTGAACCGTTAATTCCATGGTTGCTCCAAATGTTAAATGTTAGTTGAAGATTAAATTTGTAAACTGCGTTTTAAGATTTCTACATCATTTGCGAAATCAAAGTCATCGGTGCATAGCTCTTGGACTTTTCTGACTGCGTGTAAAATTGTTGTGTGATCACGACCGCCAAATTTTCGCCCGATTTCAGGCAGTGATTTGCTTGTTAATTGTTTAGCTATATACATAGCAACTTGACGCGGGCGTGCAATGTTTTGCATGCGACGGTTTGAAACCATATCTGACATTTTAATATTAAAATAGTCAGCAACTTTTCGCTGGATTTCTTCAACTGTTAAGCGTTGATCATTAGAGCGTAGCAAGTCACGTAAAACTTCTTGAGTTGTATCTAGTGAAATTGATCTGCCAACAAGGCTTGAATGGGCAAGAATGCGATTTAGTGCGCCTTCTAATTCACGAATATTTGACGTAATTTTGAAAGCTAAAAATTCTAGTACTTCTTTTGGTACTACTGTATTCAAAGCAGCTGCTTTAGCTTGCAAAATTCCTAGGCGCAATTCATAAGTAGTTGGGTGAATATCGGCAACAAGCCCCCAGCCTAGGCGTGACTTAAGTCGCTCTTCCATATTTTCAAGGTCTGAAGGAGATTTGTCAGCCGAAACAATAACCTGATGATTTTTGTCAACTAACGCGTTAAAAGTGTGAAAGAATTCTTCTTGAGTGGTGTCTTTACCGCTAATAAATTGCACATCATCAATCATAAGCACATCAACAGCTCTGAATTGATCCTTGAATGCTACCATGTCTTTGAAACGCAGAGCGCGCACAAACTGGTACATAAACTTTTCAGCGGATAAATAAATAACCTTGCGATTAGGATGGCATTGGCGGATTTTCCAAGCAATTGCATGCATAAGATGCGTTTTACCAAGGCCAACACCACCATATAAAAACAAAGGATTAAACTGTGGCGTTGAAGATTCAGCAACACGTAGCGCTGCAGCATATGCTAATTCATTTGGTTTGCCGACAACAAAATTTTCAAAGGTAAAGCGATTATCTAAGGAGGCGCCTGTATAAGTTCCAGGCTCATCTTTTTCAAAGGAATCAAAAGCTTCAACAGACTTAATTTGAACAGGGTTTGTAACGGAATTTGTATTGGCAACAGTAACTTGCGGTTCGTGAACAACAATTTTTACATCTTGAATAACCATATTTACCTGTTTCCAGGCTTTTGCTAATGCTTCTAAATAATGATTTTCAATCCAGTCTTTTGCAAAAGTATTAGGAGAGCCAAGTACAAGTATCATCCCATCTAGGCCTAACAGCTCAAGGGGCTCAATCCAGCTTTTTGAGTGATTAGCACCTATATCATTGGCTACTAGCTCTTTAACCACATTCCATTGGTCTTTTAGCATTGTAGTAGGGGCTAAACGCTCTGCTGATGCGACAACGATCCCCTGATTAGCCAACTGAGGTTGGGCCATGTTTGGTGTACCTATAAAATGAAAATATTCAATGTAAGGACTAAAGTAGAAGAGAGAAAGACAAAATACAACCCCCCTGTGGATAATTTTTTCACGCAATAAAATTTTACGCGGAGAAACTTTTGTTTCAGGGGTTTGATTTTTGATTTTATTGGTTTCTTGGTATGATGTTTTGTTATTGAGTCTTGCTCATCATACATGCAAAATTGTTGCTTAATCCTTAAAAATATCTAATTTTTGATCATAAGTTTGAGTGCTTATATTTAACAAGCCAAGCACAGAATGAAAAAAATTCTCATGAGCGTATTTTCCTGTTTCTGCTTTTTCTTTCAGATTACTCATGTTGATTTTAAACTCTTTCACAAAACCGTCTGATAGCCATATAATCCAAGGAATATGGGTTTGCTCTTTAGGTGCCACTAAGTATGGTGTGCCATGAAGATATAAGCCATATTCTCCCAAAGATTGTCCATGGTCAGAAATATACAGCATTGCTGTATTAAGCTGTTCGTTTTTTTCAAGCAATTCTATAAGCTTTGCTAAAATATAGTCAGTATACAAAATGGTGTTATCGTAGGTATTGATAAGATCAGAGGGTCTACAGCTTTGAATTTCATTGGTTTCGCAGCCTGGTTTATACTTATTAAATTCACTAGGATACCTTTTATAATATGCAGGGCCGTGACTTCCTAGTTGATGTAACACGATGACTGCATCAGTGTTAAGGTTTTTTATATAGTCATCCAGACCTTTTAAAAGTATTTCGTCATTTTGATCTAAAGCTCTTACGTTCTCTTCTTTAAGTCTTGAAGCAACTCCTTTTGAGCTGCTGTTATTGTCACGCCAGAAAATTGAAAAGCCAACTCTTGCCAGTACATCTAAAAGGTTTTCCTGCTGAGCTGCTTTTTCGGGTGTGTAGTTACTGTGTGAAAGCTCAGAAAAAATTCCAGGAACAGCAGCAGCTGTGGACGTGTCGCATGAAGAGACATTTTTTAAAGAGATAACATTTTTAGTTTTTAGTAAAGGGTTGGTTTCTCTAGCATATCCGTTTAAGGAAAAGTGATCTGATCTGGCAGCTTCACCAACGACTATAATCAGTAACGATTTTTTTGTAACATTCTTCCAAATTTGTCCTTTAGCTGCATCCAATCCAATTTTAGTAAACTTACCTGCTGTACGGTTTTGTTGTTTTATAAGCTTTCCTAAACAATAAAAGCAATTTATGGGGGTTACTAACCCTGTGAGATTTCTATGATTTCTGTGGATTACAACAATATTTTTATAAGCTAGACCTACAGAAAGAGCGATTAAAACAATGCTCACAATAATTGTGCGTAATCGAGATTTTAACTCTGCTAGAACTTTAGGTTGATAATTAATTTTTACAAAACATAATAATAAAATGAGAGGAAGAGCAAGAAAACAAAACCAAATTCCAAATTTGACGCACAGCAGATCTATTGATTCATGAATGTCTGTTTGTAATACGTTTCGCATCATGTCAGCACTTATCACAACTTTGAAGTGATGCATATGATAACCAGCAAATAGGGCTACTAGTGCAAGGATTAATATGAATATCTTTCCAAGATACGGAAATAAAATAAGATTAAATAATACAGTAAAGATGGCGCTTAAAGTGATGAATGCAGATGCTAGATATATTAAATCAGAAGCGTTATCTAGTTGTATGATTTTAAAAACTTCGCTCCAAAATGGAACGTTTAAGAAGCAAACGAAATATAAAGCTAATGTAACACTAAAAGCATTTCTATCAAGTTTAATTTTCACAGTGTATTTACCTTATGCATGTCATTTTATATTAGATAGAGATTGCTGTTTGAATTTGCGATGAGCCAAATTCAAAGTTAGCGTAATTTCTATATAATCCTTCTTTATGCATTAATTCTTGATGAGTGCCAATTTGTTCTATGTGCCCGTGATTTAATACCATAATTTTATCTGCTTCCATAACCGTACTTAGTCGATGAGCAATTACTAAAGTTGTACATTGCTTACTTAATATTTTTAAGTTTTGCTGCACAATAAAATCACTTTCTGCATCTAATGAATTTGTCGCTTCATCAAGTAATAAAATGCTAGGACGCCTTAATAAAACACGTGCTAAAGCTAAACGTTGCTTTTGTCCTCCTGAGAGCTTTACACCCCGATGACCAACTTTTGTTTGTAACGAATAAGGCAAGCTTTCAACAAAGCTCTTTAAATGTACCATCTCTAGTGCTTGCCACAAATTTCTTTCATCAACAGTATCTAAGCCATAAGCTAAATTCTCAAAAATTGTTGTGGAGAAAATTACAGCATCTTGAGTAACTAAACCAAGTTGATGGCGAATATGATCAACTGGTAGATTTTGGTAATTGATTCCATCAAGATAAATATTACCAGAGCTTGGTTCATAAAATTTTAGTAGCAATGAAAAGATAGTGCTTTTCCCTGCGCCTGAAGGGCCAACTATTGCAACAGTTTCACCAGGAAGTACGCTTAAGTTTAATTGATCAAGTACCTTCATATCTGGGCGGGAAGGGTACGAAAAACTTAACTGATGCATTGCTAAGATGCCATGATTTTTTGTAGTACGTTGCTTAATAAGTATTGCTTTTGGGGGAGAAAGATTCATAATTTCCAAGATACGGTCACTTGCACCTGCGGCACGGTAAAAATCAGCAAATAACGCAGAAAAAGAACCTAATGAACCACATACAGCTACAGCATAAAATAAAAACCCTAATAAATCTCCTTTTGTAATGATTTGTTCAAAAACCATCTGTGCTCCAAGGTATGCCACAGTACATAAGCCTGAAAAAATTAAAACCATTGCAAACCCAACAAGTTTTGCTCTAGCTTTTGCTGATTTTAAAACTGCCTGAACGAAGTGAGTATTGTAGCCATGAAATGAAGCACGGTCTTGTGCTGCATGAGAAAATAGAAGCACTGTTTTGATATTGTTTAAAGTTTCATCAATAAATTGAGCAAGGTCTGCGAGTACACTTTGAGCAAACCGACCATAAAGACGAACAATTTTTCCAAAATATACAACGGGTAATAGTAAAGTCGGAACAATTAAACAACTTAAACCAAATAGCTTCCATGAAGTTATTGCCATCATTGCAATGCCACCAGCTATAATCAGTGCATTTCTTATAAAAATCCCTAAGCTGTTCGTTAGTACTAATTGTAATAAGTTCATATCACTTGTTAGGCGTGTCACTAAATTTGCAGGCTGATATTCCTCAAAAAAAGATATTGGAAATTTAAGAATATGATCGAAAAGATCATAACGCAGTCGTGCCATCATTTGCTCGCCTATCCAGCTAATGTAATAGGTGCGAGCGTAACTAGCTAATGCTAATAATATAACGCTTGCCCCAAGCCCTGTCAGAATCCATCCAAAATAGTCAGATCCTTTTGTTAATAATCCTGTATTTACTGAAAAACTTAAAAATTTGCCAAACCCAATAACCATTCCCGCAGCAACAGCCAGCATAATGCTTGCAATGATAATTGGTTTACTAAAATCTCTGATGTATTTCCCAAGCAGTGTCCAAATTGTGCCTATTGGGGCCTTTGATTCATGCTTGGGTGCGTCATCATAAAATGATTTTTCACGCATTCAGATCCTGCCTCAATACGTGTTCAAGCTCTCTCTTAGTGCGAGTACATAACCATTTTGGATAAAGGTAAGAAAAATGATGTGCGCCTGTTACGGGTGAGGAAAGCCAAATCTGATCCATTGTTCCATGATAATTTAAAAGGAATTGCCCTTTTGGGTGCTGAATCAATAAAGCGCCTTCTGTGTAATCAGCATCCCAGTTATTTTCTAGTGTGTCGCACAAATCTTGAAGATATTTTAAAGCAATAGTTTGGTGCACAGTAGTAAATTTATTTCAGGACTTTCGCCCAATATACATGGGTAATGTAGGGAAATCCAATGATATCATGATCTTTAATTTGGGGATGTGTTGCGCAAAGATTTTGAATACGTTGAGTAACTTCTTGTTTTTTGATTTCTGGCAGAGCTGCAATAAAGCTCATACCTAGTGCTCTTTGAACTAGATTTTCTTTGAAAAAATGCTGGGAATATGTAAATTGTTGGTGCTCTAAAGTTGAAAAAAAATGTTGATTTTCAAATGCTTTTTTCCAAGCACCAAGCTCAAATCTTACAATTTCTTCGTATGGGTAAGAGAAGATAATTTTATGATATTCATATACCCACGCGGCTTGGTTGTCTCTTTCTTGAAACATTATCGCAAGATAACCATTGCGTTTAAGCACTCTGGCAATATCACTAAGGGTAGCGTGACTAGCAAACCAGTGAAAAGCTTGAGCCGTTAACACCCCATCAAATAAATTCTCTTTAAAAGGAATATTTTCTGCTTTTGCTATAGCTGAAGAAAGCTTTGGATGCTTAGCTTTTAAAATGTTTAACATATTTGGTAACCACTCGGTGACTGTGGGGTGTAGATTATGTTGTACAAGTAAATCTGTAAATTTTCCTGTACCTGCAGCAAGCTCAAGCAGCTTTGAAGACGCATTAAAACCTAGTTTTTCTTTTAAGAAATTTACAACTGCATCTGGATAGCCAGGTCTACTACTTTCGTAGATCTCAGAACAGATATCAAATGATTTTGCTAAGGAGTTCACGTCGTATGCTTTCTTTGGTGGAGCCTAGGGGAGTCGAACCCCTGACCTCTACAATGCCATTGTAGCGCTCTCCCAACTGAGCTAAGACCCCTTTATCCTTTTTTAAGTGTAAAACATTCTTGTGACAAGTCAAAAATTTCATTATCAATAAAAAAACGTTGTAATTTTTTATGAACTGGGAAGACACAGGAATTGTTCTGAAGTATAGGACGTATTCCGAAAAACAATTGATAGCTAGCATATTTACCAAGCAGCGGGGCAGGGTAGATGGTATGGTGACGCGTACTAAAGCAGCTTTGCCGCAGTCTGGTGATCTGTGTGCGGTGCACCAAAAAGCACGACTAGAGCAGCATTTAGGAACTTTAAAACTAGAAACAAAGAAAAGCCATTCAAGTTTACAGTTTTGCGAAGCGACACGAGTTTACGCGTTGAAATCTATGTTAGAATTGCTGGGATTACTGTTGCCTGAGCATCATCCTTATCTCAATTTATGGGAAAAAGTTGATGAAACATTACAGCTTTTCTATAGCCAAGAAGAAGCAATAAAGGCGTACTGTTTGTTTGAAGTATTGCTATTGGAAGAATTAGGGTTTGGTCTAAGTTTGGGTGCATGTGTGGCAACAGGTGTTACAGAAAGTCTCACCCATGTTTCACCAAAATCGGGCGGGGCAGTATGCTACGAAGCGGCATTGCCTTATATTAATAAGCTTTTGGTATTACCAAGTTTTTTAATTAATAAGGACCATGTGCCTACTCACGCAGATTACGTGAATTCACTACTTCTGACTGGGTATTTTTTAGAAAACCATGCGAGTCATCACAAGTCTTTACCCTTAGCACGTCAAGAATTGGTGCAAAAATTACGGTTTTCGGAGTAGATTGAAGATGAAATTATTCACTGGATCACTACGACCACTTTGTGGTCTCGTGAAGACGAAGTGTAAGTAATACGTGTCATGCGAATCTCCGAAGGAGGTGTGGCAATCTAGTTCTATTAACAGCTTTTCGTGTTATCTAGGACAAGTCCCAACCAGTTTATTTTATTAGAATTCCAAAACTATTCAAGCTGTCCAAGTGAGCGAATTTTTACTTTCGGATGAACTTCATTTTGCGACATGATCACTACTGATGGGCGTACTCTTTCAAGAATTGAGCGGATGAATGAACGCACGTAAGCAGTGGTTACAAGCACTGGCATTTCTCCCATCATTGCCAGACGATCATAGGTTTCATTGCAACGGAAAATGAATTCTTGCATTTGACTTGGTGGCAGAGCCAATTGGCGCGATTCACCATCGCCGACAATTGAATCGCTAATTGTTTGTTCCCATTGTGGGCTCAGAGTTACGATGTTTAGAACGCCATCGTTATCAGCATTGCTAAAGGTAATCTGCCTACTTAAACGTAGTCGTACATGTTCAGTGATGGTAACAACGTTTCTTGAGAAATTGCATGCCTCAGCAATACCTTCAAGGATTGTTGGCAAGTCACGAATAGAAATTCTTTCTCCAACTAGATTTTGTAGAACACGTTGAATACCACCCACTGTAATTTGGCCTGGGACAATATCATTTAATAGTTTTTTATAGGTTTCACTCAGGTCATCGAGTAGTTTTTGAACATCAGCAAAAGTAACCATTTCACCAATATTATCTTTAATAACTTCCGTTAAGTGAGTTGTTAACACGACGGATGGTTCAACTATTGTATAGCCTAGGTTTTCTGCTTCTGGTCTCAAAGTTCCTGAAATCCACATTGCAGGTAGTCCGAAGCTTGGCTCTCTTGTGTGCTCACCTCTTAGGGTAATTGGTTCAGTGCTTGGATTCATAATCATTAAATCACCAGGCTTTAAGTAGCCTTTTCCAGCATCAAGCTCTTTTATGCGAATAAGATATTCATTATTGCCAAGTTGCATATTGTCTTGAATTCGAACTGAAGGAAGGTAAATACCCATCTCTTGCTGTAGCTGTGTGCGCAAGTTCTTGATTTGTTCGCCAAGTTGTCTATTTTTTTCACCGTTTAAAAGTGAAAGTAGACCGTATCCAAGTTCTAACCGAATCATATCCAGTGGTAGTGAGATTACTTGCGGAGCAGATTGTTGCGATTCTTTTTGATCCTCTGCTTCTTCTTTAGCGTGTTGATCAAGATTTTCTTGGTTTTCAACATTTAATTGTTCTTTATAAGAATTCCAAGAAGCATATCCGGCAAGAGACGCTAAAATTACGAAAGGCATTATTGGAATACCCGGCAGTAATCCCATAGTAGCCATTACAAATGAAGCCATGCCTAGAGCAGTTGGGTATGCACTTAATTGGCGATATAAAGCTTTATCCGTTGCACCTTCAATACCTGCTTTGGAAACTAGTAA
>CANKYV010000024.1 GCA_947487955.1 Alphaproteobacteria bacterium
TTTAAATAATCGTCGATACAACAGTATATTTGAATGATAAACTTCTCTATGGGCATGGGTTCCTTTGTTGCTTCGGTCTAGACAACCTTATAAAAACAAATACCCATGCCTTATTCAATATCCTTCATAAAACCCGCACACTGCGTTAAAATAAAAAATTTGGAATCAGTATTTGAAGTTTTTAAGGAGCGTTGTGATGTAGAAAATACTGATGTTGCTGCGCAAGAAATTCAACATTTTATTCAGCAAGGAATTGTGTGTATTGGATTTTGGCAGCCTGAGTATCCCAAGCAATTAAAGCGTTTACATGATGTTCCGCCTTTAATTTGGGCAAAAGGGCAGGTTGAGTTTTTACACGATATGCAAATTGCCATTGTTGGTGGTCGCAATGCATCTTTTCATGGAATAAAATTTGCTAAAGACATCAGTGAATCTTTGAGTGAAGAGGGTTTTACTATTGTTTCGGGGCTTGCTCGTGGGATTGATAAGGCAGCCCATCAAGGTGCTTTGCAACATAAAACTATTGCTGTGCTAGCAGGTGGTGTTGATAAATTATACCCTCAAGAAAATGCTGCTCTTTATGAAGAGCTGTTAAAAAATCATTTGGTAATATCGGAAATGCCTCCAGGCACTGAACCGACCGCTGAATTATTTCCAAGAAGAAATCGTATTATTGCAGCGTTAAGCTCAGGCATTTGTATCATTGAAGCGGCACTTAAATCAGGATCATTGCTTACGGCGAAATATGGACTTGATCTTGGTATTCCCATTTTTTCATGCCCTGGGCACCCTTATGATCCTAGAACGAAGGGTTCAAACATGTTAATTAAGGATGGGGCGTATTTATTAGAAAATGCGCAAGATGTGCTTGAGCAAATTTCCTTGCCGCAAGTTCAACTTTCTAAAATTACCGAACAACCTGCTCAAGTGCAAAAGCGTAGTACTGATAAACTTGTTCAAGAGATTTTAAATGCTCTAAGTCATACACCTGTTAAAATTGATGAACTTTTAAAAAGTTTGAGTCACTATTCCACCGAACAGGTGCTTGTTGCATTGAGTGAACTTGAATTAAAGAATGCGGTGTGTCGGCTAAATACGAATGTAGTTACTTTAATGTAATGTATGGAAGAAACTGGTTGTATTACTTATTTACAGAGACAACACAACCATAATTCCATATCGTAATTCTTATAATTTTTCTATTTCTGGGATAATAGTAACGTTTTTCATAAAGTAGTACCAAGAAAGATCCCGGGAAAATATAAAAGGAGTACGAAATTCAAAATCTTGAGGGTAATGAATTTGATAACCATGTAGCCCTGCAAGAAATTGAGTGCCAGCTTTCGTGATAGATTCACTTCCTCTTTCATAATACATCGCAAGAGTTTCATAGAAAAAGAAAGAGTGTATAGAGCCTAACAACTGGTTTTGATCTTGTTTCTCACAATCCCATGATTTAGCTGCATTAAAATGCTCAGCAGCTTTTTGTCGTAAATAAGGAATGCTTTTTAATGGGGCATGATCAATTAAGATAACCGTACCTTCCATAAAATGTTGAAATTTTCCTTTACTGTTATTTGCACCTAATTCATAAAATTCGCCTACATCTACTGACTTCACTTCGCCTTTTAATACTCTTGTTTTGTGAGACAAAACCAGTTCTTTCTTTGAGAGATAATCATTGATTAATTTTGATTCATGCGGATTGTCATACCAGTCGGAAAGGCTCATCTTGCGATTTTCATTTAATTTGATAAATTTTTGAAAGGCTACGCTGTCCGAGCGATCATCTGAATCTGAGGGTTGTTCATTATCGTCTGCGTTAGCTAATAAATATTGATGCATTGTAACGGATGTATCATGAGAAAAGAAAAATGTAATATCTGTTTGAGGTATCCGAGTGCATCGAAATTCTTCAGAATGAGAATTTTCAATTCCTAGCGATCTTATTGATGCAATAAATGACGCATTAACTTGAATGTAGGGGACTGTAGTAAGTGAAACTGGTCTTCCATAAGCTAATCCAAGCCTTGGCTTTCCAAAACGGTTGGCATCTTCTTGTGACATAGCATTTGCATCTGCGCATGCTTGAGCAATTTCCCTTCTTCCTTTAGCAAGAAAACATAAAACTTCTTCATAAGTTCCCGATTTCCTATGTAAAGTGAGAGCTTCTTTTAATATTACAGGCATCCTTTCATCAAAAATTTCTCGTGCCTTTGCAGAAAATTGAATAGACGTTGGGCATTGAGAATTACTATCTTGTGGTACATCCATCGCGTATGGCATGTGCGCACCAAATAATAAACTAACTGAAACTAGGGCGAATTTTATTTTATTAAAAGTAGTCATATAATATTCCTTGTATAACTATGTTTTTTAAATAATATAATATAGTCATGGATAAATATTAGAAAACATTTTATGTTATCTTTGATGTACCACATATTTATACATAGTAATGAAATAAAATAAAACCATATTTTTATTTTATATTTAATATATGAAACATATATACATAAAAATGTATTTTTTGTATCTATAAAAGTGATTCATATACGTGGAAATGTTATTATTCAGTTTTTAGAAAGCCGTTACCGATTATTGTCTCTTAAAATTCTGGCTTTATCACGATTCCAATCACGTTCTTTAATAGTTTCTCGTTTATCAACGGTATTTTTACCCCGGGCCATTGCAATTTGTAATTTTGCTTTGCCGAATGCATTGAAATATAAACGTAACGGCACTATCGTGTAGCCTTTTTTTCGGACATTTCCAATTAATTTTTTTACTTCTCGTGATTTTAAAAGTAGTTTTCTTGGGCGTTTTGCCTCATGGCCAAAACGATTAGCAAAGCTGTACTCAGCAATGTTAGCATTAAACAAGTAAATGGCTGAAGGATCATCTGCCATTTCGCCGGCATAGGCTTCGTTAATACTAGCTTTTCCTATGCGCATAGATTTTACTTCACTACCAAGCAATACAATTCCAGCTTCTAGTGTTTCTAGAATTTCGTAGTCGTATCGCGCTCGTTTGTGTTGAGCGATTAATTTTTCTTCTCGTTTTACCATAATAACTCTTCACAAGGTTGTGCCTTGTTTGCACATGGTATAATTTATGGGGTGCAATTGCAAGAAATGCAATAAAAGAGTTGTGCATTATCTGAGCCAGGTTTTTCTCCATAAGTGAAGGCAGGCGGAGCTCAGGCCAATTGAGTCTGCAACGTTTGGTATATCAAACTCTGGTCTTCTCAGTGTTTTTCCAGGGTATAGAGCTTCGGGTGGTAGAGCTATGTCAGTGGTACTTTTTCCTGCAGCTTGATAAAAAGCCACAGTTGCAGCGCAAGGTCCTGTTGTAAACAGTGTATTACTTTTATGTTTTGCAAATAAATTTGCATAAAAGCTCTTAATTTGGTCAAATTCTTCTTTAGTTCTGGTTGGTTGACTATTGGTCTTTTCGCGTACAAGAGTACAGTTTCTTTTAATTAAACCCGTTAGTGCCACCATAACCGGATGGTTAGCTGTGCACGCCATAAAAGCGTTACCAATAAATTCTGTCATAGGTTCTACACCAAAAACAGAATCATAAAAGTAGAAATAGGGTTTGAGTGATTGAAAAACTTGCAAATCAATATCTAAATATCCTCCGCCCATTTGTCTGAGTGCTTCAACGCGAAGAATATCGCTGGCTTCACCAAAATTATTTTCAGCTAATGCTTCAGCGAATTCAGTGGCTAATTCTAAAGGACCTAACAAGTCTGTGTACGCTATTAGTTGAATATCTGTATCGGCAAGAGCTGCTACTGTTTGAGGTAAAAGAGATGGATCTTTCACCAAAAAATAGTAATTCCAGCCATCAATTCGGCGATTCCTTTTGGCGCTTTCTTTTGCCATTTCAATAAACTTAAGGTCAGGTTCAACTGGAGCATCAGGATTTGTTAGCCAAATACTGAAAAGATTTAAAGGAATACGCGAGGTACTTGATAGAGGTGTTTCAATGATTTTTTCTAATCGGTTAGTATTGTATAGGGTTTCACGATGCTGAAATAAATCTGTAAATTTAATACCTTCATATTTACACACGTATCTTTCAAGAAAATTAAGATGACCTCGATACTGTTTAATTTCAGATTGCCTGTTTTCATCAAAGCCCGAAATAGTTGATGTTCTTTCTGGAGTGAATGAGAAAGGTTTCAGTTGTCTTGGGAAAAGCAGCATGGGCTGTGATTCTATAGATATTTCAAATCTACCCTCTATAGAATAAAAATCAATAAAACCAAAAGATTCAGCGCTTAATATGAAATTTTCATAGGAAGAAAGATTAAGAGTTGCAATTATTTCGCTAGCGTTAATCGTTAAATCAATTTCTATCTCTTCTGGTCCTTGTCTACCAAATGCACGAACGCTGACAGGGGCGCTTGTATTATTTTTAATGGGTAAAACGCCCGATACTTTAGATTTGCTCAACAATGCTTTTAAGTCTTCTTCAGCATTAAACACATCACTGCGTTCTATCCAAGCGTGTGGCATTACCATGCTATGAGATCCATCACTGGAAGAATGTAATGATAGACTTGTTAAGTCTTCTAATAACTCTGCTGCCCATAGGGCTTGTAATACACAGTACGTTAAAGCAATTTTTATGCATTGCTTAATCATGGTTTTATTTTAAAATATTTTATAAAACCATTTTATATATTTAAAATGAAAAAAATATTAATACTGTTGCAAAATGGGATCCAGTAAATCCATTCCATATTGATGCTATTTACTGGATCCTTACGCCTCCTTCTGAGGCTCAGGATGACGACGAAAACTTGTCTTTCTGAGGCCTGAAAGGCCGTAAGAATCCATTTTTATCATGCAATTTAGCAGTGATGACAAGAAACGAACGGTGTAGTGCCCTGGCAAGGCCATGCTAAAATGAAATCTTATTTACGGGAAATAGTATAATTTGTTGTACTATGCGATCGTTATTTATTTATTTCTTTTTGAAACGAAATACATATTCATTGCAACCAAGGCCGCCAGCGCAAGTTTTAAGAAATTGCAAATCAAAGCTTTTTTGCTTAAAAAAATTAAATACTTCTTCTGGTTTTGCAACCTCGAAAGGATAGCCACCTACCCAATCAACTACATCATGCCAAGCAGACATTCCGCGATTATTTTTTCCATAAGTAAACCATGATTTAAATGGATTGCCTGATTTTAGAAAATCTTTGGTAAAAGTTAAAATCCATAGCCGAAATAATGCGCCATACTCAAGAATAGCTTTTATAATGTAAGAACTTTTACTGTGTTGTTCTTTAATCCATTTCCACTGTTTTGATGTATTGCCTTGATCGTTGTATATGGCAAGAAAGAGGTATCCATTGTCAGCAACCATATCCGCCACATTTTCAAATGCTACGTACATATGCCCTGTATGGTGCAGTACTCCCCAGGAATACAAAATATCTGCTTTTCCAAATTGTTTTAAAAACTTTTTATCGAGAACTGATCCTTGTTGCACAGTCCATTTTTTATCATTATTTGCATATTTTTTTTAAGATATTTTGTGCAATTGACCGAATCTTGGTCATAATCAAAAGAATAAACCGTTGCGCCTAAACGATAGGCAGCAAGGCTAAATAATCCACTTCCTGAGCCAATATCAAGAAAGACTTTGTTTTTTAAGCTTTTTAGTCCAAGTTTTTCTTGTAGGCTTTTTTCTGCTTCTAAAATGCGTTCTTCATTCAAATGCTCTAAAAATCGTGACCAATTCTTTCCGAAGGCAAATCTTTCTTTTGAATCCAATGTTTTGCTACTTTTCATTCTAAACCATCATATTTCGTGTGGCTGTTGGTAATTTTAGAGTTAAGCCGTCTAATTCTTCTGTAATAATAATTTGGCATCCAAGGCGTGATGTATGCGTTAGGCCAAATGCCAGATCTAGCATATCTTCTTCATCTTCTGTAGCTGTAGGCAATAACTCAAACCATTGTTCATCAACAATAACATGACAAGTTGAGCAAGCAAGAGATCCTTCGCATGCACCTTCTAGGTCAATGTTGTTACGATGGGCGATTTCTAAAACAGATAAGCCAAGAGGAGCATCAACAGTTATTTTTTCACCGTCTGGTTTAACAAAATGAATAGATGGCATAGAAGGATTCCTTATGAAATGGTTTGGTGTTGAAATTTTTGCTTTATAGCATGCGCAATACGTTTTTCGGCAAATGGTTGCGCTAATGAAGCTAGATTATCACATGCTTTTTGAATTGATAAACGATCCTGTGTTTCAATCGCTGATTTTACATCTTGAATACAAATTTTAAAAGCATTTATTTGAAGCTCATTAAGTAAGTGTGCATCTATATTAAGAGCGCTTTCTAGTTGCGCAATGAGTTGTTCTGCTTTTATTGTTGCTGATGTTAATAGGCGATTGTTTATATCTTCTTCGGCATGTTCATAACTTTGCTTAAGCATGAGAGCAT
Organism: Alphaproteobacteria bacterium; assembly: GCA_947487955.1. Lineage (GTDB taxonomy): Bacteria > Pseudomonadota > Alphaproteobacteria > Paracaedibacterales > CAITNM01 > CAITNM01. Next base: position 6,473 of record CANKYV010000024.1, read on the forward strand.
AATCTTCAGTGCTGAGACCATAAGAAGGTTTGACTTCTACTTGTTGAATTGTTCCAGTTGTTTGCTCTTTTGCGCTGACTGTTAATAAGCCATCTGCATCAATGCTAAATGTTATACGAACACGCGCGGCACCAGCTAGCATAGGCGGAATGCCTATTAAAGTAAATTTGGCTAGAGACCGGCAATCCTTTACAAATTCTCTCTCTCCTTGCACAACATGGATGTTAATCGCTGTTTGGCCATTTTCATAAGTAGTGAAATCTTGGGCCATACGAATAGGAATAGGACTGTTTCTTGGAATGATTACTTCAACAATATCACCCATTGTTTCAATGCCTAGTGAAATAGGAATAACATCTAAAAGTAGTGTGTCTGTCTTAGAAGTTAGTTGATGAGCTTGCAACGCTGCGCCAAATGCAACGACACAATCTGGATCAAGATTTATAAGGGGATCTTGTTCAAAAAAAATTTTAACTGAAGTTCGTACTGTTTGAAGTTTGGTGGACCCTCCTACCAAAATGATTCCATCAACTTGCTTTTTTGTAATACCTGCATCTTTTAAGGCTTGTTCGCAAATGGTAAGAGTTTGCTTAATTAGAGGTTCGCAAAGAGTATTTAGTAATTCTTCGTTTAATCCATGGCTTAAGGTTTCTTTTGCAAATCGTGCTTTTAAATGGTCATTCCAACCAAAATGTTTTGTAATTAGCGCATCAATATCATCGCCGCCTAGTTGGGTGTGTCCGCCTGTTGCTAGTACTTGGAATACACCTTTACGCATGGATAAAACAGATACGTCAAACGTACCGCCACCAAAGTCATAAACAACAAAAGTTCCTTCTTTTCCTTCATCTAGTCCATAGGCAAGTGCTGCTGCAGTTGGTTCATTAATTAAGCGTAAAACTTCAATGCCTGCTAAAGAAGCAGCGTCTTTTGTAGCTTGGCGTGCTGTATCATCAAAATATGCCGGAACGGTAATGACTGCTTGATGTACATGGTATCCTAATGCTTTTTCTGCTCTCGTTTTTAAGATTTTTAAAATATTTTGAGCAGCAGTTAAGGCCGTATAGTTGCCAGAAATAATGGTTGTTGGTTGGTGCATCATTCTTTTGGTGGAGTGCAAATCACCTGTTTGAGTACTAATAACCGATGGTATAAATAAAGGTCCCAAGTCATCTTGCAGGACTTCTGATTTGCCATTCTTGTAAATTGCGGCGACTGAATTGGTTGTGCCTAAATCAATTCCAATAGCACAAGACAATGATTCTGGTTTTGTAGTGCCAGTATTTGGTTCGTCAATTTGTAGTAGCATCAATACTTCCTAAAAGACGTGCTAGAAATTTGACACGTGAATAAGCTGCTAAAGCTTTGGTTTCGAGGTCGTCTTGTAGAGTTTTTTCGAACTGTACTAACGCATCTTGATAAAAAGGTCTTAGGTCTTGTCTAGCTCGTGCCATATCTTGAAATTCCATCATTTCCATTAATAAGATTGAATCTGTTGTCGTTTCATCAGTTGGTAAGTGCCATCCTTTAGCTTGTATGGCAGCATCAACACATTTCAGTGGTGACTTTAAAATATGATATGCATTGCTAGTATATGCAGCAACTTGTTCAGCGCTTTTTTTCATAAAAGAATCTTCCCCGCTAAATTGGTCAGGGTGAAGGTCTTTCATGATTCCTTGATAGCGCTCATTAAGCGTTGTTTCATGCACATAAATGCTGATAGGAAGGCCAAAAAGTTCGAATGGATTTTTATGCATATATTAAGCACAAGAGCAATTATAAATTTTCAAATGAATATAGCATGCTTTGTGCTTGAAAATGAAGAAAAACTAGTGAATCAGGTTAACCAACCGGTGTTGAGAAGCATAATATTGACTGAAGGCGCCTGTTAAAGCAATGGGTTAAAGCCCTACTAATCTAGTTATCTGGTACAGCCCCAAGATCTATTTTAACTCTATTCTCTTGATCTTTCAAAAAAGCTGGTGTTTCTCGTAATTTACGACGCGCCATAGCTCCAGAGAGAGAAATCGTCTCCCCTTAGGACAAATACAACTCGCTAGTTCTCATTAGTTGCTAATGGTGCGCCCTATATGTGCGTATAATTTATATCATTTTTTGGAAAATATTTTTTTACTTTAACTTAGAAAAAAAGATTAGCTTCTAACGATATCTGTTTTTCTCTTTTTTCTAAATGATTTTAAAAAGTTGGCTCCTTTTTCTATTGGCATGCAATTATCGAGGAAGTGGTGATTTGCATATTCCTCAAATGTCTACAGTTATTAAGGATTTTATCCCGCCTATAACAGGAAGAGATAGTGGACTTTCAGATATGCAGAAATTTCTATCAATAGATAATCCTGAAAATCTTCTTAGGAAAGGAATTGATCAAGAAAATGCGGATGCGCTGTATCTAGAAGGATTTAGGTATGTCAAAGGAAGGGGAAAAAATTATAAAGAGACATTAAGTTTCTGGGAGCGAGCAGCAGCCCAAGGACACCAAGAAGCTCAATATAGTCTTGCGATGATGTATCTCCATGGACAAGGAGTAGAGCGTAATTATAGGGAAGCGTCAGACCATCTTATTTCTGCTGCAGAGCAAGGACATGCAGGAGCACAATACAATTTAGGTGTTCTTTATTTTGAGGGACAAGGAGTTAGGCATGATTATCAAAAAGCACTAAAGTTATTTGAACGAGCAGCAGCTCAGGGACACCAAGAAGCCAAATATAGCCTTGGAATGGTGCACCTTCGCGAACAAGGAGTAAAGCACGATTATCGGAAAGAACTGCATTATCTTATTCGAGCAGCAGAACGGGGAGAAGAAAAGGCACAACACTTCTTATTTGAACAAGCTGTAGACCATTGGCTTAAATATGCTGTTGACCAAGGACTGGTAAAATCTCAAATCGAGGTTGGGCTTACATATATTGGCGGGATGAGAGATAAGCGTGATTATCAAAAAGCACTGCGGTATCTTACCCTTGCACGAGAGCAGGGCAGCGCAAGGGCGCAGTACTATTTATTTGAGGAAGCAGCAGCTCAAGGACACCAAGAAGCTCAATATACTCTTGGAATGATGTATCTCTATGGACAAGGAGTAAGACAGGATTCTCGAGAGGCTTTCCATTGGTTTAAACGTGCAGCTGACCGAGAACTAGTAGAAGCTCAAATTGAAGTTGGGCTTGCCTACAGCAAAGGACAAGGAGTAGAGCCCGATTATCTAGGAGCACTACATTATTTTAGTTGTGCACTAGAACGAGGAGGAGTAAAGGCTCAACACTACCTATTTGATCAAGTAGCAAGACAAAAAAATACAAATGCTCAATATATTCTAGGGGGTATGTATCTCTATGGACAAGGAGTAAGACAGGATTCTCGAGAGGCTTTCCATTGGTTTGAACGTGCAGCAGATCAAGGACTAGCAGCAGCTCAATTTGAGGTTGGTTTTGCTTATTTTTATGGTCAAGGAGTAGAGACTGATTATCAAAAAGCACTATATTATCTTAGTTCTGCAGCAAAACAAGAGGATACAGATGCTCAATATATTCTAGGAGGTATGTATCTCTATGGACAAGGAGTAAGACAGGATTTTCGAGAGGCTTTCCATTGGTTTAAGCGTAGACTAGCGGCAGCTTTTGAGGTTATTGCTTATCTTCCTGAAAGGGTGTTATTTAATCGACCGATTCTTGATATTAGTTACTACAAAACAGGTAAAATACATTTTATAGAAAAATTGCTTGAACACGAAAAAACGTTTAAGGAAAAACAAAAATTTACATTTAAAGAGGCAGAGTTCTTATATTTTGCCGTTCCAAGAGATTACATTACTATATCTCCTAGTACCCTTTCTCCTCATCTTCTTTACGAGAATTGGGAGAGGTTTTCTACACCAGGATTTGCTGATTTTGATTCAACTGTTAAAATTAGCTACGACAAAGAAGTATTTTATTTGACGAAAATCGCAGCTGACAGCGGAGATAATGATGCACAGTATAATGTAGCATGGCTCTATAAATACGGAATAGGGGTAAGAAAAAATTGCAGCATGGCAGCCTTGTACTATAGACAGGCAGCAGAACAAGGACATCTGGATGCTTCGTATAATCTTGCTTGGATGAATAAGAAAGGATTAGGTGCCAACCCTAACAATGAACAATCTCTTTATTGGTTTAATTTTGCATTAAATCAGAATAGAAGCATGACTAAAGAAATCACTTTAGAGGGATCATCTATTAGCATTAAAAGTCTTTTAGATTATCAACGTACAGGAGCAGAAACCCTAGAAGATGATGTTATTATCAGTGTTGAACAATTTTTGTATATTTTTGGAAAAAAACTTAGAGAAGAAACCCAAAGTCTAAATATTTCAGAAGTTCTTAATCCCGGAGGATTAATAAATCCAAAAGAGAATTTGATAACCGTGTATTTAAATGATCCAGATTGGATGAAGAGAATCAAGGTTAAGGCTCACTTAGAGGAAAAAGAATGGCTAGTAGAGATTAAAGTTTACGATCCTGACCGTATACTGATGAATGGTACAGTCTTTGTTCCCAGCCTTCCTGAAGAACAAATTACATTAAAGTCTGGCATAGAATTTTATAAAGCAACCGGAGGAACAAGCAATGTAGGTGTATACCAATACAAAGATATCAAAATTTGCTTTAAACAAAATCCAGAAATTCCTGGATTTGATCTCCTTGCTTATAACGTCTTTAAAAATCTATTCCCTTCCTTGTCTCCCGAAAATATCCCCATACCTAAATCTGCAGTTATTCTTATGAACGGACAGCCTTTTCTTGTATCAAAATTTATGGAGGGTGAATCTTTTTCCAGCATTTTAGAAAGTATAAATAAAGAACCAAGAGATACTCAATCTTACACCTTTAATCTGGCAAAATTTCAAAGACTAGCCATCTTCCATTTATTGAGTGTTCCAGAAGACTGTCACCCGCGTAACTGCTTAGTCAGAGAAGTTAAGAAAAGTAATGATCACGAAATTATTTTACTCGATAATGAGCGTAGTTTTGGAAGACCAACCGGCAACGAAAAAGAAGGATTTTATACAAGACTACATAGCGTGTTGTTTTGTTTTTATGAAAAGTTAAGTAACCCCATTGAAGATGATGTCTTTGAAGAAATTATAAAAGGAGAATTCGGGATACGGAATCTTTTGAGTTTAATGATGCAAAAAGATACGTACTTATCTGCTTTAGACGAATTAGCTATAGAAAAAGGAAATAATACTCTTTTGAAGATACCTGTGAATAGACAAACTCTTAGAGAAATGGCCTTAAGATTTGATGATTTTAAAAGGTGGATATTTTTAGATAGATATAGAAGCCTCATGGCTATATTTAGCGATGTTTTGCCAGAGATTGCAAAGATTTATAAATGGCAAAGAAACTATATAGCATCAACGCCAGAGTTAGTAAATATATCGGAATGCATCAGTGAAGTGGATGGAGGACGCATGTGGATGAGAAGCGAAGGGTCTCCAAGCTGCTATGCTTCTTCTAAATCCTATTTCGGAGATCGTGAAAATTTTACATTGACTGCAATAGAAGAGGAACTGGATCAAAGGCTGGATATGGATACAAAAGATTCACGCTTACCTAAGCTTGAAAAAAAACGAGAAGCCTTTTTTGATCAAGAGAATTGTACAGAAGTTGTTAATATGAAGTGGTGTGAAGAATTCTGGCATACGAAAATGCAACAAATTCTTGAAGAGCAAGATTTTTTAAAGGGGTAGAAATGACTTTGTTTCTTCTCTGCTTTCGTACTTGGCAATAGGATTTTTAAGCAATCTTAGCTTTTTTCCATTTAACATAGGCCGCGTATTTGGCTTTTTCTTGTGTTGAAAAGTACAGTATATTACCTTTACTTCCTTTGAGGTAATCTCCTCCATTAAAACGTACGCAATATCCTTTCATTTCAAACAATTTTCCTGAAAAAACTTTCACAAGACTCTCAAAACTTGCTGGAATTTCATCAGAAAGAGCTTTAGTTTTTTTTCTTGATTCAGGTGGTTGTTCACTCACAATAGGCGCAGCTTGTGCTTCAGATTTTCTCTTAACAGAGACAGGGGGCGTTTCAGATACTGTTGATGTAATTCTGGCAAGTTTTGTTTCTTCAAAAGATTGAATTAATGTACGAGCAGTTGCTCCTCTTAGTGCTATGGACATTTCAAAATTGTTTGCGTCGTGATCAAGTTGAGATACTGCAGATAACCAATTGAAGGAGCCTTCACAAATAAAATCATCAGTAATAAGGGTTTTTGCATGGAAGTTGGGGTAGGTGACATAAGAAAAGTTGTGATAACGACGGCATAAAGAGTCTAGATCAGAAAAAATAACTCTTTGCTCTTCTTGATTACGGTCACATGGCTCAGGAAGCGTAATAAGTTTAATTTTTATCCCTTTTTGTTCAAGCTTATTGAGTAAGGAATGCGTGAAAGTATCACGAAGCTTTTGTTGTCTGATAAAAGGAGAGAATAGCAGAATGCGCGTTGCTGCTTTTTCAAATACTTCTTCTAAAAGTATTCCATGGGCTTCGGGTGTTCTAGGGGTGTAAAGAAATTGTCTAGGGGCAAACTGAGAAGATCCTGTAGAGAAAGCATCCCTGTCACGTAAAAATTTTTGCATTCCTTTTTCGTTATCGTATTCTAAGCTTTGATAAAAGCGAATGCTTTGCCAGACCTGATCGATAATGCTTGGTGCCACCTCACCTGTAAGAACGATTGTGCCATTAGAGGATTTTTCTCTGGAGTCGGATAGCCAGTTATGAGACCCAATAGCGACTATGTTGTTATCCTTGATAATGCATTTTGAGTGGTTTGCATTTTCGTCAAATTTCGTACAACAAGATGCGACTGAGTCTAAAGCAGCAAAGTCTTTGTCAGAATACCAAGGCCGATTTTCATAATAGACATATACAGAGACACCTCTTGCTGCTGCGTCTATGATTGCTTTTCCTAATTTTTCTTTCCCAAAAAGCCTCTTAGGAGAAACATTATAGGTTGAAATCATAATGGTACGCGTTGCAGTTGCCAGGACTTCTTTTAAGAACAATGTGTGTTCTGCATTAGAAATGAGTCGTCTTGCGTGTAAATGAGTATCGATATCACCGAGTTTTTCTTCTTGAGAAGGAAATAAAAAGAAAAGATTTAGGGTAAAAACGAATAAGAATATGTAACGCAACATAGCTACTCCTTAATGAGCAATATTTTATAGATAAAGTGTGTAGATTAAATTGATTTTTACAATGAATCTATGAAACTAACTTTAGTATTATTAAGATTCAGGAGAATATTTCTCGATTTAATCTCTTCCCTTTCTATATCAACTGAAGATTCGTAAATTTTTTCTTGGAATAACGTCATTAGCGCTTTAACATTTTTTGGTGCATCTTGCTGTTTAACTTTTTCTGATAATTCTGTTTTATTTGCTGGAAAACGGATGCCTTTTATGTAATCTCCAACGGTTAGTGCACACAAGTCAATTCTTCTTCTTTTCTCGTTTTTGTTGATACTGTCATGTCGTTCTTTGATAAACATCATATTATCTCAATTTAATAATGATCCTTAATACTCCAAAAAACATTTTAAAAATACTGTCTAATTATACAGGTTGTTTATCTGTGTTTTCTTAAGGCAAGATGCTTATCAATCCCTATTTAGTTTTTTAACGTGATTACGAGACTTTCTGTAGTAATGGTGATGCCTTTTGAAATCGTGTGCAAAGCGTTTAAATATCTATGATCTTCAAGAGCACGAACCAGAAGGATACGACGAGAACCCTCTAGTAATGGTGTGTAAAAAAGGTAGCAATTGCAGGAAAAAAGGGGCTTGTACGAGAGAGAAAAATTTTGGCAGAATTTTTTGGAGGATCAGTCCAGAACTTGCGGCTATCTATCATCTTCCTGAAGGGCTGATGAAGAAACAGAACACGACGAGACAAAATTACCCATTGGTGTCAATCTTTTAAGACTTGCACATCTTCGTATTCATGCAATAGATGGGGGGGGATGGCTTAACAACGCCACCTAGTTCGCATGTTCCAATCATAAAACCTACACAATGCCAGCACAATCTGCTGAAAGGCCATTTTGGGCCTAAACTTAAGAAAAGCAAATATTTTGCTTCTTCAGCTGTTTAATTTTTTCAACGCATTCTTACTACTTCAATGATATAAGAAATGGTTTTGTTGGGGCATCTTCAAGCTTTATAAAGTGGTTTACTCCCCACAAAAAGCCAAAGCTGACCGGTAAAGCAATGATCCAAATCCCGTACGGTCCTAATCTATTTGTTAAACAGACCAACCCGAAGGAAGTGATAACGTACATAATAGCGCGAGATATAGCATAGAGCATGCTGCTATACGTGAATCGACGCTGGACGGGGAAATATTTAAAAAATATGGGAATAGCTGGTAGAGTTCCTAAGGAAAAAATCGTTTTGATCATGTCTTAAGTTTTTTAAAATACTCAATTCGTTTTTGCTTGAATTGGACGTTTATTGAACTAGGTATAGAGTTGACGCCATGATTTGTCCAGCATCTAAAATAGAGAAGTTTTAACTACAGTAGGGCTTAGTAAATTTTGGTCTGAAGCTATAGATAAAGAGAGGAGGTAGGTATTTTTACTGAATTTACTATATTCTAGAACTTATAGTGAATCACTTTCCTGCATGCTAGAATATGCAATGGGTTCATCAACAAATCTCCTCAGAAAAATACGTATGCATTTCAAGTTATAAGGCTGTATTTCAACGTGAAAAATTATTTTTTTTAACGATATCTAGTAAAGTTGATACACTTTTTTAAAAAGCTCTTATAATCAGCTGTTTTTGACAAGTTTTAACTTTAATTTGGAAATCAGGACACTGTAAATGGATATCAGTGTGCGTGAAAACTCAGGCATAAAGAGACGTGATATTAGAAGGTTTCCTAAGAAAGCTTCTATCTTCGATCGGGTTGCCACTTAAATAAAGAGAAGTAAGCTTGGGAAGATTTTTTAAAATTTTTATGTTTGTAATCTGGTTGTGAAACAGGCTAAGAGATGTAAGCTTAATAAGCGAGCCGAGAGGATTGATATCTGTAATTTGATTAATACCTAGCTCAAGCGATGTGAGATTGACGAGCCGGCCTAGAGCTCTTATATCGATGATTCTATTATTCCATAAATCAAGAAAAGTAAGATTGGTAAGTTGACCTAAGATATCTATGTCCTCGATTTTGTTACCACCTAAGTTAAGATAAGTAAGATTGGTAAGCTGGCCTAAAAATCGTATATCTTTAATAGCTCTATTGAGACCTAAATTAAGATAAGTAAGGTTAGTAAGTTCACTTAAAGCATTGATATCTGTAATCCAGCAATTTTCATATAAATTGAGAAACGTGAGCTTGTCGAGCAGGCCTAAAGTACTGAGATTTGTGACTTGATTACTGCATAGTACAAGAGACGTAAGCTTAATAAGTCGGCCTAGGGAATCTATATGTATGATATGGGGTTCCCATTGATTGCCAGAAGTAAGATCGAGATCGATAAGATTGGTGAGCTGGTCTAGAGCGCTTATATCTTCGATCTGGTTACGGCCTAAATTAAGATAAGTAAGGTTAATAAGTTCTCTTAAGGCACGTATATCGGCAACTTTGTTATTTCTCAAATTAAGATAGGTCAGCTTAGTAAGCTGACCTAGAGTGCTTACACTAGTAATAGAGTTATTTTGTAGATCAAGATACGTGAGATTGATAAGTTGGCCTAGAGTGCTTATATCTGTTATTCGCCAGGTACCATCACTCAAACAGAGAGAAATGAGATTGATAAGCCTGCTTATTGCTTTGACACCTATGTTTGTGATCAGGTTACTGCTTAAATTAAGAGATGTGAGATTAATAAGTCTGCTTATCGCTTTGACACTTATATCTGTCATCCCATTATTACCCAAATTAAGAAAAGTACGACGAGTAAGACTCTGATTATCCATCAAGTCAAAAGTCGTAAGGCTATCTTGGTCCCCTAAATTGCTACTTGTGTATTCAGGGAGGTGATATACAAGATCTGGCATAAAAGGACTACAAAAGTTTATGCTTGGGTACGCGTAGGCGCTAGGGGGAGCTGTTGAGGCTATTCGTCCTGTATCTATTTCACGAATGCGTTCAAGAATATTAGAAAAGCTAATAGTAACAGCTTGTTTACACGGAATTCTTTCTGTATCTTCCTTGTGAACTTTCTTTGGTCTATTTCCAGGGGAGTCTGGCGAAACCTTTTTAGGAATTTTATAAATTTCTGCAAGCTTGGGACTTATTTCCTGAAAAAGGTCAGCAAGACAGCCTTCTTCTTTATGGTTTTTCGTATATAGTCGAATTTTTTTTAACTTTTCAGACGTATCTCTCATAAATTTTTCACTATACCAAAGGCATAATTTTGCTTGTTTCACCCCTTTTTCCCTACATTGTTCATATAGAACATACTGGTATAGTTGTTCTTCTTCGTACTTCTTTAAATGATCAAGTGCTAAATCATTTACTTCTATATCAAATGGTTCCTTCAGTAGTTCATGAAAGCAAAATAAAAAGCAGTGAGGTCTGGTTTCTACTCTTCCTCTTTGTGGATCGTCGTATACGATAAATTCTTCTATAAGGCTGCGTTCATTATCAATAAGAATAAACTCATATCCATTACTTTCTTTCATTCTGACAATGCAATTTTGTGGACGACAATCTTCTGGATTGGTTAAAAGACAAAACAGAACTAATTTTTGAAATTTTTTCAGGTTAAAGTTCCATTGATTGCCATAATTTGGATCGGTGTCTACTTTCTTCAAAATTTGTTCTAGATTTTCACCTTTAATAAACGCTGATACTAAGAAAATTTGATCATTCATCAAAATAACCTCGGATGCAGGTAAAGGAGGGTCCTTTCTATCTTCTGGAAAAAGGAATTTGTAAAGAAGACGCACAGCAATCTCATGTCCTGGTGCTTCCGGATTTTGTTTGAAGCACAGACGTCTTTCTCCATCAATTGAGTAAAAACCAACCACGCGAGTACCGCCAGAAGCTTTGTCTTGAGGAACAAATTCTTGACCATTCATTAATTGATGTTTGAATATCTGTCTCCCTTCTGGATCATAGGCTGGCACCTGTGGATCGTAGACTCTATATACATTAATACTTCCTTCTTCACCTTTTGAGTATACGGTGATAAGGGCATCTTTATCATGAATTTCGAATTGAGAAATGGGCGGTGGCTCTGGACCATCGTAAATACCTAGGCGTTTTGCATGCATCTTTAAAAAAGATTCAACGTTATAGCAATTTGCCGATTCTAATACACTGCTGCTGAGAGGTGTTCTGAAGGCAGAAGCTATTGAAATAGGATATTCATCTAAATCTGATCCCTCAGAATTTTGAGAGATATTTAAAAATTCGCCAAGATTAAGCTCTTTACCAACACTCTTTAATTGTGTTTTTTGTTTATCTCGCAAGAAGAGAACATCATGATCTGATAACGTCATGAAGGACAGCCTTTCCTTTTCCAACATATCCCTAATATTTTCTATGATGATGGGGCCACATGCTTTATTATCTTCTTGGGTGCGTGCAAGCATTATTTCGATAGGCAATACTTCCTTGAAGCTGAAATGTGATTCTAAGAAACGCTTTAAAGGCGTTAATGATCTACACACTTCTTCTTCTCTTTCCCTATTTATCTCAATATGCTCGCTAAAAAGAGAATCAATATAATTGATATGAATTTTCTCATTTACTCTAATTTGTAAAATCACCCAGTGACCCCCTGGGTTATAAGGGATAATAATTTCTTCCGGTTGCACATCAACAAATGGAGATTGAAGAAAACTTTCTAAGCATGGAATAAGTGAGTGGGGAGAATATGGGGGAAGAATATATTGGGAACCCAAGCGATAAATGATGTTTTGCAAAGTCTCAATCGTTTCTTGATCATTTTCTCCTAATTTGAAACGTTGCAGTGAAGTATCGGTAGGAAGATTACATTCAATGAGATTGGCTATATCTTCAACCGTGTACTCGTAACGCATCATTTCTGTCCCTGATATTCCCTCAATTGCAATCTCCTGGTGAGATTCTGGAGCTTCATTTTTCCTTTCGTCTTGCCTTAAAGATAACTCCAAAGAAAAATAACTCTTTCTTTTTCTTGAAGACAGGTGGTTGCTTTTGTCTTTTTCTTGTCTATCCTCAGCGTCCATAGCCGTAATAATGCTAGGTGTAAAAGCTATTAGAGTCATAGGTATAATGACGATAGCTCTTCTTATGAGAGCAATGACTCTTTCTTTTTTTTTCATGCTTGTTTTCTAAGTTCTTTTTTGTCTTTAGTTATTAGTTGTTTAAAAATATTTCCTCCTGCGTATGAGCAAGAAAAGGAATAACTCCCAGAGAAGATAATAAGTTTTTTAAATAGTTGAAATTTTTTAAAATTTCTCTTAATTGGTTATAAAAACCGTAAACATATTGAAAGATACTCATCGTTGCTTCTTGAAGATTTTAAGCATACAAAGTGAAATGCTTCATAAAATTTCTAGAAAAACTTCAAATAATTTAAGAAGGAAAAAAATAAAAAGAACTTATTTTTTCATTTTTAGTCATTAAAAGTCTTATATAAAATTTTCTTTATCATTTAAGATCATTGTTGCTTGTACCTGTATAAAAGAACAGTACACAAAAATTAAAGAGTGTTTTAGCTTGCGTTTATTAGCTTGAGTAAAGACAAAGAATAAAAAGTGTTAACTCAAAAAATAGAGAGGACAATAAAAGAAATAAATGAAGAGATAAGATCAGATAAGGAAATTTTTAAAATTTTGAAAAATATTTGTCGCAGGTTTTGTATTAAACATTTTTCTCTGGCTATCTTCTACGGGAAAGAAAGTACCATGGAATCATTTTTTCTTTACAGTACATATTCATCAAAATGGGTGCACCAGTATAAGGAAAGAAAGTATCACCTATGTGATCCAATCTTTAATTGTTTACAAAAAATAGCGTACCCTTTTGAATGGAAGATAAAAGGTTTTAAAAATCTTACTCCGCTTCAGAGTAAATTAATGAAAGAAGCATACGAATTTGGTATAAGGTCGGGTATTACGATTCCTTTGCTTCCACAGGTTAATTCCCATGGATTTTTAACAATATTAAACCAGACGTCATTGCACCCAGACATATTGTATACTCTTTCTTTAGTGGCGAACGCTTGTTCTTGCAAAATTATGGAGATGAAAAAAGGTGAATTTTTAACGTGTTTAACAAAAAGAGAAAGAGAAGTTATTTTCCAAAAATCGCAAGGTTTAACCGTCAAAAATGTTAGCATTAAATTAAGAATTTCTCGTTCAACTGCTGCGTTTCATTTGACGAATATTCGTAAGAAATTAGGGGTGCAAACTACCGAATACGCTGTTTCAAAATTTCTTACTCATACAGATCAACTTATAAAACCTCAATCAGCAGAGAAATATACCAAAAATTTGTAACTATTAAAGTGTTTTCTTGAGACATTGTGTCTATTTCTGAGCGCTAATTAAATAGCATGTTAAGATCATTTTGACGAGAGCCTGTATAATTATACAGGTTTCTAATTCCTAATTTTAGCAACTTGTTACATATTTTAGGATGAAAAAGCAAGAAAATCAGAGGAGTGTAAGAGTATGGTGGAAAAATCGGTATTTCTAAAAACACCTTATAAACGCAAATTTCTTAATAATTACTGAAGAAAACCGCAGCATTCCTGTTCGTTTGAATGGGTCTGAGTTTATATCTGGTTTAGGAAGATTTGAAAAATATGAAGATGCAATAAGAAAATTTTTTTAGTTATTAGTCTCAAAAACGAGTGATTGTTAATACTAAAAAGGACGTTGGAAAACGAAGCTTTTTCTTTAGAGAAATATTTTGTTCTTTAACGTTTGTAACCTTGAGATTGAAATATAGAATGAACCTGCATGTTAAAGGGAGGTGTTTATCAATGTTGGCAAGTGTTTTTGTGTTAAGGACGCTTTTTTGTCTAACTTTACTAGGGGGTGGACTCATGACAATGATCTTTCGTAATGATTTTTTACTCAGTAGCTCAGCATTTAAAGAAGGAGAAAGCATTCCTTCGATCTATACTTGTGACAATGAAGATAAAAACGGTATTTCTCCACCATTGGAATGGAGCAATGCACCAAGAAAGACAAAGTCCTTCGTCCTGATCATGGATGACCCTGATGTTCCTCATGAACCAGGTGCTCCTCCTAGAGTTTGGGATCATTGGGTACTCTTTAACATACCAGCTACAACAACAAAATTAGAAAAAAATCTAAAACACTTACCAAAAGGAGCAAAATCAGGGAACAATAGCTGGAATCGATCAGGCTATGGAGGTCCATGTCCTCCTGACCGTGAGCATCGATATTTCTTTAAGGTCTATGCTTTAGATGCTGAGTTAACTCTTAAAGAAGGATCATCAAAGCAAGACATAGAAAATGCTATGCAAGGCCGTATTTTAGGAGAAGCTCAGTTAATGGCTCGTTATGATAGGCCCAATCGAGCGTAGTGATTGAGAATTGGTCAATAATTTACAATTTCAGCACAACCATGCCGAATGGAGAATTTAGTATAAGCATCTATGGTTTCCTGCTTAACCTGAAAAGGACGGTGGCCATAGACTTCCTTGCGAAGCCAATCTGTTTCCTGGCCTAAATCTTCATTAATAATAACTTTGTACCAGGTTTTATGTTCAACATTCCAGCGATATCCATGGTTTTTGAGCTTATCTTTTGATTCAAAAGGGGTGAGTAGGGCCCAGATTTTAAGATCCGGTGTTTGAGCAGTATTTATGACCATTTTAAGAGCTTTAATCCCCGATGCAGGAAGTTGTGTTTGCAATACTTCAAGAAGAGCTTGGCAATCTGCAACAGCCCGGTGACCCTTGAAATGAAACCCGCATCTATAAAGAAGATGTTCAAGCGCTGCCGACCCAAACCCTTCTTCCCTCCAGGGAATTTGCGAAAAAGAACACCCCCAGGCTTTTTCTTGAAAGAAAGGAAAGCGTGTTTCAGTAAAACCACGATCAAATTTAGCGTTATGAGCAATCACTAAAGAAACATCTTTGAGGAGAGTTTCAACCTCAGCGTTTATAAAACTTTTTCCATGCACCATTTCATCGGTAATGCCATGGATTTTGGTAGATGCAGCAGGAATAGGTATTCCAGGATCTTCTAGCTCACTGTAGGTGTTAAGGACACGATATATTTGACCGGTGCTTGGGCAGTACTCAACAATGACAATGCCGAGTTCAACAATTTTATCGGTTAGCATATTTGTCCCGGTTGTTTCAATATCGAGAATAGCAGCTTTCAATAAAGGAGTAGGGGAAGAAGCACTACTATAAAATGTGGGAGGTATAAAGGGGCGAATGACTTTGTGATCTTGGGCTTCAAGCCACGTAATAACGGAAGGCATATCAAGGTTTTCAAGCTGTTTTTGGGTCATTGTCGACTCTATTATTAACCGTTCGTTAACCTATCATATTTTATCATGAAATATGGGCTAAAAATGCCGATTTATGCAAAAATTCATGTTATATGATACGGATGAGGGGCTAGATTTTAATGTTCCGTGCACTCCGACCGATCTCCCTTGGGTTTCGTGTCGCGTCTTTCGTATCGATGAAGGAAGCAGATCCTATTTTCAAGTGATAAAATTAGAAGAATATCTGATAACGGATATCATTATCGAAGAACCCATTGGCACATTTGATTCATTTGAATACGCAGCACAAGCTGCTGAATATATTGCTTATTCTTATCGAGAAAAAAACCGCTGGCCTAAGGTCAATAGAATAATCCAATAATCTACTCTTTTTTTAGCTGTCCTTCTCTCTTCTTCGATGATCTTCTCTGGAAGAGAGAAGGGAGAGTGATTAAGGGGCTAGGACTTAACCGCTTCTTTAAGCTCTTTGCCAGCTTTAAAGGTTGGACGATTGCTAGCTGCAATAGTAATTTCTTTACCCGTGCGAGGGTT
>CANKYV010000025.1 GCA_947487955.1 Alphaproteobacteria bacterium
TTAAATAATCGTCGATACAACAGTATATTTGAATGATAAACTTCTCTATGGGCATGGGTTCCTTTGTTGCTTCGGTCTAGACAACCTTATAAAAACAAATACCCATGCCTTATTCAATATCCTTCATAAAACCCGCACACTGCGTTTTAAAATACTTTCTAATCTTTGCAAAAAAGTAAGAACCTTCAAATGATTTTGAGGGGGGGCACTTGCATCATCCATGGAAACTAATGGCGCTACTATCAAAGGTTTTTTATTAAGTTCTTTTGTAGCTTCTGTCGCTTTACTTTTATCCGCTTGAGCACTACTGATTGCTGGCAAGGCAATAATTGCTAACACAAAAAAAATATATTTCATAAGATTTCATTCCCTATTCATACTCTCTATTAGATCTTATAAAGAGTTAATAAAAAGTGAATGAAGCTAAAAATCTCAACCTTCCTGCTCACGATCAGGCAAAAAACCGCCAATCTGTGCATCCCATAAAGATTTATAAAGAGTATTATTTGCTAATAGTTCCAAATGAGTACCATCTTCAACAATTTTGCCAGTATCAAATACTAAAATTCTGTCCATATGCAATAAAGTAGATAAACGATGCGCAATAACAATTGTTGTTTTACTGGTCATCAATTCCAGTAAAGACTCTTGAATATACCCTTCTATAATGGAATCAAGTTGCGATGTTGCTTCATCTAAAATTAGAATCGGTGCATTTTTCAAAAAAGCACGAGCAATAGCAACTCGTTGACGTTGCCCACCAGAAAGTTTAACACCACGCTCACCTACATGCGATTGATAACCTTTTGGTAATTTTTCAATAAATTCATGAGCATGAGCACGCATTGAATATTATCAAAAAGTGACCTATGAAACAGCGATGGATCTTGCGGAATAACTCCAATATTTGCTCGAAGTGAATCTTGCGTCACTTGCTTAATATCTTTCCCATCAATGAAAATATGACCATTTGTCACGTCATAAAGTCTTAAAATCAAATTCACAAACGTAGTTTTCCCACCACCCGAATATCCTACCAACCCAACTTTTTGCCCCGGCTCAATAGTTATCGATGTATTTTCAAAAAGTGGCTCAGCACCTTTGTAATGAAATTTAACTTTATCAAAAATGATCTTTCCTTGATTCACAATAAGTGCAGAAGCATTTTGTGCATCTTGAATTTCTGGCACCTCTTTCAATAAAGTTAATGCCTGATCAACCGCCCCCCAATTGATAATAAAATCACGCAGATGGTGAGACAACTCAAACAGTTTATCAACAATTCGAAAATTAAGCATAAATACTAACGCAAAATCTCCTGGCGTTATGATATTTTGGTTATGCAGGTGTACAAGAAACAGCAAAAATCCAATTGTATAAATCGAAAACACCGCTCCCTGAAGAACATAAAATTTCATTAAGAAATATCCCTGAGCTTGGGATTTTTTTACATAATCTCTAGATATCTTGTGAAATCTTTTCATTTCAAAAGAGGACGTTGCAAACAATTTAGCGTTTAGCATGTTGGTAAGATGGTCCGACAAGTGACCAAAAACTTTTGATTTAGACTCGGCATAGGCTTTCGTTAAGGGAGAAACTCTTGTCATTCCCACGTAAACAATAATAAAAAATGCAACAACCCATAAAAACAACCCCACAGCAAACAGCACATGAATATGCGCAAGTAACACCAAAGTTATTGAAACTGTCAGAACACAATGAATAAACTGGTAATTAATGGCAAAAATAATTGTCGGTATAAGGTTGAACACATCGCTGATTTTGGCAACAATGCCTCCGCTTAAATTATTTTGAAAGAAACTATAAGAAAGATAACTAGCTTTATTGGCCAAAAATGAAGCCATGTGTGTTCTAAAATCTGATGTATATCTGACAGTACACCAATCACTGAATGACCAAGATAGAAGCAGTAAAACTTGAAATGTTGCATACACACCAACTAAATAACAAAAACTTTCAATGCCAGGAATTACGGCAGCATCGATTAGTCTCTTCAAAAGATATGGCTTAACATTTGCATCTATTGAAACAATACAAATTGCAAAAAACATACCCCATAAATATTTTCTGTAAGGCTTTGTCGTTTCAACAATGAATTTGACTGTGCTCATGCTATTCTATGCCACCCCAGCTTATACCACCATCAACGGTAATGCATGAGCCAGTGACATAGCGTGATGCCTTATTCGAAGCAAGAAAAAGTAGAGCACCATCTAAATCGCTAGGCTCTGCTAAAAATCCAACAGGAATGTTATTATGATCCCATTTTGGAGTCATCGGTGTTAAAATAGCACCTGGTGCGATTGCATTAATTCGAATGGAAAATTTTGATAATTCCCCAACTAATGACTTTGTCAATTGTGAAACAGCAGCTTTAGAAGCACAGTACGCTGATTGTTTTTCTTCTAACCTGGAGTGACCATAAATGCTACTGATATTAATGATGGATCCATCAATTTTTTGGTCTTTCATAATACCAGCTACAACCTGAGTTACATACCATACCCCCAAGACATTCGTTTGCATAACGCTTTCAAAATTATTTTGATTATCCTCAAAAATAGGCGTATCTATCGCAATACCAGCATTATTAATGCAAATATCAATATGCTGATTAAGACCTGAGATTTGCTTTTTGACCTGTTCAAAATTGCGTACATCAAGCTTTAAACTTTCAGCTGAACCGCCTGCTTGTTTTATAGAGCTAACCAACTCATTAAGTTTGTCAACGCGACGGGCTGCAGCAATAACATGTGCACCAGCTGCTGCTAAAACCTCACAAAATCTCCAACCAAGACCACTAGAAGCACCTGTAACAAGCGCAGTTTTATCAGATAAATCAAATATGTTCACGAACCTCTCCTTAAATATACTTACGCTAGCAACCCAACAAACACATCAAGAATAGTATTTTGATGATCAAGCGCCCGCTCATCATACACTTCAAAATCAGCAACGTATGCTCTCTCACCACCTAATTCAGCCGCTGTCATCGTCCATATTTTTTGCCAAGCACCAATACATACTGCAGGCATCGCACCTGATTCCGTTGTAAATTTTGCGTAACGCTGACCAGGTATTACAAGTGTTTCAAAGCCCTCAGGCAGATCACCAAATGAATAAACCTCTTCTCCAATAAAATATGTATATTCACCGGTAAAATCACTTTCGTAATTTGTATAAATACAATAGGTCACACCTGGATTTTTACGATTGTTAATTTTTTCAGGATGATTTCCGTGAAAATATTTCTGAACTGTCGCACCAATTTTAGCTGTTGCTAAATTCATTTCCGATGCCAAACTTGTTCTGGCTGTAATCCCAACTAATTTTATTTCCGGCAATATAGTGATTATTTTTTGCATGAATGTAGCCCCCTAAATGCTTGATATCTAAGCTTAGATATTTATGTACGATTCGTATATTGTCTCACCCCTAATACAATGCTAGCTTAACTGTTAAGAATGAGGTGGCTCAATGTACGATCAAAATAACATTTTTGCAAAAATTCTGCGAGGAG
The DNA here is from genome assembly GCA_947487955.1 of Alphaproteobacteria bacterium. Lineage (GTDB taxonomy): Bacteria > Pseudomonadota > Alphaproteobacteria > Paracaedibacterales > CAITNM01 > CAITNM01. The sequence goes on from CANKYV010000025.1 coordinate 3,542, forward strand.
ATATTGCTTGCCAAAAGATAGCAGAAGATAAGCATTTTTTAAGTTTTCACGATGTTCATCCAAAAGCACCTACGCACGCCCTAGTTATACCAAAGGGTTCGTATGAAAATGCTCACGATTTTACAACCCATGCATCAGAAGAAGAAATTGTCGGTTTTTGGAAAGGCGTTAATACAACTGTTACCACATTAAACTTAACGCAAGACGGCTATCGTCTCATTGCAAACACCGGCCCACACAGCCGTCAAGAAGTGCCACATTTTCATGTGCATATATTAGGCGGCCATGATCTAGGTCCAAAAATGGTTATGTCATGAATGTTACTATACGCACCATCGATACCGTTCTTTTTTCAGACTCAGTACAAAAATTAAGCTTGCCTGGTCTTTACGGCAATGTGGGAATACGCCCACACCATGCCACTATGTCGGTGGTACTCACCGAAGGTAAAATTCATGTAAAAGCAGCAAATAGAGATGAAAACTTCACGGTCAAAAATGGAATCGCTCAAGTTAGCGATAACACCGTAGATGTTTTACTAGTATAGAGATTATTCATGCACGTAACTTTTTACGAACTCATTGCCACGTCTTTAGAAAAAACCTTGCCAAAAATTCTTGAAAAAGTATATGAAAGTGGTTTAAAAGCAGTTGTTCGCATCGAAAGTGCCGAGCGCCTAAAATCAATTGATAGCGCTATGTGGACATACACTACTCTCGGTTTTTTGCCTCATGGATCAAATGCAGACCCAAAAGAATTTCAAATACATCAGCCCATTTGGCTTACCACTGATAATGATAACCCCATTAATGCAACTGTATTAGTGATAACCACCCAAGAATATGCTACAGATAACACTTATGAGCGCCTTCTCGACATTTACGATGGAAATGACCCAACAAGTGTACAAGAAGCTCAAGAAAGACTAGAAAAATACCAAAAAGCTGGCAATGAAATTGTCGTATGGAAGCAAACTTTAAAAGGCGCTTGGGAAAAGGGAATATAAAAATATGCAAGAACAATGGTTGCATCAAATACAATCCACATCTAGCTTATCTGAACTTGATAACCTAAGAGTACATCTTTTAGGAAAAAATGGATTAGTCACCCAACAACTAAAAACTCTCGGATCTTTATCTGTTGATGAGCGCAAATCTAAAGGTGCTGAAATTAATGCTCTAAAAGATCGAGTTGCTGCTGCTATTGAAGAGAAAAAAACATCCCTTGAAACTCACGCTCTTGATCAACGTTTAAGCAACGAAAAAATTGATATAACGTTGCCATCAAGACCAGAACCTACTGGTAAAATTCACCCTATTTCAAAAGTTATTCAAGATATCACGCAATATTTTTCTCAAATCGGTTTTCAAGTTTTTGATGGTCCCCATATCGAAACGCAAGAGCTAAATTTTGATGCGCTCAACATTCCCGCACATCATCCAGCTCGTCAAAGTCATGACACGTTTTACGTATCTGGATCCGATGATATTTTGCGCACTCAAACATCACCTGTGCAAATACGAACACTCCGAGATCACAAACCACCTATTCGCTTTTTGGCTCCTGGTAGAGTTTTTCGCAGTGACGATCTAGACGCAACACACACACCAATGTTTCATCAAATTGAAGGTGTCGTTATTGAAGAAGGCATTAATTTCAGCCATTTAAAAGGCACGCTCATCGATTTTTGCCGATGGTTTTTTGAAAACCCAAACATGAATTTGCGTTTTCGCCCCAGCTTTTTTCCATTTACGGAACCATCTGCTGAGGTTGATATTTCTTGGAAAAATGATAAATGGCTTGAAGTTTTAGGTTGCGGCATGATTCACCCTACAGTTCTTAAAAATTGCGGCATTGACCCAGATCAATTTCAAGGATTTGCTTTTGGCATGGGTGTCGATCGATTTACCATGTTGAAATATGGAATTGATGATATTAGGTCCTTTTACAATGGCGATACACGCTGGCTTGACCTCTACGGATTTGGAGCACTCTAGAAATGAAATTTTCCAACGAATGGCTAAAAAAATATTTAGAAACTAACTCTGCTCCTTCTGAGATTGCTTCAAAACTCGTTGAGCTTGGGCTAGAAGTTGAATCACTTGATGATCCAGCCACTGCTCTACAAGGTTTTGTCTACGCACGTGTCGTAGAACGAGAAAAACATCCCAACGCCGATCGACTTTCTTTATGTAAAGTTGATGCAGGAACGGGTCAACTTATCCAAGTTGTTTGCGGTGCATCAAATGTAAAAGCAAATATGGGAGTTGCTTTTGCATCAGTCGGCACAGTCATTCCTATAACAGGCGAAGCTCTCAAAAAAGGTACTATTCGCGATGTTGAAAGTTTTGGAATGCTGTGTTCATCCAAAGAGTTATTATTAGGTGAAGAATCTGAAGGCATTATGGATCTTGGACTTGACCACAAACCAGGAACCCCACTTACCGATATTATATCAGCTGATGCTGTTTTTGATGTTTCCATTACCCCTAATCGGGGAGATTGTTTTGCAGTGTATGGCATTGCCCGTGACTTAGCCGCAGCTAGTCTTGGAACTACTAAAAAATTAGATATGCAAAATATTTCAAGAACAGGCACAACACCTCCTGTTACAAAAAATACTGATTTATGCACTCAATTTTCTCTTTGCCAAATTAAAGGTGTAAAAAATTCTTCTTCTCCATCTTGGCTGCAAGATCTATTAACACGCGCAGGCCAAAAATCTATTAGCGCACTGGTAGATATCACTAACTATTTTTGCATTGGTTTAGGCCGCCCTATGCATGTGTTTGATGCCGATAAAATTCAAGGCAATATCGTCGTTCGTCAATCTAAGAAGGGTGAAATTCTAAAAGCTCTTAATGATCAAGATTATACTTTAGAAGATGGCATGATTGTCATTGCTGATGATCACGGTGTTATTTCTCTTGCTGGTATTATGGGTGGTCGTGAGACAGCAGTTGATGAAAAAACCACCAATGTTCTTCTTGAATCTGCTTATTTTGATCCTGTGTCTATTGCAATAACAGGTCAACGTCTTAACATAATTTCAGACTCTCGCATGCGTTTTGAGCGTGGAGTCGACAGTGCATTAGTATCATCATGCTTAGATATGGCAACAGCAATGATTCTAGAAATTTGTGGTGGTACTGCAGCTACACCTTCGCATGCAGGACAATGCATCTCAAAATCTTCTGCTATTTCCTTGCAACCACAACAAGTACAGCAACGATTAGGCATCTCTGTTGAAGCAAATGAGATTGTTAATATTCTGCAGAGTTTAGGATGCGCTGTCCAACAAACATCGGCACTAAAAATAACTCCACCTTCTTGGCGTCATGATTTAGAAATTGCAGAAGATCTTATTGAAGAAATTGCACGCATAAAAGGATACGGTGAAATTACTGCACAATCCTTACCTTTAAAATCGCCTGTTAACTCGATCTCACGTGAAGAACGCACAAGAAAATATCTAAGCAATCGCGGATTTTTAGAAACAATTAACTGGTCATTTACCGACAAAACTACAGCTAAACAATTCAGCGAAAAATACGAACATTTGGTATATTTACAAAACCCAATCACTGAAGATTTCTCTGTTATGCGGCCTTCGCTATTAGCAGGACTTTTAAAAGTGGCAAAATTCAACACGGCAAATGCTCGTCATAATGGCTCTCTTTTTGAAATCGCTCCTATCTATGGAACAAACTTCAATTTAAAACAAACAACCTGTATTGCTGGACTACGTTTTGGAAACAATCACGAACGTCATTGGCTAGCGCAATCAAGAAATGCCGATGCTTTTGATGCAAAAGCTGATGTTTTGGATGTTTTGAAATCATTAGGTGTACTCGAGTCTTCTGTTCAGCTTACTTCAGATGGCCCTTCCTATTATCACCCAGGACGTAAAGGTAGTTTAAAACAAGGGAATAAGGTCTTAGCTTATTTTGGAGAAGTACACCCAGGAATTATTGATGAATTAAATGTCGTTGGTTTTGAAATATTTATTGACAATATACACCAAGCAAAACCTAAAAAAATCCAAGCAACATTAGCTGATCTTATGCCCGTTCGTCGTGATTTCGCTTTTGTGTTAGATGCAGAAATTCCAGCGGCAGCACTTATTAAAGCCGTTGAAAAAGCAGATAACCTTATCACCCAAGTAGATGTTTTTGATTGTTATCAAGGACCTCATCTTGAACAGGGGAAAAAATCGATAGCACTATCTGTGACTTTGCAGCCAATTCAAAAAACGCTAGATGAAGCATCGCTAACTCAAATTCACGAAGCTATTGTAAGGTCCGCATCTAAAATAAATGCTCAACTACGCTAATCATTAACATCCTCTTCAATAGTAGGTATAACAGGAACTACATCAAATTTTACTTTAGTAGCTAATGAATTGAGCTGTTTCTCTCTTTCTGCTTCTTCTCGTGCACTACATTTTGCAAATCCAATACAAGTTAGATGAACAGCAAAACATAAAGTACCTGTAAAAAGTAACACATTAGAAAAATAATCTGCTTTTATAAGATGTGTACCTGCCGCTAAAGCTGTTGTACCCATACCAATATATGTGAGTGCATTAGCTGAAATTTCTGAAATATTCGATATTTTTCTAAGAACTCGCCGAGTCCAAAGCAAATCTTCTACATTTTCTTTGTAATCTTGGCTAAAAAGATCATGAACTTCTGTTACCACCTTTTTTCTTATGCCAGTTTCATCTGCAATCTCCTGTGAATTTTTACTCTCTTCACTTAAATTTGTTTTTGTGCGAGATAAATCACCTAACCCTGCTTCAACATCTATGTCTTTATCAAAAAACTCTATATCATTATCAAAGGAACCATAAATATTCTTAAATATCAAAAATAGGAAAAAAATTATTATGCTTGCCCTCATGATTTGCAACTAAATATTAAATATTAATAATAATATATTAATACAAAGCAATTAATAGTTTGTTAATATTTGTTAAATTTTTAATAAGATTCTAAAAACGAATCTCTTCATCTTCCCTTTTAATGTAATTTTTCCATCAAACAAAAAAAGTAGCCAAAGCCTGAAATCCCTGCACAAAGAGGCATTGAGGTATGGGCTAAAATATTTTTTTCCAAAAATGGAATTTCGCGAGAACCTGATCTCAGATTTTTAGATCGAGGAAGAGCTCCCCCTTGAGATTAAGAATCGACAAGTCGACTGGGGATAAAACAGTGTGTCATCCCTGGTAAGCACCAACGTCCGGGGAACCATCAGAATACATAAACCGGCTCACCACGACCACTACGTGGTCTCGTGAAGACGTAGCGGTATGAAAATTCGTCTTTGCGAGGACCGAAGGGACGTGGCAATCCTCGAATAAAATCATTAATCACTCATTCACTAAAATACCTTGCGTTTGCACGTCATCATCAAAATACTTAATGAAGAAAAACTTCGTAAGCTTAGAATTTTTCACATTCTCTCTTATAAATTCTAATGTAAAACCGCATTTCTTATAAAATTCTGGTGCATTGAATGCGCTTGTTACTAAATTAATATTATTGAAACCCTTCCCTTTAAAATGATTTTCAAGATCGACCAAAAGCTGCCTACCATATCCTTTTTTTCGATGCTGTGAATCTACCCACATATCGTCAATATAAATTTCTGCAAACGCAGTAAATGCATTTAAAACCCCCAGCGTATTGTTTTTATCATCCGATAATACCAATGCAAATCGTTTGTAATTTACATCAATGCCGTGACTACTTTCATATCGCACCAGATCTTCACGCATTTTTTCTTCAATTTCATCGCTAAGTTTATCAACGAACTTTATGGTGGTCATATCTTTCCCAGCTCGATTTCTATTTTGCATTATAAGGAACAACTTCTATGGATTTATACGTCATTAAAGTCTCCATATGATTTTCCCTGAACGTACTGACGAATTCCATATCCTACAACTGGAATTATTGGAGATGGCAAAGAGTTAACATCGAACCATTCCATTTTGTCATGAAGGCGTGTCTCCTTATTTACTGGTTCACCTTCAAAATCTTTTACAACAAAAAATAAGCTAACGTCTCTGTAAATTAATTCAGGATTTTGAAAATTTTTTGCAGTTACAGAAACAACAGTGCCAAGGTCAGGATCTATATCAAGACCAATCTCTTCAAATGCTTCACGAACAATAGTTTGTTTTGGCGTTTCACCCTGTTCCATTTTTTCTGTTACTCAATGCCAGTAGCTTGGCCATAAAGGTGCCCAATCCATTCTTCTTAATAATAAAACTTTAGAATTTTTCATTAGGATAAGATTGGGGCAAACAAAAAAAGATTGCGGATTTTTTTGCAAATTCATATCACTTTCCTAATGCATATTTTGATCATCGACAATTTTACTCTTGCGATATCTCTCCAGTCTATCAATAATACAGAACTTATCAAAAGCATCCAGTCATGACCGCCATTGTTCCTCTATTGTATAACGACTATCAAAAAACAAGCTCTGCGTTTGCACTTGAATCGCCGTTTCAACCAGCAGGAGATCAACCCGCTGCCATCAAACAAATCATTAAGGGTTTTGAAGCAGATGAACACAACCAGGTTTTGTTAGGCGTTACCGGTTCTGGAAAAACATTTACGGTGGCTCAGGTCATCCAGCACCTGCAGCGCCCATCTTTAGTAATGGCACCAAATAAAATTTTGGCAGCGCAGCTGTATTCTGAGATGAAAGAATTCTTTCCTCACAATGCCGTTGAATATTTCGTTTCTTACTATGACTACTATCAACCTGAAGCATACGTTCCCAGAACAGATACATTTATTGAAAAAACCGCATCAATCAATGAACAAATAGACAGAATGCGACACTCTGCCACCCGCTCAATGCTTGAGCGACGTGATGTTATTGTTGTTGCCAGTGTTTCGTGCATATACGGCATTGGCGGCGCAAATACGTACAGCGAAATGACCATCCCACTTAAAGTTGGACAAAATTTTGATAAGCAATTACTTATGCAAAACCTCGTTCAACTACAGTACAAACGAAACGATATCGCTTTTGCCAGAGGGACATTCAGAAGTCGTGGAGATGTGCTTGATATTTTCCCAAGCCATTTTGCTGACCGTTCTTGGCGATTGAGTTTCTTTGGAGATGAAATTGAAAGTATTTCCGAAATAGATGCTTTAACTGGTGAGAAATTCGCGCAACTTGATGAAATCCGCGTATTTGCAAACAGCCACTACGTAACACCTGGCCCCACTATTCAACAAGCAATTAAAAAAATTCAAGCTGAACTTGTTGTGCGTGTTGCTGAACTTGAAAGCTTAGATAAACTATTAGAAGCTCAACGACTCTCGCAACGTACAAAGTTTGATGTAGAAATGATGCAAGCAACTGGTACTTGCGCAAGCATCGAAAACTACTCCAGATATTTAACAGGGCGGGCTCCTGGTGAACCACCACCTACACTGTTTGAATATCTCCCAAAAGATGCGCTGCTTTTTGTTGATGAAAGCCATGTTAGTGTGCCACAAATTGGCGGAATGTTTAAAGGAGACCGCGCACGCAAAGAAACATTATCAGAGCATGGTTTTAGGTTACCATCTTGTAAAGACAATCGCCCCTTAATGTTTGAAGAATGGAATAATTATCGACCACAAACTTTATTCATTTCAGCGACCCCCGGACCTTGGGAACTGGGACAAACTCAAGGTGTGTTTGTTGAACAGTTAATACGACCAACAGGGCTAGTTGATCCTATTTGCATTATAAAACCTTGCGATCATCAAGTGGATGATCTCATGGAAGAGTGTCGTCTAACTATAGCCAAGGGATTAAAAGTTCTTGTTACTACGCTTACAAAAAAAATGGCGGAAGCGTTAACCCAGTATTTGAATGAAGCCAATATGCGCGTTCGCTATTTGCACTCAGATATTGAAACTCTTGAACGCATTGAAATCATTCGTGGCTTACGTTCAGGAGACTTTGATATTTTAGTTGGAATCAACCTTTTACGCGAAGGGTTAGATATTCCAGAGTGTGGCCTTGTGGCGATTCTAGATGCTGACAAAGAAGGATTCTTACGCTCAAAAACTTCACTTATTCAAACCATTGGCCGTGCAGCCAGAAACGTTGAAGGCCGAGTTATTCTTTATGCTGACAAACAAACTGGCTCTCTAAAAGGAGCGCTAGAAGAAACTGAGCGTCGCAGGAATAAGCAGTTAGCTCACAATAAAACGCATGGCATTACTCCTGAAACAATTAAAAAAATTATTTCTTCATCTCTAGATTTGCGTAGCAAACAACAAGCTTTTGATTCGCCTATAAAAAACCTTTCCCCAAAGGAAATTGAGAAGAAAAAGAATCAACTACTAAAAACCATGAAAGAAGCAGCGAGCAACCTAGAGTTTGAAAAAGCCGCAATGTTACGTGATGAAATACGTGCATTAGAAGAACTAGAGATTAAGTTCTCATAAACACTGCCATTGCAGCAAAATTTATGCGATGCTATAACCAGTAAACCGGTCGCATAGCTCAGCGGTAGAGCACTACATTGACATTGTAGGGGTCACAGGTTCAATCCCTGTTGCGACCACCATTTTATCGTTTTTATGCGCTACGTTACTTTTATTGTTTTATTAATTTCCATTGTTGGGGCCTTTCTTGCCTATGGACCAGGTGGTCTTTTAAAACCCTTACGTGTAACTGAGAATATCACCTTTATTATTAAAAAAGGCGATTCAACTCAGACAATTGCACAAAGTTTAGAAGAACAAAAAATAATCCCTCATACACTAAGCTTCTTAGCAGGCGCTGCGTTCATAAAACTAAAAAGGCAGCCCCTCAAGCATGGTGAGTACTTAATTGAACCCAAGCTCACTCTATGGAAGCTACTGCAAAAAATTGCAAAAGGCGAAGTTGTTGTACACTATTTAACAATTCCTGAAGGGCTTACTGTTTATGAGGTCTCTAAAAAGCTTGAAGAGATCTCAATTTTAAATGGTACCATTGCACTACCTTCAGAAGGCACAGTTTTGCCTAAAACGTATGATTATTACTGGGGCGAATCAAAGCAACAGGTAATACAACGTATGGTAAAAAATATGGACTCCCTTAAAAACAAAGTTTGGGCACTATATGAAAAACAATCAGCTTTAAAGAGTTGGGATGAAGTACTGATTCTTGCTTCAATTGTTGAAAAGGAAACAGGCTTGCCCGAAGAGAGAGATTTAGTAGCATCGGTATATCTCAATCGCTTAAAAAAGAGCATGCCTTTACAGGCTGACCCAACTATTATTTATGCCGCCACCAAAGGCCAAACATCATTTCATAGGCCAATTTCTAAAAGCGACCTTACTATAGATTCATCTTATAATACCTATACAAAAAAGGGATTACCCCCCACGCCAATTGCATGTCCAGGTGAAGCTAGTATTATGGCTGTATTAAAACCAGCTCAAACTGAGTATTTATATTTTGTTGCAAACGATACTGGTGGACACGAATTCAGCACAAACCTAAAAGCACATAACAAACATGTACAAACACTCAGAACAATCGAAAAGAAACGAAAGAAATAACCATGAATATTAAAAGACGCGGATTAATGCTTGTGCTTTCATCACCTTCTGGCGCAGGGAAAACTTCCATTGCACGCGCTTTATTAGAGCAAGACAATAATTTAAAAAATTCCATATCGGTCACAACACGCCCTAAGCGCCCCGCAGAAACTCATGGAAAAGATTACTTTTTCATCGTAGACAATCAGTTCAAAAAAATGTGCAATAAAAATGAATTATTAGAACATGCAGAAGTATTTGGTCACTTTTACGGCACCCCAAAAGACTTTGTATTTGAGCAACTAGACAAAGGCATTGATGTCATTTTTGATATTGATTGGCAAGGCACGCAACAAATTGCTCAACTAGCACCTAATGATTTAGTAACAGTTTTTATTTTACCTCCTAACTTGCAAGCATTACATGAGCGCTTATTACGCAGAGGACAAGATAACGAAGAAACTATTGCAAAAAGAATGAATGAAGCCGCGTCAGAGATAAGCCATTGGCCTGAGTATCATTATGTTATCGTAAACAATGATTTTGAACAAAGCCTAGCGCAAGTTGCCGCCATACTAAATGCAGAACGCTCCCATCGTAAGCGCCAAATAGGACTTGCAGAATTTGTGAATCAATTCAGACAAGGAAACACGATAGTAAAAAGCACCCAGATTAAACATTCACTTAAAAATAAAATCGTAAAATTACTAAATAGATTAGCTCAATGAATAACCAATTTTTTCAACTAAATTTAATCTTTCTAGAATCAAACGCATCTCGCACAGCTTCTCCTGTAAAAATTAACAAACTCAAAAGCACAGAAATTGAAAAGAATGCCGTCAACCCCAACCATGGTGCTTGAATGTTATTCTTTGCTTGGGTTATCAGCTCACCTAATGATGCTGACCCTGGAGGTAATCCAAACCCCAAAAAATCGAGCGAAGTTAATGTTGCAATCGAACCATTCAGTATAAAAGGTAAATACGTAATAACAGCTACCATTGCATTAGGCAACATATGCCGCCATATAATTCGACTACTTGGCACACCCAGTGCTTCTGCTGCACGCACATAATCAAGAGTACGCGTACGAAAAAATTCAGCCCTAACAACACTTACAAGCGTCATCCACGAAAATGTCAGCATAATTGCTAATAACCACCAAAAATTTGGCTCAATCATGCTAGAAAGAATTATCAGCAAATATAAAACAGGTAAGTTGCTCCAAATTTCGATGAATCGTTGCATCAATAAATCAAATCGTCCTCCAAAATACCCTTGAAGTGATCCTGTAAAAATTCCAATTACCGAAGCTCCCAGTGTAAGAGCCAACCCAAACAAAATAGAAATACGAAAACCATAAATTAAACGCGTTAAAACATCACGTCCCTGGTCGTCAGTTCCTAACAAATTTTCAAATGTAGGAGGGGAAGGAGCTGGCACACTAAGCGCATAATTTACCGTGTTAATACCAAAAGGGATAGGCGCCCACACAATAAAACCATTTGATTTTATAAGATTTTGCACATATGGATCACGGTAATTTGTAGCCGTTTCAAATGTTCCACCAAAGGTTGTTTCTGGATAGCTTTTTAGTACAGGGAAATATAGGTCACCTTTGTAACTCACTAGTAGCGGCTTATCATTTGCAATAAATTCCGCAAATAACGTTACAAAAAAAACACCCACAAAAAGCAAAAACGAATAATATCCTCGTTTATTTGCCTTAAATTGATAAAGACGCCTCTGCGTAATGGGGTTCATGAAGTAAGAAAATCGAATAACTTGGGGTATAATAGCAAGCCAGCTTACTTTTGGTAAGTCATAACATATGCATCAAGTGCTAAACCTGATAGTTGAGGGTAATATCCTTTTCGAATTGAAATCAATTCAAAACCTACTTTTTTGTATAATTGAATCGCCGCAACATTTTCACATTCAACATCTAAGAAAAATTTTTGCTCTTCTGGTGCCTTGACTATCATCCATTTTAGTAAAGAACATGCTAATCCCCTCCTACGTTGATCTGGGTGTACACCAATAGTTAATAAATCAGTATAATTCTCAACAGTGTATGTAAAAATAAAAGCCTGCCTATTTATATGAAATGCTTCGTACTTTTGATCACCCAAATGCTGAAGCCACAAATCATCTCGTTCAAAACATATTTTGAACAAAGGCTGAAACCAAGAAGCATCATCCTTGGTAATTGGCTCTGGTTTTATATTCTGGTGTTCTAACATAGTAAGGCTCAGGATTACACAAGTTTTCAGGATCTGGATAGCACAAATAATACTTTAGCAAATAAAGAGCGGAATTTTCAGGTGCCCATCCAATATCACCACAAAAACTCTTACCTGTATTTTTCAAAGCTTCTATTTCTTGCGTGGTCACACATTTTACAATACCGTCTATTTTTGTGAAATAATCGCCTCGAAAACTATCAATTACAGGAATAGCACCATTTGATGCCCACTCCAAAAAATCAAGAGTATTTGGACAAAAAAGCTTTGCTTGATAGCCTATTTTAAAACCAATTGCAGCCGCTAATTGAATACGAATACTAGTAAAAGATCCTGGCCCGGTCGTTGTGGTAATCACTTCTGGCGGCATTGGTAAAAATTCTTTAATTGAAGATATAAGAATACCAGCATGAGTCTGTTCTGGTTTTAAGGTAATGATTCTCTCTCTAAATTCACCGTTATGATGCCATGCTAATTGACAAGCACCAGCCAACAATGAGAAACCTAGAATAGCCATTAAGATGAACTCGTGGTATGGTATTGAGGCAAACTTTAGCACAAACAACAATGAAAGCTGTAATCATTTTAGGGGCAGGTCAAGGTAAGCGCATGAAAAGCTCTGTACCAAAAGTGCTTCATAAAATTGCAGGCAAGCCTATGTTGCAATGGGTGATAGATGCTGTAAAAATTCTAAGTGCTGATCAGATTATCACTGTAGTATCACCAGAACTCAAAAATCATGAAATTTTAAAAGGCACAGATGTTGTTGTGCAGGAAGTGCCACTTGGCACAGGAGATGCCCTTAAGTTTGCCTCTCAAAAATTAAAAAGCAATATTAATAAAGTTTTTCTATTTTGTGCTGACACGCCACTCTTGAACCAAAAAGATATTAAAAATTTAGAACATTCAAAAGCAGATCTAACCGTCATAGGTATGAAGCTCGAAGATCTAAAAAAATCATATGGACGTATTGAGTGCAATAATAAAGGCTATCCAATTGCCATAAAAGAAACAAAACATAACGAAAAAATTAAAAATATTCCTACTGCAAACGCAGGCGTATATGTATTTAATGCAAAAATGCTTCAGGCACTTTTACCTAAATTAAAAACTAATCCAGAATCTCGAGAATTTTATGCAACTGACCTTGTTGAACTAGCAGTTAAAAATGGGCACACAACAGAGCTTATTTTTGCCGATGAAGAAAATTTTTTAGGTGTAAACACCCTTGTCGAACTCGCTCAAGCAGAAACTATCATGCAACGTCGCCTTAAAACAGAACACATGCTAAATGGTGTGCAATTTTTACTGCCTGAAACTAGTTATGTTAATCATGATGCTGAAATTGGAACGGGTACAATTATTGAACAAAGTGTCCACATTGGTGAAAATGTTCATATTGCAGAAAATGCAAAAATATTAGGATTTTCATATCTTTCAAATTGCACCATAGAAAGTTCAGCAAATATTGGGCCTTTCGCGCATTTACGCGGCAATGTCGTTGTGGAAGAAAATGCTTCAATAGGAAATTTTGTTGAAGTAAAAGGCTCCATCATAGAGAAAAATGCAAAAGCAAAACATCTAAGTTACATAGGGGATGCCATAGTTGGTGAAGGTGCCAATATTGGCGCAGGAACCATAACTTGCAATTATAATGGGTTTGAAAAGTTTAAAACTCAAATTGGTAAAAACGCCATGGTAGGTGTTAACACTACTCTTATTGCCCCAATTTCAATTGGTGAAGGAGCATATATTGCAGCAGGCAGTGTAATTACAGAGGACGTCAGTGCTAATAGTCTAGGCATTACAAGAACACAACAACAGGAGAAGAACGAGTGGGCAACTACCTTTCGTGCAAAATACAGCAAAAAATTATCTTAGTTTTTCTTTACTTTCTATACGCATCTCTTAGCGCAGAGCCCACATCTTATTTCAGTGTGCACAACGTTGCACCAAAATATGATGCAACCGCTCAGCATTTTAATTACGTAAATCCAAATGCTCCCAAGGGAGGAGCTTTAAAACTTGCTGCCATCGGAACGTATGATGGGTTAAATCCCTTTGCCATAATGGGCACTTCACCTATTCATATTGCAATATTTTGTTTTGCAAGATTGCTTGACGAGTCACAAGATGAAATTGGAATTAGCTATCCATACCTTGCTAAAAGCCTTGAAATAAGCAGTGATAAAAAAACCATTACATACCATTTACGAGAAGACGCTACATTTTCTGATGGCTCTCCAATAACGGCAGAAGACGTAATTTGGAGTTTTAATTTTTTGATAAAAATTAATCCTATGATGAAGCAGTATTACAAAGATATTTCAAAGGTTGAAACAATTGACCAACACACGATTAAATTTCATAGCAAAAATCCTGGAAATAAAGAACTTCCTGGCATATTAGGACAAATATATATATACCCAAGTAAATTTTTCAAAGAAAACATGACCGAGAGTGGGGTTATGACCAAGCCATTTCCCACAAGTGGCCCTTATAAAATAAGCATAGCTGATTTAGGTCACACCCTTGTTTTTGAACGTGTTAAAAACTGGTGGGGAGAAAAAATTCCTACAAACGTTGGACAATATAATTTTGATACAATCGAGTTGCAATATTTCCGAGATCAAAACGCTGCATTTCAAAGCTTTTTGGCGGGCAATTCAAATTTATGGATTGAAGCTTCTGCCAATAAATGGCACACAGCTTATGACATTTCTGCTGTAAAAGATGGAAAAATTATAAAGAAAATTGTTCCCGGAGGCACCGTTCAAGCCACAAAAGGGTTCGCCTTTAATTTGAGACGTGGGAAATTTCAAGATGTTCGAGTTAGAAAAGCTATTTCCATGCTTTTCAACTTTGAAAGCTTAAATAAATCAATGTTCTATAACGAATATTATCGTTTAAATAGTTATTATGGTAATGCTGAGCTTGCTCATAGCGGTGAACCAACAAAAGAAGAACTTGACCTTTTGCAGCCCTATAAAGAAAAACTACCGGCAGAAGTATTTGGACCCTCATTTAAAAACCCTGTTTACAAAGAAGATATTGTACCAAGAGAAACTTTACAACAAGCCTTAGACTTGTTGAAAGAATCTGGTTGGGAATTAAAAAACCAAAAGCTCACTAATTCCAAAGGAGAAGTTTTTGAAATTCTTTTCTTATATACCAATGCTTCACTTGAAAAAGTTATTCTACATATGCAACGTAATTTAGCTGTTGCAGGAATTGATTTAAAACCACGGCAAGTAGATGCAAGCACTTACACGGAAATGGTTGACCAATTTGATTTTGATATAGTAATGATTGGCATTCCGCAAAGCCATTCATTAGGTAATGAGCAACGAGAATATTTTGGTAGCAAATCTGCTCATGTAAAAGGGTCTAAAAATTTAGCAGGAATTGAAAATTCAGTTGTAGATGAATTGATAGAAAAATTAGTTGTAGCAAAAGATTACCAGTCAATGGTGAACTATGCACATGCTATTGATCGAATCCTTTGCTGGAATTATTACATAATCATGAATTGGGATTTTGCAGGAATACGCACTGCATATTGGGATAAGTTTTCAATGCCCAAAAAATCTCCAAAATATTCACCTTTCCCTATCTTAACTTGGTGGGCAAAAGCAGACACCCTTCGAGAAAAAACATTACCTCAACAAAGCTTATTTACAAAAATCTTCAATACTATAAAAAGCTGGGTTTCATAGATGATAGGATATATTGCTCGCAGATTACTGCTTATTATTCCAACGTTATTGGGAATCATGCTGCTTAATTTTATAATTGTCCAAGCAGCCCCTGGAGGCCCTATTCAACAGGTCATTAGTCAAATGCGCGGAGAAGCAAGTGATATAGACGCACGTCTAGGTGGTGGAGATCAATTACAGCGTGAACAAACTTTTGGAACTGATCATAACTATCGTGGAGCTCAAGGTATTGATCCTGCATTCATTAAACAACTTGAAAAACAGTTTGGTTTTGATAAGCCTCCGCATGAACGATTCTTTTTAATGCTAAAAAATTATGCATGCTTCGATTTTGGAAAAAGTTACTTTCGCGATAAACCAGTTATTGAAGTAATACAAGCAAAATTACCAGTTTCAATATCGCTTGGCCTTTGGACAACGCTCCTTGTTTATCTTATTTCCATACCTCTTGGAATTCGTAAAGCTGTACATGATGGCAGTCGATTTGACATAATAACCAGCGCAATCGTTGTCGTGGCATATGCAGTGCCGAGCTTTTTGTTTGCTTTATTTCTAATCATACTTTTTGCCGGCGGAAGCTTTTTCCAGTTCTTTCCGCTGCGTGGCTTGTTTTCAGATAACTGGGTGAACTTAAGCTTTATCAATAAAATTACTGATTATTTTTGGCACTTATTTTTACCATTATTAGCGATGGTTATTTCAGGCTTTGCTAAACTAACCTTACTTACAAAAAACTCTTTTTTGGAAGAAATTAATAAACAATATGTAACCACAGCACGTGCAAAAGGCCTGGAAGAAAAGACAATCTTATATGGTCATATTTTTCGCAATGCAATGCTAATCGTCATTGCTGGTTTTCCAGCAGCTTTTGTTCATATTTTATTTACATCAAGCCTTTTAATCGAGGTGTTATTTTCTTTAGATGGCCTAGGACTCCTTGGATTTGAAGCAGCAATGAGCCGCGATTACCCAGTAATGTTTGGCTGTTTGTATATGTTCACTTTATTAGGCATGTTTTTACATCTTATTGGCGACATAATGTACATGATCGTTGATCGTAGAATTGATTTGAATGCAAGTCGTGAACTACAAACTCAGTAATATTTTTCAAATCTTATGGTTCTTTTTATTAAGCATGCCCATAGCTGCCATGGTAGGCTCTGGCACTGTGAGTGAACATGTATTTCTAGCTTACAATTCTCCAAATCATGACGCTGCTGCACTTATTACGGACAGAGATTTAAAATTTAGTCAATCTGGTGCTCTAGTACGCAATAACATCGTTATTACAGCAGCACACGGTATGCAGCTTTTATTAAGCGCTAAGTATCCAACGAAAGATTTAGGATCATATGTCTTAATTACACCGAAACAACTTACTGTCACCTTTAGTACCAGCTCAAATAACTCAACCACATATAATGTTGAATCTGTACTATTAGATAGTCGTTACATCCGTTTTGAGCCAGGAGATCAGCACAAATTTGACATTGCATTTTTAAAACTATCTGAATCAGTCGTTAATATCACACCAATTAATCTTGATGAAGAACTGACTTTAGAGCCTGATATACCAATGCTAGTAATAACTTGGGGAAACGCTGACATCCCTTCTCAAAACTTAAAACGTGGTTTTTATCTATTTGAATGGAGCCTTTTCTTTCCTAATGTTGATGAAGATGCTTTAGCAAATCATCGTACTGTTATGTTAAGTTCCATCTTTTTTGACCCTGCCAACTATTTACCAAAAGAAAAGCCAAATGTTAACGCACCAGAAAGCATACAGCGTCGTTATTTTGCACTAAAAAGTTGGATGCAAAATAGAAGTCCTTATGGTCTAGCATTACCAGGCACAAGCGGAGCACCTGTATTTATTGAAACAAAAATCTTTGGAACCACACAAGTACACTTTTTTGGCCTAGTTATGGGTTACTCTACGATAGGCGAGGAAATGGGACTGCTATCAACAGACAATGAAAATTTAGCAAAAAACCCTCAAAAAGCTTATAACAAATACCAAACAATTATGACAACTCCATATCGTTTAGATATGCAGCCTAAAGCAAACAACAGCGGAAAAAAACATTTTATAATCGACAAACGCTACTTAAAAATGATCGATGATCTTTCAAGTGGAATCATAAAATAGTGAATATTGTAGCAGGCATAGTTGTATTTTCATGCACTTGGTGGTTGGTCTTTTTTATGCTTATTTCTAAAGATTTAGAAATTGATGCAAACCCTATGATTGGCACTCCCAAAAGTGCCCCCAGGACATTTTCTTTTAAACAAAAATTTTTCAAGGTTACAAAAATCACTTGTATAATTTATATTGTGCTAGATTTGTTATTGCGTCACGATTACCTGCTATGGATATTGAATTAAAACCCGGACTTTATATTATTCCAACACCAATTGGAAATCTTAAAGACATAACTTTAAGAGCGCTTGAATACTTAAAAGCATGTGATGTCATCTATTGTGAAGATACGCGTGTAACAAGCAAACTCCTGCATGCTTACGGTATAAAAAAAACTCTATTAACATATCACGAACATAATGCTGCAACAGCACGAGATCAAATTGTTGAAAAAATTATGCACGGATCTAAAATTTGTTTAGTAAGTGACGCAGGCACGCCTCTCATTTCTGATCCAGGATATAAACTTATTCACGAAATTCAAATTAAAGGGCTTTACTACACCGCATTACCAGGCCCTTGCGCTGCAATTTCTGGGTTATGTTTGTCTGGCATGCCAACAAATCAGTTTTTCTTTGCTGGGTTCTTCGAATTAAAGTCAGCTAAAAAATTAAAAAATATTCCGAGCTCTCTAATTTTTTATGAATCAGCACGACGACTTTTAAAAACATTAGAGTCATTGGCAATAACTTTTGATGACAGGCAAGTCGCCATTGTACGAGAAATTTCAAAAGTATATGAAGAATCAATTTATGGGACTTACGATAAAGTTATAGAAACGCTTTCAAAAAAGAATTCCATAAAAGGTGAAATTGTTATTGTGTTAAGCCCCCCTTC
>CANKYV010000026.1 GCA_947487955.1 Alphaproteobacteria bacterium
AAAAAGTGGCGCATTCTTGTAGTGACAATGTGTCCAAGTATATCTCAGTAACTTGCTTATTTTCTTTCCAACGTTCTGCGCAATGTTTTAATTCTTCAAGGCTCTGTTCAAAGCCATACTGGCCTTTTGCGTATCCCTTCGCAACGTATATTTGTGAATGTTCCCAGCCTGATACTGCAAATTCTAAAAGTTTACTACAGTCTTGAGTAAAGCCATATTTGCCTTCTGCACATCCCTCTGCAACGTAAAATTGGGGACCATTCCAACCTAATCTTCCATATTTCACAAGCTTATTAGGATTTATATTAAATCCATATTTGCCTTCTATATGCCCAACTATAAGTAATGTTTTGGCATCATCCCAGCCCAAGGCTGCAAGTTCCTCAAGTTTAGCGTGGTTTTGAATAAAGCCATATTTACCTTCTGCATATCCCTCTGCAACAAAATGTCGCGCACTTGGCATGTTGTAGGCAAGTCTTTCAAGTTCCTGTGGGTTTTTAGCAAAGCCACAGCTGCCTTCTGCATATCCACACATAACTAAGTATTGTGCCTCCATGGAACCTGAATGAGCAAGTTTAAGGAGTTTATCAGGATCTGGAATAAAGCCATATTCACCTCCTGCATATCCCGTTGCAAAAAAGTGATCTGCGTTTTTATTGCCTGATCGAGAAAGCTCTTCAAGCTTAGCGTGGTTTTGAATAAAGCCATATTTACCTTTTGCATATCCCTCTGCAACGAAGTTTTGTGCCCGAAACCAACCTAAACTAGCAAATTCTTCAAGTTTATCAGGATCTGGAATAAAGCCATATTCACCTCCTGCATATCCGAATGCAAGTAAGTGTTGTGGCCATATCCAACCTGATCGAGCAAGCTCTTCAAGCTTAGCATGGTTTTGAACAAAGCCATCTTTGCCTTCTGCATATCCAAATGCAACGCGTTTTTGTGCCTTTGGGCATCCTAAATTCGCAAATTCTTCAAGCACTTCAGGGTTATCTTTATATTTTTCAACAATTCTCTCTTCTTGATAGCCATATTTAATAATAGTTCGACAAAGACTTAACTCTTCTCCAGTAGAAATCTCGTTAGCTTTCGACTCAAAACTTGCCGCTTGTACGTTCGGCAAAAAGAGCAAACAACAGCAAAGTAAAGTACGCGTGTTTAGCAAAAATTTTTTCATGGTTTATCCTTGTGAGGTTCTCTTGACGACATATGTCATACTTGCATCTTAATATCAACAGAAATTTTCTGAATTTTTATTTCTCTAACTTTAACTAAAGAGCAATACTCTTTACGCTGCTTGGTTTAATGCTATTGAAAAATAAAATTAATATTTCATTATTGTCATTCCAGAAGGTATTGAACAATTAATAACGATGGACAGTTGATTCTTACCTAAATTCCCGCTACCTCAAGCTGCAATTCAAAAATACCAACTTTACGCTCGGCCGATGTTAATATCACTTCAGGGCGAGCAGCCGAATGGTTTTTAAGTATCTCCTCCATCTCAGCTTTTAACACGGCGTGAGCGGGCAGGGGAATTTTATCGGTTTTGGTTACCAATATCTGATAAATGCACCCAATTTCATCAAGATAGCTCATCATCTCAATATCATTTTTTTTAAATCCATGCCGTGCATCAATCAGCAAAAAAAGTCGCTTTAGCTGATCATGCTCACACAAATACCTTGATATCAATTCTTCCCACTCATATTTTATTTTGAGTGGTACATTGGCAAAACCGTAGCCCGGCATATCCACTAAAATCAGCCGATCACCAAGGTTGAAAAAATTCAGCTGCTGTGTCCGCCCAGGCGTGTTCGATGTTCTCGCAATGGTGCTGCCAATTAAAGCATTCAATAAGCTTGATTTGCCTACATTTGAGCGTCCCCAAAAGGCAACTTCAGGAAATGGGTACTGAGGGATTACTCCGGCATGCGGTGCCCCTGCCATAAAAGTACAGGGGTTTTTGAACAAAGTCTTTGCAGCTTGAACTACCTTTGGGTCATGCGTTTGGTTATGTACCACTGTTGTGCCATTGAAAGAAGGTTATTCCATGTCCAATAAACAACCAAACCTGCCGGAAAGCTTGCAAAAAGGTACGTAAACATAATTGGCATAATCAGCATTACCTTTGCTTGAGTAGGGTCAGCCGGTTGCGGGTTCATGCGTTGCTGAACAAGCATTGTAAGCCCCATAAACAGTGGCCAAATACCAATTTGTAAGAACGATGGTGAATCAAATGGCAACAAGCCAAATAAGTTCACAAACGATGTAGGATCGGGTGCTGACAAGTCATGAATCCATCCAAAGAAAGGTGCATGTCGCATCTCAATGCTCACGAATAGCACCTTATACAAACAAAAGAATATCGGTGCTTGAATCAACAGCGGCAAGCATCCACCTGCCGGGTTTACTTTTTCTTTTTTATACAAAGCCATCAATTCTTGGCTAAGACGCTGACGGTCATTTTTGTAAATATTTTGAACATGCTGAATTTTTGGTTGCAAATGTTTCAAACGCGCCATTGAACGATATGATTTTGTAGCCATGGGGAACAAAAGCAATTTGAACAAAACGGTAAGTCCTAAAATTGCTAATCCTAAATTGCCCAAAAGTTCATGCAAAAATTCCAAAACATAAAACAATGGTTTTGTTAAGAAATAGAACCAACCAAAATCTACTGCCAAGTCAAAATGCCCAACACCTATTTTTGACTCATACTCGTCTAGCATGCGTAAAACTTTTGCACCAGCAAATACATGCTGCGTGTAGATTGCTGTGTCACCTGGCTTTATGGCAATAGGTGCCGCAGTAAACTGCGCCGTATACGCACCTTTTTGATGAGTGCACTCTATCTGCGCAACGGATTTTGGATCAGGAATTACGCTTACTAACCAAAACTTATCGGTAAATCCAACCCAACCACCAGTCGATTGTTGTATGGTAGACTCTTTTGCTAAATCTTCGTAAGATCCTTCAAACAGCTTGTTATTGAAGTGTCCAATTGGCCCTT
Source organism: Alphaproteobacteria bacterium (assembly GCA_947487955.1). Classification (GTDB taxonomy): domain Bacteria; phylum Pseudomonadota; class Alphaproteobacteria; order Paracaedibacterales; family CAITNM01; genus CAITNM01. The sequence goes on from CANKYV010000026.1 coordinate 3,014, forward strand.
CATGCAAAATGTAAAATCCTTGTGATTTTGGAGGATTTTTGCGAGATATTTGCCCATAAGGCTGTAAGCTTACTTCTTTTTCACCATTATTAATGACTTTATCTGCAATGGTAACCATGTATTGGTTGTCAATGCTAATAGTGCGCTCAAACTTAATGCCGCGATCGTTAAACCAAACTAAAACAACAGGGTGTTCTGGTGTAAGCTTTGAATTCTCGCCATGAATTTTCCACGGTGTTGTTGCACCAGGCATTGATCCTGCATCACAGTTGTTAGCGGCTTTCCAACCACTGATAACACTGTATCCATTCTCATCGGTTTGGTTTTGTAAAATGCGGATAGATGCACTGTTTGGATCAGTTGTTTCCCTATATTTTACCAATAAAATATCATCAAGTACGGCACCCACTTCGCGAATGCTACCTTTTACAGTTTCACTTTCAATGGCAATACGTGCAGATTGCTTTATAACATCTTCTGTAGAAAGTGTTACTACTGGTTGCACAGTAGATTGAACTGGCTGCTGTTGCTGAGGTGCACTTAGTGCTTGCTCTTGAGCTTGTTTGGCAAGTTGCTCATATTTAGGTTTTTCATAAAATAGGTAAAAACCCACCATCATAACAATAGATAAGCCAAAGGCGATTAGTAAATTACGATTTTCATTCATGCGTGATGTGCTCTTTTTAATTTTCGTGAATGGCTGGAATTAGCCGGTTGTAGTGAATCTGAGAAGTTTAGTGTTGCTTGTAATGGTTCAGAAAAAGGAGTTGAAGAAAGTGAAGCTGGAGCAGATTGTTTTTGAGGAATAGGATCATAAGAATCTGATTTGTTATATGGATTGCACCTGAGTAATCGCTTTAGTGTCATCCACAATCCCTTCATCATGCCATGACATTCTATGGCAGATATCGCATACCTGCTGCACGTTGGTGTAAATTTACACGCTGGTGGCAAAAAAGGTGAAATAAGCCAACGATATAAATATATAAAGCTAATGAAGAACTTCTTCATAGGTCCAATCCTGGTTGTTTTCTAATTTTGCTAGCATTACAGACCACTCTCTTCGGAGCTCTGTAAAGTCTAAGTCAAAAATCCTACTTCTAGCAATAAGAACTATATCATAGGCAAAAGGCTTTGAATTCTCTTTTCCCCAGAGCCTCACTGTCTCTTTAAGTCTTCGTTTTGCTCGATGCCTAAGGACAGATCCTCCCAATCTCTTTGTAACGGTTATTCCTACCATTCCTATTCTGTCATGAACTGGCAGTGCTTGAGCGATAAAACCATTAAAAAAAAATCTTTTTCCTGTACGGCCCAAGCGCACATAGTCTTTGCGCGCTTTCATAAAGCTGTACATTTACGCGGAGAGACTTGCTCTTCCTTTTGAGCGCCGTGCGGCAATGACTCTGCGGCCATTCTTTGTTGCCATACGGGCACGAAAACCATGACGACGTTTGCGAACTAAACGACTGGGTTGATACGTGCGTTTCATTTAGGGCTCCTTCATTCAATATCCAAGTAACTTAGCCAAAGTTGAGGTGAAAAGCAAGCATTTCGATAGTTGTTTTTATCTATCTCAAGTGAGCTACCTCTGAGTAAACTCTATAAAAGTTTTTTTGCTTTGATATAAAGTATAGTCAAGGTGCCAGGCAGCAGCTCTAATCGTAATGTCATTACGCTGATTATCTAGAGTATCTCTAACGGCTGTTAGGTAATTATTCATATCTATGACGTATATTAGTCATAAAAAAATTGACAAAATGCACAATTAAGTTGTACAATAAAAATGTACAACTAGGGAGAAATTTTATGAATCCTGCTATTTCTTACAGCGAAATGAGAAAACATCTCAAGGAAAATTTTGACCGAGTTTGCTTAAATCATACACCTCTTCTTGTAACAAGAAAAAAAGGTGAAAATGTTGTTGTTATTTCTGAAGATGATTTTCAGTCACTTCAAGAAACGGCTTACCTTTGCCAGTCTCCTAAGAACCTTTCTAGACTTCTTGATGCACTTGGGCGAGAAGAAGGGCATAGTTTAAAAAAAGTTAAACATGAACTTGGAATTTGATGCCAACGCTTTTGATGATTTACGTTATTGGATAGAAATCGATCGTAAAAAAGCTCAAAAAATTATGACCTTAATCGAAGAGGTGAAAAGAACGCCTTTTGCAGGCACAGGCAAACCAGAGCCTCTCAAGCATAAACTGGAAAAATGTTGGTCAAGAAGAATTGATCAAGAACATCGCTTGGTTTATAGCGTTGAAGGTAAAAAAATTAGAATTCTTTCTTGTCGATATCATTATTAATTTTGTCAAATAAAAAGTTAGCCCAAGCCTGTAACCATCTTCTCAAGAGCTTCCCAAGCATGGGCTAAAATAATTTTTGCCCAATTTGAAAATTCATGAGAGCCTGAGCTTCTATACCAGAACACCCCACAACCAACGAAAGGCATAACTTATGGCAAATCAATCACTTTATAAAAATAGCAAAAAGATATTACGCAAAACAAAGAACCTCTATTACAAGTCTGTCGAATCTCAGCAATGCTTACAAGCCATGAAGACGTTAGAATTTCAATCAAAACTACACGGGCTTATTGAAAACAGTGAAAGCCAAGATCCAGCTGAACGCCTCAAGCAACTCGATATTGATGATATCCCTTTAGAAGCTATGCAAAAATGGGTAATGCAAATGAATACTCCTGCACAGCAAATTCATCGCGCTCCCATGTCGTTCTGAGCAAGGAAGTGCCTTGCGTGAGATCCAGTCCTATAGATTCCTAGTGTCTATAAAGTATGGATTCTTACGGCCTTTTTAAGGCCTCAGAATGACGAGTTTTCGTCTTCCTGAGCGAAGCGTTGCTTCGCGTGAGGATCTATCTTTCTCTGTTTTCCCATCAAAGGACAGAATCCAAATCATAATCAAACTTTACCAAATATTAATTTTTTTTTGAGACAATTTTTACAGTTGGTACTAAATCAGTTTTCGCATGCTCAAAAAAAGCTTGTATTTTTTCTTAAGTCTATTGATTTTTCAAAATGTTTCTCATGCAAACAAAGATGCCCTGAGAACTGTTAACCAACAATACATGGCGCTAATGCTAGGACATGATGGCATTTTGGCCCAAAAAGCGACGCCTGAACAAATCAACCAAATGATTGATGGCTGTATAACAGCTGGTATTACTGATAGATTATATGGGCTAGGTAACCAATCAGCTTCTTTCCACGCGCAAATTTCAAAATTTGAAGGATTTAGAAAGTTAGATGTTCAATTGGCTTATGCTTTTTACAAGCTTGGATATGGGGGATATAATTCTGTTGAAGCACTAAAGCACGATTTAGCTGCCGAGTCGCCACTTGAGCCTAATTTTGATCATGAATTTCACACGCTTTGCGTACAAGTGTATCCCCACGACATCATTGAGTATAAGCAAAGCCTTGAAAATGTTATAAAGCGCGCATCAAAACCTCTACGATTTGACGATTTTATTGAAATAGATAACAGGCCGCCTTCAGGCACTGTGACCCCAATTACATACAAAAGTGGGAGAAGCACAGGTAGTTCACTTACGCTTAAGCCAAGCGTGCGTGAGTCAGAGGCCTACAAAACATACATAAATTTGGGAGTGCCTCCCGAAAAAGCAATGGAACTGCTTGGCGAAGTTGTGAGTGAGTACACAGAAGAAGATACTTCTGTTATTCCACCTGCTGATCTTTCTTCTCTTGCTTTTTCACCCTCATTAGGAGGAGATGCCAAAGTAGAGCGTTATTACACCGATGCTGAGATACAGACGTTATCGCCTCCGATTGCTGCTGCTTACAGGAAGCAAAAAGCAGAAGGAAAATCAGCGCAAGAGGCAAGAGAAAAAGCTGGAAAAATAATGAATCAAACCATTGATGCAAAATACGAAGGCGAATAAGGAGATTTATGATGAAAAAATACCTATCAATAATTACCTTATGTGTAACAAGCCTTGTTCATGGCAATGGGTTTGAAAATCTTAAAAGGCTGCAAGATCAAGTGCCTGCTCTTGTTTATCAAGCAGGAGATCTAGGTGCTCCTTATTCTGCTCCGGAAATACCTCATATTGCAGCAAAATCAGGTCTCCCAAATCATGTAGCTCTTCATGGTAATCTTGAAGCGCAGTACATTTATAATGCTTTGGTAAGCGTGGGATTTATAGGAATGGAAGTGCCTAATACTTTTGGAACACCAGAATCTATCGCATTTGAAGGTAATGTTAATAATTTTTATCATCAGTTTGATTTTTATCAATGTCGAACAGGTCACACCGTTTTCGGTATTGCAGCGCAAGAACCGGCTCCACCATTAGCAAAAGTTGTAATAAGCACACCTGGAGCGGTGATTTCACCTATGCCAATAAGGCCTGCAGCTGGTGGAGGAGGATTATTGGCAGCGCTGAGTGGAGGGGGAAAAACATTAAAAAAGGCTTCTTCTGAGGAAAAAAAATCAGAAGCAGTGTCTGCGCCGAAATCATTGCTTGATAGAGTGAAGGAATATAAAGAAAAAGTAAGTAGCAAAGTTGATATAGCAATCCTTACAGAACTTGAAACGGAATTGAACAAAGGTGCAGCGGTAAGAAATCCAGTAGAAGAAGGGCATTTTGTGAATCTTCAGGAGTTTTTTACTCTTTTGACAACTGAAGGTCCAGGCATGAAAAATGTTGTGGAACAAGGAAGACTAGATAATGCCATAAAAGCATTACGTGATAAGCTAAAACCAAAGGATGTTGCTTCCTTAGCAACGTCAGGTGAAATTTCACCTGTACCTGATGGTGGTTCATTAAAAACCCAAAAAGTAGATGCCGCAAGTTTACTTAGTAGTGCTACCAGTTCAAATTTGTTAAATAAAGCAATGGGAATTAACAGTGGTGGTAGTGCAACAGATGATCCAGGAGTGATAAGATTAAAATCACTCAAAGCAGAAAAAGAAACTTTAGAAGAAGACGACGATGATGAAGACTGGGATTCAGATGATACTAAGCCAAAAAAAACTGCGAAACAAAAACAAGAAGACAAAAAAAGAATTAAAGAATTAGATAGTGAAATTCTTGCTCTTGCAGAAAGATTAGCTATGGATGGTGTGATTTTAGATTCTGCTATAGAAAATAGTAATGAAAAAATAAAAATTTATCAAAGAATTGATGCTTACTTAAGAGATTTAACTTCTAGAAATGAAGGACAAGAAAAGATCTATGGGCAAGTCTTTTCTAAGCTTCGTACTATGGACGGAGGTGTAGCGCGTAGAGCATCAATTGCGAATTCATCTTCAGCTTCTTTAATACCTAATGTAGGTGGTGATGGACTGAGTAACAGATCAGCTCTTCCTAACATAGTAGTGGCGGATCACATGACAGGTGGTGGTGGACTAGCTGTTAACCCAGCTGTTGCTGTAGATATAGATGCTCAAGTGGAGCAAAAATTTGCAGAAGATAAATTTGCGATAGAAAGTGAAATGGCCAGACTTCAAACTGAACTAGATCAATTTGACCAAAAAAGCCGCAAGGAAAAAGGACCTGCTCAGCAAAAAGCAATAGGTGATTTAAATACACAGCTTAGAGCATATATAGATGGAGGTAAGATTACTGCTACAAAAATGAGAATAAAGGGTGATTTGCAAAGGGCACTTAAGAAAAAATAATTCCTTACTCACACCAGAGAGGAAGGCTTTTGTCATTGCGAGCCACATGTAGGGGGGCATGATATCGAAATTACTCACTGGATTGCCGCGTCGTGTTGCTCCTCGCAAAGACAGGTATTTATTCCCCCTCGTCATTGCGAGCCCACGTAGTGATTGTGGCAATCTGTCGTCATCGTCATTGCGAGCTCATGCAATGAGCGTGGCAATCTAAGTTGAAAGCTTCACCATGAAACAACTAGCTGTGTATATCGTAACCAATAAAAGAGATGGAGTTCTTTATACTGGCGTGACCTCCAATCTCATAAAGCGTGTATACGAACATAAATTCAGTCTGGCTGATGGATTCACTAAAAATATGGCTGCAAAATTCTTGTATTTTTTGAAATTCATGAAAATATGGAAACAGCAATAACACGCGAAAAGCAAATTAAAGCGGGATCAAGAAAAAAGAAAATCAACCTTATACAAGAACAAAATCCAGAATGGATTGATTTATACGAGGAAATTGTGAGGTAGTATCAAAGAATAAGATTGCCGCGTCCCTGCGGTCCTCGCAAAGACAGGTATTTATTCCCCCCTCGTCATTACGAGCTCTCGTGGCTTCCTTCACCGTCATTGCGAGCTCTCGCAGATTTTTCCGGCGTCATTGCGAGGAGCAACGCGACGTGGCAATCTAGTCTCCACACTACCAAAGCCGAAGCCCACGTTAGCCCGCTATTTCTATGGCTTTATTTTTTAATCATTACAAATTAGTATCCTATACACTAATTTTCATGTATAAAATATGTAAAGTAAAAAATTTGGAATGCCTAATTAAGCATTATTTCTATCTATAACTAAGTTCCAATAAAATGATCATATTTTTCTAGATCCTCACGCCTGCTACACAGGCTCAGGAGGACGGTTTTGCGCGCATCTTGGGCGTCATTGTGAGCCCTAAAAGGGCGTGACAATCCAGTTTTAATGTTATCAAATTATACTGGTTTAGCTATATCTTTAAGTGAATGCATCTCGGATTTTTTTTGATTCTTTAAATCAGCATCAAAGCCCTTTTTTTAATAATTTTTTTGATTGATATCTTTTTACGTGAAATATATTGAAAAATTAATGTAGAAAAATTTCAATACAATAATAAGATACTTGTTCGTATAACAATTTAGGAATTTAAAAAAATGAGAAGCAAAATAATTTTATTTTATTTATTAGCAGTATTAATGTGTCCAGCATTTTCCTCGGTGTCTTCGGAAGATGTAAGTATTTATGAAATTTGCGAAAAGAGAGCATATGTATGCGTTCATGATGGCTCTCGCGTATTAATTGGAGAAAAAAATAAGTTTGCAAGATGGTTTAAGGGAAATTTTAATGAAAACAGTGCAAGGAAATCATTAGTAATACCTGATGGTAATAATCAACATTTAAATGGCATGAACAAAAGCCAATTAATGACGTACGTAGGTTGTGAAGAGAGAGTAATTAATGGTGATATGTACTGTATTTATGGTGGTTCAGATGCATGCCCTAATGGTTTTCCTATAACTAACTATCCAGGAAAAAAAGCTTTACCCGGAGGGAAAGCTAACAAAGGAGAAACGATATGGGATGCAGCTACAAGAGAATTTGCAGAAGAAGTGGGCCATTTAAATTTTAGTGAAAGAAAAGTAGTGCGTTATAAAGGGCGCGGCATGACCTTTGTTGAAGGGATAGATAGCACAAAAAAAGCACGTAGATTTGAAATAGGAGGAGAAAAATTTGATGCCTTATATATCAGAGTTTCTCAAGATGAGCTTACAAATATCGCCAGGGCTTTTAATAAAAAATTAATGCAAGAAACTAGAGAAAAAATTTCTAAAGAACAAAATCTTTCCAGGCTTCCGTTGCACTCAGATGAATTTAAAAGTGTTGGTTTGGCTAATATTTATTCTGTGCGTACATATTTTTCTAATGAGAATATTGATTGGTTTAAAGAAATACTAAACTACGCTTGGTAAAAGATAAGAGGGGCGGGCAGTCTGTAATTCAAGCACTGTCCAAACAACCTCCACTAAGTTAACTGTAAAGTGCTCTCCCTCGCTCTTAATTTACAACTCTCTGAACTCTGAAACTACCACACCACCAAAGCAGAAGCCCACGTTAGCCCACCGCCCATGGCTTCTAACACCACTCGTTGACCTTGCTGAATACGGCCATCATTTGCTGCTTCCCAAAGCGCCAAAGGAATTGTTGCTGCTGATGTATTAGAATGCCTATCCACCGTTACTACCATTTTTTCCATTGGAATTTTAAAGTGCGTGCTAATGCCCTCAATAATTCGAAGGTTTGCCTGATGCGGTACAAACCAATCAATGTCATCAACCGCTATCGAATTATGGTGTAGCACCGTCTCAACTGCCTCGCCAATAAGCTTAATAGCAAATTTAAAAATTTCGCGACCTTGCATGTGCACATGGCCTGGCTGCTTTGCGCTAGCCTGTTTTGTGTCTACATATAATAAATCATAGTGACAACCATCAGAAAACAAATGGGTTGAATGCACGCCTCGACCAAAGTCAACATGCGTTTCATCTACACTTTCTAAAACCAAAGCACCCGCGCCATCACCAAACAGAACAGCCGTTGAGCGGTCGTTCCAATCAACAATTTTTGACATCGCATCAGCTCCAATAACCAAAGCTTTTTTCGCCATGCCTGTTTTTAAATATTGATCGGCTACTGATAGGGCATACACAAATCCAGAACACACCGCATTTACATCAAACGCAAAAGCCTTGGTTGCTCCAATCTTTGCTTGTACTCGGGCTGCTGTTGCTGGAAACGGGTGATCAGGAGTAACCGTTGCTACCACAATTAAATCAATAGCACTGGCATCAATCCCAGCATTTTGCAAAGCTATTTTTGCAGCTTCTGCTGCTAAGTCAGATGTGTTTTGCCCATCGCCCAGTAAATGACGTTGCTTCATGCCGGTACGTTCAACAATCCATTCATCGGTCGTATCAAGGTTGCCTGCTAGGTCTGAATTGGAAACGCATTTTGATGGAAGGTAGCCACCAACCCCTCTAACAACGCTGCGACGCACTATTGAATGCCCTCAAGTCCAGCTTGTAGATCTGGAATAACGTTGCGACGTACCATTTCATCGGCAACTTCCACAGCATTAGCAAACCCAATACCATCAGTACCACCATGGCTTTTAATCACAATACTGCGCAAGCCCAAAAACATAGCGCCGTTATACAAACGTGGATCAACAAATCGTTTAAATGTTGCAAGCGATGGTTTAGCAATCAAGGCGCCAATCTTACTAAGCACCGAATCGCTAAGGCTCTTTTTTAATTGACGTGCAAAAAGGCGCACAGTCCCTTCAATAGCTTTAAGAACAATATTTCCAGTAAAACCATCTGTTACAACCACATCAACCGTCGCTTTGGTAATGTCGTCACCTTCTACGAATCCATGGAAATTCACAAGCGGATGATCGCGCAAGAAATGCGCTGCCGCCTGTACAATCTGGTTGCCTTTAAGATCTTCACTGCCAACGTTAAGCAAACCAACACTTGGATTTTCAATGTTCATAAGTTTACGCATATAGGTTGAACCCATAACGGCAAATTGCACTAAATTTTCAGCGCTACAGTCGATGTTTGCACCTAAATCAAGCACGAGAGTACAGCCTTTATCACTAGGAATCAGGGCAGGGATAGCAGGACGGTCAATACCGTCAAAAGTTTTGAGAATAATTTTAGAAAGCGCCATAAACGCACCAGTGTTTCCAGCAGAAACAACGGCATGTGCCACACCTTGGTTCACTGAATCAATTGCCATTCCCATGCTGGAACGACGTCCCATGCGCACAGCTAAAGCTGGCTTTAGCTGTCCAGTGATAACTTCTTCAGCGTGTGTTAATGTAACATATTTGCTAAGTTCTGGTGTCATAAGCGGCATCATTTCCGCTTCTCGACCAAAAGCCAAAAACTCAATGTTTATATGACGATGAGTTTTGATGAAATGCGCAAGACCATCAAAAACAATTTTAGGGGCGCCATCGCCCCCCATGGCATCAATGGCGATGCAAGTTTTCATTTTGTATGATTACTCTTCTGTTTCAGCAACGGCACTACGCAATTTCAATACTTGACGCCCCTTGTAATGCCCACATGATGAGCAAACATGATGCGCTAATTTAGGAGAGCCGCAGTTCGGGCATTCTTGCACGTTTGCAGGTGTTAAAGCATCATGAGAACGACGCATATTACGACGTGATTGGGATGTTTTCTTCTTAGGAACAGCCATATTACACTAAAGCTCCTTGCAGCTTTTCATTTAAAATTATACTTGTTGCAAAAATATAGCGAAGAATCATAATATTCGCAAGAACATTAAACAGAAAATGAGTAAGTTGATGGCGAGTACAGTTGAAGGATTTGTTGATTACCCTACATGGAATTTAAGTGATTTATATAAAAGCGTGGATGATCCCAAGATTGCTCAAGACTTTATTGAGATTGAAAAACATGTTGATGATTTTGTAAAAAAATACACAAATGTTACTTTTGAAAATGCAACTTTGCTTCAAGCGATAAAATCCTATCAACAAATTAGCGAATCGTTAGGAAAAATCTCTACCTTTGCAGTGCTACAATACTACGGAGATTTAAATAACCCAGACATCAGCGCTTTGTATCAAAGTGTTCAAGAAAAAATATCGCTTCTTTCTGCAAAACTTGTTTTCTTTGGTCTTGCTATTGCAAAGCTTGATGATGAATCAGTGAAAGCTTCAATTAAAGCAGCTCCTGACCTAGCGCATTTTGAACATTTTCTTAAAATTGCACGTCAGTACCAGCCTCATCAACTGAGCGAAGAACTTGAACGTTATGCTGTGGAAAAATCGGTGACCGGGCGCAGTGCTTGGGTGCGTTTGTACGATGAAACGCTGGCCACAATGAAACTAACTTTTGATGGTGAAACTCTGCCGCTTGAAGCTGTTGTCAATAAAATGAGCGACAAAGATGCAGATGTTCGAAAACGTGCAGCTCATTCTTTAAACGCTGGTTTGCAAACACAGCTGTCATTATTTGCCACTGTTACCAACGTGCTTGCTAAAGATAAGGAAATTGATGATCGTTGGCGCCATTTTGCAAAACCTGATAGCAGCCGTCATCTTGATAACCAAATTGAACCTGAAGTTGTTGAAACGCTAGCTTCTTGTGTGCGCCAAAACTACGCAAGCCTTTCTCACCGTTATTATAAACTCAAAGCAAAAATGCTGGGGGTGAATCGCCTCGAGTATTGGGATCGTAACGCGCCGCTACCAATTGATGACGATGCTCACATTTCCTGGCCTGTAGCGCGTCAAATGGTACTCAAGGCATATTCTAGCTTTTCACCAACTATTGCAAACATCGCTCAAGAATTTTTTGATAAGAATTGGATTGATGTTCCAACCAGAACTGGCAAAACGTCAGGGGCATTTTCTCACCCAGCGGTGCCAAGCGTGCATCCTTATATCTTGCTGAATTATCAAGGACGCCGCCGTGATGTCATGACTCTTGCTCATGAGCTTGGTCATGGTGTTCATCAGATGCTAGCAAGAAGCCAAGGCTATTTATTGGCAGATACGCCATTAACGGTCGCTGAAACTGCCTCCGTTTTTGGAGAAATGCTAACCTTCCAATCTTTATTAAGCGAATGCACAAATACCGATCAACGCAAGGCATTACTAGCTGGAAAAATTGACGACATGCTCAACACCGTTGTGCGTCAAATTGCTTTTTACCATTTTGAACAATTAGTGCATCAGGCGCGCAGCCAAGGGGAACTAACACCTGATGATCTCGCTAATATTTGGAAACGCACTCAAGAAGAAGCATTGGGAAGCTCAGTGAATGTGGATCCTATCACACACAGCTTTTGGGCATACATTAGCCACTTCATCCATTCACCATTTTATGTGTACGCCTATGCCTTTGGCGACTGCCTGGTAAATTCTTTGTATGCCTTTTATCAAAAACAACCCGATGGATTTGAGGCAAAATACATCGAGTTATTAAAAGCCGGTGGCAGTAAAGGCTACGCTGATTTATTGCAACCTTTTGGTTTTAATCTAAAAGAAGAAAAATTCTGGCAAGGAGGCCTGCAAATGATTTCAAGCATGATCGATGAACTAGAGGGAATGTGTTGACCTTCACTATCGTCATTGCGAGCACACGCAGTGGGCGTGGCAATCTAGAATAATTCTCTGGATTGTCGCGTCGCTACCGCTCCTCGCAAAGACAGTTATTACTTGCTCTACCGTCTAGTAAAACACATTTATGTCATTGCGAGCCCATGCCTTCCGCTACCGTCATCGCGAAGCCCGAAGGGCTGTGACGATCTAGTGAAAATATCTATTTACACGAGAACCCCAACATACTCCGCATCTAATATTTTACGAAGCAGCGGGTTGTTCATGAACTCTGGCATGTATGCATGTATAACTCCATGATCAACCCTAGGAAGACCTTCTTCATTCACAACATACTCATCACTCATAAAGCTTGTATCAGCTGCGCTCAAAGGTTCAATGTAAAGCTCGTAAGCATGTTTAAGCTTTGCTCCAATTAACTGGAATAATGCTCTATTCACTATATCTGCAAGATCGTGCTCTCGCTCAAAAGCTTGCCCAACGCTTTCAAAATGCTCATCTGTAAGTGTTCCTTCTAAACGAGCATTCTGAGTTTTGTATAATCTTTCTTCAATTAATTTTTGCTTATGAAATTGCCTTCCTAATCGTAGTACAGCAGGGTCACTTCCAAGTGCGTCAATCATTTGCAACATCGTGTGTTCTGCACAAAGCGTAAATCTGGTTAATTGATTATCTTCTTCGAAGAATTGTATGATTTCAGTATCTGAATGATAGCCTCTTGTTGTAATAACTCCCACAATCTGCGAAGTAAAAGAGTGCTTCTCATAATTTTTTGGAGATACTCGTTCTTTTGTAATGGCGCTATCTAAAAGGTTTACTGTTTTGTAAAATGAAGAATCTTCAATTTCTTGTAAGATTTTTGGCCTGAGAATGTGTTCAGCCATAGCAACATGGAGTAATGATGAATCACCGAGAGAAGCCCGTAAAAACCCTGCTTCGTGATATAAAGATAAAACAATCCTAGCTCTGCATTCATCATTAATGCTGCCATCTGCTTTATTCCAAAATTTTTTAACTCTCAATCCTTCTCCAAAACCTGTTAATAGAAAAATTGCTTCTCGTAAAAAACCTCTTCGAAAATATTCGTCGTATTCCACATTATTCCAAGTTTCTGCTCTCTTGTGAAATCCATCACAATCCGGATATTGAGCAGCCTCCCATCCATTATACCCTAAAACCTGTTGGCGCATGTTAAGCGGGGGTAATGCGCTTAAGCTTTCTTTTGCTTCTTCTGCTGAAGCAGTAAGCGTAAAAGGAAGTTTTAATCTTTGGTATTCATTAATAACAGCAGGGTCACTTATAACTCTTGGTGGGACAGAGCTTGCATAAAAATCTTTGCAAAATATTAAAAATAATAAAAATAGTATAATATTCATAAATACAAATTATTTAAATTGCTATATGAATAATGATATGTTTGTATTAATTTTTTACTAAAATAATAAATTTAATACTTTAGTGAAAATAAATATTAAAATAACAAATAATTTATTTTAATATTTTAGAAAGTTATGTTACTAAGATTATCCTTTTTTGAAAAACCTACAGGAAAAAAACCTTATGTTAAAATTTTCGACCGTTATTCTTCTTTTGTTAACATTCAATACAGCAGCATTTTCTGGTGATGAAGATGTTGAGCGAAAACGATTGCGCAGAACACTAACGCTTAAACCTAGCCAGGATGAATGGGCCTTACAGCGTAAAAGTGGTTTTGCTAAAGAACTATCAACAATAGTTACTTGCTGTATTAAAGATCCAAAAAAATATAAAATTTTAAAGACAAAAGCTTTCAGATTAATAAACCAAAATCCTGATAACGCAAATCCATATGTGAAAAAATATGAAGTGCATCTTATAACCTTAGCAAGTCGCTATGGAATGATAGATTTTGTAGAAGCAATTGCTTTAAATAATCAGCAATCAATACATTGCTTAGATAAAGAAAACCGTACTCCTTTGGATGAAGCCATTATTTTTGAAAAAGCTGATGTAGCCCGGTATCTGCATAGTTTAGGAGCTTCTCAAAATCAAACAACGTCGGTGGAATATGAGGATCTTTGTCCTTCTAAAAAGCGCAAAAGAAAAAAATAGGGAATTTTTTTAAACCGTTTATCGTGAGCCTCCTATAATAGGGGGCGTGACGATCTAAAAAAATCCTTTAGCAGTAATTTCTATATACGTAATAGGATCACGCTCGTTTTGTTCCATTATGATGCTTGTTCCATCTATTACCAAAGCATTAGTGTCCCAATACGGTAAAATACCCTTCTTAAAATCAATATCGTAAAGATCAGAGTATTCAAAATTTTTCACAAGCCAAGCTTTTAAGTATTTTTTGTAAGAGCTTATTGCCGCATTTTGTATTGAAGTATTAACAGGTGAACTTTCTCTTTGTCCCGTTTGTATATATCGCATAGATGGGAATTTTTTAAGATCTGTAGTAATATCCGTTTCATTGGTAGTTGCGTTTTTTAAACAATCAGCGCCAGATGTGTTGGTACTCATCGTTGCAGCATAATTAAAGACAAGCTTCCCATTAGGTCTCAATAATGCAGCTAATTTATTTAGGTGTGCTGCATTCCACCTAAAGCTCGTTGTTACAGCAAAATCAACAGTAATTAAGTCAAATTGACGAACAGAACCCTCAGCTAGTTGAGTCAGAAAATTCATATCAGTTAAGTCTGCCTTAATAAAATGCGAGTCGCTTAAGTCACCTTCCGTTGCTAAACACAGTAAACGATCAACATAGAAAATTTCAGGATTCTGCTCTTCAAGTTCTCCAAAAATAAAATGTCCGCGTTGCGAAGGATAGGCGCCAAGCGTAAGAATTTTAGGTGATCCGATAGTCTCTTGTAAAATAGTTCTGATGCCTTCTAACTGTACTTCAAGTAGTTGTGCTTCTTTGAATGTTTTCTGTGCATGCAAAGGATCTTGTGTTGTAAAATTTTGGACTTCTTCTGTTGCTGCAAAAAGCGATATCGAAAGGGTGATGGTTGTAATAAGATGTTTCATGTTTTTTTGAATGGTTTTTGTCCTAAACTTAAATATGGACAGGCATAATTAATTTTTACTTAAGATAAGCAAGTATAATTATTTTTTTTCTAATCAATAATTATATTTATTTATAATTTATTAACTATTATTTGATTTAATAATTTAGATTTAAGTAATTATGATGCAATAAAATTATGCCTATCATCTTCTTTTTACTCATTTTCTCAATATTTTCTTTGTATAGTATGAATTCTAATGAAGAAAATGATGTGTTATCACGCCCACTCCCATTGCGTCGATCAGCATCTATGGACGTTGGTATAGCAAGCTATCATTTAAAGCGCAGTGGACCAGAAGAAAAGCTTATTTCAATGGTGAGTTATTATGACGAAGCAGCTGAAGTACTTCGCATTAGAGAATGCAAGATTGTTAGGTTCATTAAAAATAATCCATCTAGCTCAAACCCTTATTCTGATATGCACAATGCTTATCTTATCGCGCTGGCGAGTCGTTATGGGCTACTAAAGGTTGTCAAAGCTATTGTTGAAAATAATTCGAATTCTATCCATTGTTTTCCTGTAAGAGAAGTAGAAAAAGAAGAGGGGCTGAAAAGAATCGAAGGAGAAACACCTTTGGATGAAGCTGTTGCTTTTCGTCAAAAAGAAGTCGCGCAATATCTATACGCTCAAGGTGCAACACTCAAAAAGGTAAGCCAAGAAAGCCTTAATGCACTTTTATTTCCTCCTAAAAAAAGGAAGCGAAGTTGATCAGCTAACGAGACACAAATTGACATTAGTATTTTCTTTTTCTTCCATGGCGTGAGCTGAAAAAAGAATGTTTACAAAGAAAATAATGGATAAGAGGGATAAAAACTGCAGCATTTTATATGTTTTAGGATTTACCATTTTCACCTCTGCTTAAAGGTCTTCCTCAGTCATAAGTTCTTGCAGCTGTTGCTCGGTAATTTGCAATGCTTGCACGATAACTGAATCTTGTATATTCATAGATCTCATTTGAGTAATCGCGGCACGTTTTGCTCTTTTTTCTCCAACTTTTTCGCCTTCTTCTCGTTCTACAGCAAGAGTTGCAGCATAGAGATCTCGATTGAGTAAATTGTTTTTCACTGTCCGATGGTTTTCTTGTCCTAACGAATTTTGGACAGGTGTCCTTCTATTGTTCTCTTCATCTTTTTCTTCCATGGCGTGAGCTGAAAAAAGAATGTTTACAAAGAAAATAATGGATAAGAGGGATAAAAACTGCAGCATTTTATATGTTTTAGGATTTACCATTTTCACCTCTGCTTAGAGGTCTTCCTCAGTCATAAGTTCTTGCAGCTGCTGCTCGGTAATTTGCAATGCTTGCACGATAACTGAATCTTGTATATTCATAGATCTCATTTGAGTAATCGCGGCACGTTTTGCTCTTTTTTCGCCTTTTTCGAGTCCAACTTTTTCGCCTTCTTCTCGTTCTACAGCAAGAGTTGCAGCATAGAGATCTCGATTTGCTAAATTCTCTCTATATTCACTTGTCACTCTCGGATTCCATTGTTGTAAGTCTAAGCGATTTAACGCCCTATAAATCTCAACAGGCATGACTCCACTCCCATTGTTATACCATTCCTCTACATTTCCTGAGGTATATTCTTGTGCATGGTGCAGTACGCTCACCCACCAATCTGCTATGGTAAAATCCGTTTGCGGCGGGAATAAATGTCTTATTTTTTCAGCACGTGGTAATTCTACCTGAATCATCTGCAAATAATCAATTTGTTGCCCTGATTTATCCGTTAAAATATAGTGCTTAATAAATTGTTCTGGTGGTAGTGGATGCTCTTTAACCTTATCGACCAATGTATCCGGAACTTCTGCCCTCAACCCACGAATCCGATTCGTATCATAATCTAAAATTTGTAAAGCAATTACAGGCTTTAAGTTAATGTACCAATTTTCAGCACTAAGCTCACGTTCCGATAGTTGCCGTGCATAGGTTCCGCAAGCATAAAATAGTGCTCGCTCATCAAACATCACATGGCGTTGCGCTTGCATTTCAATAATGTAGTGAACGCCTTTTGAAGAAACTACATGCAAATCCATAAAAGTTTGCTTTTCCCCATGTTGTCTTAGGGCAGGCATAGCAACGGGCGCTTCTCTAACCTCAACAACAGGATCTCCTCTAAAGGGAGGAATAAAGCAATTTAAGAAAGAAATCACAATTGAGGGGTCACTTCCCATAGAGATGGAAAGCATATGCTTAAAGGCAGTATCGGTAGTTGCAATGGCATAATGATGTTCACCAAGTTGGCGTAACAGAGCATCTTTTGTGATTTGATCTGCTTCTTGAGAGGATGCCTCTAGTGCGCTGTGGCTGCGTTTACGGCCACCATCTTCTTCTTCCATTGCAAAAGCAGAAGAAAGAAAACTTGCAGCTGAACAGATGATAAAAAATCCCGATAAGAATCGTTGATTTTTTCGAAATAGCATGGGGTTCTCCAAGGCAATCGTCTCCTACTTCTCACTACTACATTTCTGCTATTTTTTCAAGAAAAAAGAATAAAATTGCTTTGTAAAAGAAGAATAAATCAATATGCTTGATGTTAAAAGACTATTCAGATCCTCTTATAAACCTTTGCCACATCTTTATTCTTGAGGAGCAAATGGCCAAAGCAATCAGTGGGTAGTTGTACAATTGCAAATAGAAGGGAGCAATCTAGATTTATTGTAAAATCAAATTTTATTTTATGTTTTGCAAAAGGTTTATCGAAGCTCATCACAAGCAACACCTTGCGCTGTTCTCAAATTCAATGCATCATCCCAAAATTCAAACTCATATTTTGATGCTGTGTGAAAAGCTTTCTTTGCTGCGCTTATGTTCTCGTATATGTCTAACGCAGCTACCTTATCAATAAAGCCTATAAACGTTTCTACATTTTTTCTTCTCTCAGGATTGCTGTAAGTATTAATCCAACCTATAAATTTATTTGGCTCAGAAAAGTTGCTGTGAATGTATTCTCCAAGCTTTTGATACATAACAGAGCATGGAAGTTGTGCTGCTAAACCTTCTAAAAAACTACCGTTTTGAGCAACGTTTACCATATATTCTGTATAAGCCTTACATGCAGGCGACATAGTGCTCGCAGAAGGGCTACCCATAGCATATTTTTCAAAAATTCCCTCAGAAGCCTCTTTGCTTTGTTGAGCTCGTGTCGTTAAATACTCTTGCAGCTCTACAAAGGGAGCACGCGCAGCCAAAATAGCAAATGCTTTTGCTCTCTCTGCCAAAAAAATATGATCTTGCTGTATATAAAAACTAAAAATCTCTGACTCTAAAGAATTATCTGCCATTTTAGCAATAAATAAATGTTCTTTAATCGTTCTGAAAATAGGCATAACTTCTAACCAGACTTTTTGTGTAAAGTTTTGATGAGGCCACGTAGCATAAAAATGATTAACAGGTCCTATTCCCCTACCTAATTGATAATAACCCTAATTCGGGATTAGAAATAAGTCTTTACAAGGAATAGAAGGCTGTTTTAGATAAATTTTACCAAGAACTTTTCTAAACGGCCTTCCATGAAAAAAGATATCACAGAATTATTTGTATTTCTTGATGAGTTTTGTAAACAGTA
>CANKYV010000027.1 GCA_947487955.1 Alphaproteobacteria bacterium
TGATTAAAAAGGACTTTCAAATTTCTCACACTCGCCATCGATCTCCCATTAATGGCTTTATTCACATCTTTTCAACCCTTGTCGCTTATACCTTGAAATCAAAAAAACCTTGTATCAAATTTAACCATCTAATCCCGAATTAGGGTTAAAACGTTGCTTGTTCTTGACTATTGACCAAGCACATACACTTAAAAAGACTGCTATCCATGCTGTTTTATTGTGTGATAAGAAAAGGAGTATGCAGCTAAGAAAAAGAAGAGTTCTTTGCTCTGTCTTATTTTTAGCGCATGTACTTACCGTGTAAATGCTAAGAGCAATCGGCGCCAAGAACGCTCCGAAGACATAAGGAAGCCAGTCTGGATTAATGCCTAATCCATGGCTAGGATGATTTAGAAAAACTAGAAATCCCGCAGCAATACCAGCAGAAATTGCTGAGTAATATACTAAGTTTTTATTAGAAATGTTATCAATAGCGAATGATAAAAGTGACAATCCAACAAATAAAACAGACCCCTCTCCCAATAAAGGACTGCCCAAATGATGCATGATAGAATTATTAGCCCAAAAAGTAGCAATCAAGGATACAAAAGAAAAACTAGTAAAAATTAATGTATGTCTTGAGCAATACAGATTTTCCTTGAAACCACACAAAATAATTAGACATAAGCCAAGTGCCGAGAATATCAGGTGCGCTAGAACTAAAACACATTCAGAATCAACCCATATACCAATTCTAAATGGTGGAAGAGTTGCTACAAGAAGCCAAAAGCTAGTAGCTATAAAAATAGATAGGCTTTTTTCAAAAAATTTACTTATATTTTTTATGGCAGTTTCTTGTTTTTTTTATTAGTGTCTTAAACTTTTGCTGATTTTTGCTATTAAAGTAAGCTTTAATAGTCAGTTATCTTTCTAGAATAAGAATAACCGTGCTTAAATGACAACGGTTGACTAAAATAGTTGTTCATACATGAAATGGATAGCATGAAAACATCAAATATTTGATAGACTGACGCTGTTAAGCTATAGATTTTTATCCTGTGGGCAGTTTTTGCGCGCTACTCTTATTCATGATTGTGCCTCTCTATGGCGAGATAATCCCTCCTGCACATCAGGGGCAAACTCAACCAATAAATCAGAGTATTCAGGAAAGTGATATCACAACTAATATAGTTGAAGAAGTAAAGTTGATAGAGGAGCTTTCGCCGAAAACAGCGCCTATCAACCCAGAAGAACCTAAACCTTTCAAGCTTATGCCTCATAAAGCAATTTATGAAATACAGCTTCACCCGCATAAAAAACCAAAAGATCCAACTGTTAGTAATGTAACAGGAGAAGCTTCAATTGAGATTATAAAAACCAAAGAAGGTTGGGTGTATAAGCAAAATTTAGAAGTGCAAATTCATTATCATGACGGTACAACAACAACTATTGAAAGAAATATTGCTTCGTGGGAATCTCCCACAGAAGTTTCATTTCATATTGAAAATTTTCGTGATGGAGCTACGGAATTTCTTTTACAAGGAGGAGCGGAAGTTACGGAAGAAGGTGGTTGGCGAGTATATTTTCAGAAACCAGATATGAACGGTTTTATAACCGATCAGCATCTTACTTTCCCACTTGGGCATCTTGAGAAAGTCCTTGAAACTATTGAAAAAGGAAAATGTATTCTTTCTGATCAAATTGTATTTGATGCAATCTATGAGATGCAGGCGCCTGTAAGAATCAACACTGCAATTACGCTGCTTAAAGAAGATTTTTTGAAAGATATCACACTTTTACCTTCAAATAAGCTATGGCGACTTCAAGAAGCTTTATACGACATTCAATCTACCAATTCTATTCCTGATTATGAAGAGATTAATATAGATATATTTTCCACGGGAGTTATTCATTCTATGGAAACAACTTGGGGTGAAGGAGTCACAGTGGTTTTGAAACTTAAAGAATTGACGGTTTATCAGTAAGGTCGAAAATAGACATGGTGCCTGTAAAATTAAAATTGGGTGATGAAGTTCGAGTAATTGCCCCTGCCAAGAGTTTAGCTATTATTTCTCAAGAAAATATAAAATATGCGCTGCAAACTCTTGAAAAACTTGGGCTAAGGGTAAGCTTTGGTGGCCATGTTAACGAAAATGATATGATGATGTCTTCATCTGTAAGTTCTCGTCTTAATGATCTGCATGAAGCATTTGCTGATACAAACGTAAACGCAATTTTGACCGTTCTTGGTGGGTATAACTCAAACCAGCTATTGGATCATATTGAGTATGAGCTGATTGCTAAGAATCCAAAGATTTTATGTGGTTTTTCTGATATTACAGCCTTATCAAATGCTATCCATACAAAGACAGGGCTAGTAACTTACTCAGGTCCACACTTTAGTACTTTTTCTATGCAAAAAGGTCTTGAGTATACTCTCGAATATTTTAAAAAAGCTTTGTTTAGAAAAGAACCAATTTGCATAAAGCCTTCAGACAAGTGGTCTTCAGATGCAACGTGGTATTTGGACCAAGACAATAGGACTTTTTATGAAAATCCAGGAATAAGAGTTATTCATTCAGGAGTTGCCGAAGGAAAAATAATTGGGGGTAATCTCGGAACGTTGCAGTTGCTTAGAGGTACATCATATATGCCTTCTTTGGACGGGGTAATCTTATGCTTAGAGGAAATAGCTAATCATACAAACGGTATTGATGTGTTTGAATTTGAACGTAATCTCGAGTCACTGATTCAATCACCTGATTTTGAAGGTGTTCAAGCTATTGTGTTTGGACGGTTTGAAACCAATTTTAAAATGACACCAGAAAAACTCCATCATATTATTGCAACAAAATCCAAACTTAAAAATATCCCAATTGTTTCAGGACTAGATTTTGGCCATTCAACGCCAATTATTACTTTTCCTATTGGTGGTTGGTGTTATGTTGATGCAAAATCTAATGGAATAGCAGAACTAATTATTGCTGATAAGAAAAAATAAAAAGCCACTTTAAAAGTGGCTTTTTATCAAAAACAATAAAACTGATTTTATTCCTGGTTAACAGCTTTCATGCTTAGCTTTATTTTACCGCGATCATCAAAACCAAGGACCTTTACTTGCACTATATCTCCAAGTTTAACAACATCTTCGGTCTTATTAACGCGTGTTGGTGCTAATTCACTGATATGAACTAATCCGTCACGTCCGCCCATGAAATTGACAAAGGCGCCAAATTCAGCAACTTTTACAACTTTACCCTCGTAAATATGGCCAACTTCAGGATCGCAAGCGATGCCTTGAATCATTTTTACAGCTGCATCCATTGCTTCTTGAGTAACGCCAGCAACAGTAACTTGTCCATCGTCCTCAATATCAACTTTTGCACCAGTTGTTTCGCAAATTTCACGAATTACTTTACCGCCGGAACCAATTACTTCGCGAATTTTAGATGGGTTTATTTTGAAGGTGGTCATTTTAGGCGCATAAGCGCTCAATTGACCTCTTGAATACTCAATAGCTTTAGACATTTCTCCTAGAATATGAAGGCGCCCTTTTTTAGCTTGAGCTAATGCTTCTTTCATAATTTCAGCAGTAATACTAGTAATTTTAATATCCATTTGTAGCGCAGTAACGCCATCACTGGTTCCTGCAACTTTGAAGTCCATATCTCCTAAGTGATCCTCATCGCCTAGAATGTCACTCAAAACTTCATATTTTTTGCCTTCTTTAACAAGACCCATCGCAATGCCTGCAATAGATTTAGGCAATGGAGTACCAGCATCCATTAAAGCGAGAGAAGTGCCACATACAGTTGCCATTGAAGATGAACCATTGGATTCAGTGATTTCAGAAACCACACGAATTGTGTAAGAAAACTGTTCTTTGGTGGGTAACAAAGGATTAATAGCTCTCCATGCTAATTTTCCATGTCCTACTTCGCGTCTGCCAACACCGCCCAAACGACCAACTTCCCCGACAGAATATGGAGGAAAGTTATAGTGAAGCAAAAAGCGCTCTTTGTATTCGCCTTCTAATGCATCAATAATTTGCTCATCTTGGCCTGTTCCTAATGTTGCCACAACTAAAGCTTGTGTTTCTCCGCGAGTGAATAATGCGCTTCCATGAGCACGAGGTAAAACTCCAACCTCTGCTATAATTGGGCGAATTTCATCCAGTTTTCGGCCATCAAGTCTTTTTTGAGAATCTAGAATATCTCCTCTAAGAATTGTTGATTGCAAATTCTTGAATGCGCTATCTACTAGTTTAGGATGAGTTTCTACATATTCAGCTAGTTCTTTTGCAACTTTTTGTTTTGCTGTATCAATAACAGCATAACGATCTTGTTTGACTTTAATGCTGTAAGCCTTGCGTAAATCTTTCTCTGCTATTTTTGTAACTTTTTTTAAAATATCAGCAACTTCAGGTGCTGCTTTAGGTAGTTCCCATTGCGGTTTTCCAGCTTTTTTCACAAGCTTTTCAATCAGCTTTAAAATTGGTTGGAAATTTTCGTGACCAAATTCTACAGCGCTTAACATTATATCTTCTGATAGCTCTTTGGCTTCAGATTCAACCATCAGTACGCCTTCTTTAGTTCCTGCAACAACTAAATCAAGCGCTGAATCTTTCATCGCAGTAAGAGTAGGATTAAGCACTAACTTGCCGTCAATATATCCGATTTTTGCCGCACCTACGGGCCCTTGAAATGGAATGCCAGAAATTGCAAGTGCTGCTGAGGCGCCAATTAGTGCAGTAATGTCGGTGTCATTTTCAAAATCATATGCAAGGACTGTACAAATTATTTGTACTTCATTGCGAAAATTTTCAGGAAACAAAGGACGAATTGGTCGATCAATAAGCCGTGATTTTAGAGTTTCAGAATCAGAAGGCCTGCCTTCTCGACGTAAAAATCCACCGGGAATTTTTCCTACAGCAAAAGTCTTTTCTTGGTAGTGCACACCTAATGGAAAGAAATCGATATCTGGTTTTGCTTCCTTTTGTGCAACAACAGTACACAGCACGGTTGTGCCACCGTATGTTGCCATCACAGCGCCGTCTGCTTGCCGAGCAACTTTCCCGGTTTCTAATACTAGTTTGCGGCCAGCCCACTCAATTTCTTCGCGTGTTATATTAAACATAAAATTCCTTAACAGTTAAAATGTAAAATGGAAGAACCATATGCATGGCCTTCCATCATGTACTTGTAGTAAATAGTGTGATTCAATTTCTTCACAAACCTAGCGACGAATACTCAGGCGCTGGATTAACGTTTGATAACGATTTTCGCTAACGCGCTTTAAATAATCAAGTAAGCGACGACGTTGGCCAACAAGCATTAACAAACCGCGACGAGAATGTAAATCGTGCTTATGTTCTTGCATATGACCAGAAAGATTTTTAATGCGTTCAGACATAATAGCAACCTGAACTTCAGGTGAACCTGTATCACCTGCTTTTGTTGCAAATTCTTTAATAACTTCTTGTTTGCGTGTTGGACTAATCGACATCGAATTTTCCTTTACTTTATTTAAATGTTAAACACACGATCCGGATAAAACAAATTATCTTGCACGTGACCAAGGGCAATAAGCTTATCATCGCACCATGCTGAAATATTAAGACAATTATTCTTAGATACTTCAACAGCTTGACCATGCTGGATCTTATTAGCTTTTTGAAACGATACAGATACTGCCGGGATGTCGTCCAGAACAGATCCAATCGGTAATAAAAAGCAAGCTAGGGGAGTATCGCCTATTTTTTTGATATTTTCCAGTGAAATTGCATTATCAATGCTGAATTGACCAACGCGTGTTCTTTGAAGCATAGTTAAATGACCAACTGATTCAAGATGTAGAGCTAGATCACGCCCTAAGGAACGTACATATGTCCCTGTGCCGCATGTCACACTAAAAGTAGCGTTCTCTCCATCATATTTCTCAAGTGCAAGATCGTAAATTTTTACTTGTCTGGAGGGCATGTTGATTTCTTCTCCAGCACGAGCCCTTGCATAAGCTGGTTTCCCTTTGATTTTTATTGCCGAGTAAATTGAAGGTATTTGTTGTATCAAACCTGTGAATAAATTCAAAGCAGATTGTATATCTTTTAAAGAAGGTCTATGTGCAGAAGTGGCAATAACTTCACCTTCGGTGTCATCGGTTGTTGTTTGGGCGCCAAAAGAAAGAGTAAAGTTGTATGTTTTTGAGCTATTCATCAAATATGGTATGGTTTTAGTAGCTTTCCCAAGAGCTAAAGGCAAAATACCACTAGCAAAGGGATCAAGCGTTCCTGCGTGCCCAATCTTCTTTTGGCCAAATATGCGCTTTATTACACCACCTGCTTGTGTAGAGGTTATTCCTGCAGGTTTATCTAAAATTAGCCAGCCATGCATGAGTTAAAAACGATAGTAAACTACACAAGCTGCAGTTTTTATTTCGAGATTTAAGTGTCCATTTTGTATACACTTTCCTGCGGCTCCAGAAGCATCTTTCACAATCAGTTGTCCTTGATTTGGATCGATGTTTCCTGGGTCAATTTTGTTTTTTAAAGCTTGTGCTTGCTTTGGGGTAAAAAGTCCGGCTCCTCCTTCTTTTGCTAGCATGAACCAATGACCTGGCATTTCTGCTGAAGGTTGAAACGCAATTGTATACAGGCCACCAAGTTTTGAAGCGGGTGCCTTATCGCTATTGATAATAGAAGCTTTATTTAAGTGTTGCCAAAAAAGATCTGCTTCAGAGCCTGTAATTTGGCCATTACCATCTCCTGATGTTGTGCCAGTAAAATGCATTGTTGCTTTTGGGTCATCTCCAGGAAGTGCTTGATAAATTTCTTGATAGGTGCTGACTGATAAAGAATAATGTTGAAAGTCTTGAGCAATGGAACGGATTTTTGCACTGTCTATAAGTTCTTGTCCTTTAAAAACAGCCCCTGTAATAAGACCAATTATCACTAGTACGATGGATATTTCTATTAAAGAAAAAGCAGAGATGGCTCTTTTTAATAGTAGATTTTGCCATAGATTATTTTTCATAGAGCTTTTCCTTTGATCTTTTACTCATGAACAGTATAAAAGTTTTTGTTGTGGAAGCAATTCCTTAAGTCTGTTCAAATTGAATGATAGAAAGTTGTTTGTATTTTTGAAATTGAATAACGTCTCTTAAATCCTCTTCAACGCGAGCTCCAAGACGAGACACAATTTCACCAGCAATATAACTACCTAATTGTAAGCACTCAGGAATTGACCATCCAGCAGAAAGTCCGTACAAGAAGCCACCAGCAAATCCATCTCCTGCTCCTAAAGTATCTACAACTTTTACATCGCGTGCTGGACAATACCAGATATTATTGCCGTATACAGCAATGGCTCCAGCAGCTCCAAGCGTAATAACAGCACATTTTTTTGTTGCTCTAATAAATGCGATACAGTCTTTTAAATCGCCTTTTACCAATTCACAAGCTTCTTCTTCGTTCATGATAATTAAGTCAGCAGTATTATTCAGCAGAGATACAAACAAATCACGCTGCTCTTTTACACATACAGGATCAGAAGCATTTAAAACAATGTATCCACCTTCTTTTCTTGCTCTTTCTATAGCTTTTAAATATACGCAAGCCTTGCTTTTGCTTTTTAGTCCGTACCCCTCTAAAAAGACAATAGAGTCTTTATCAATAGGCATATTTTCAAGATTATTATCAGGTACATTTTCCGTGCCCGGATACGAACGCATAGAACGCTGACCATTTGGATGAACAAATACTAAGCATCCACCTGTTGGTTCAAAATCGCAGGTATAAAGGTGTGTATTTATGCCTAAACTACTAAGAGATTGTCTCCAAATTGTTCCTTCTTTATCATTACCAATAGTGGCGCCAAAAAAAGCTTTTCCACCTAATTTTGCAAATATTGCTGTTGCATTCGCTGCTGATCCTCCAGGAATAATCAAAGGATTTTTCAGCTGCTTTTTAACGCACAAAAATTGGTCTCTTGTGAGGAATCTGGTTTCGTTTAACTGGTTTCCATAAGACGCAAGATCGGGAGAAGAGCAACGAACAACAATATCAAGGAAAGCAGCGCCAATAGCAATAAGAGGTTTCATACATTTTACTCATAAAAATATGAAACCTATGTAAGCATGTTTTTAAAAATCATGAAACGCTATTTTTTAGTGGTTTTGTAATAGTTGCAAAGATTAATTTATCTATGGTACATTGCACCTGATTGTTTTTACGGTCATCCTTATACAGCCTTCCTTCCCCTACATATTTGTTATTTCGGCTTAAATTCCTGGCTTTTTTAGAGCTTGTTTAATTTTTACATTCAGTTTTAGAAGGATTTTTTATGAAAAAATTTGTTCATCCATTTTTGTATATTTTTTCATTGATTGCTTGCTGCATTGAAGTTGATATTTCAGTGCCTAGCTTTCCTAGTTTAGTTGAGTATTTTTATACAACTGAATCTTTAGCACAGCATACAATTAGTATTAATTTTTTAGGTTTTTTTATTGGGTCTTTGATAGTTGGTCCGTTGGCCGATGCATATGGTAGGCGCCCAGTTATGATTGCTGGTAATGCAATTTTGATGATTGGTGCTTTGAACTGTGTATGGGCATCAACTATTTCTGTCTTATTATTAGCGAGGCTCATCCAAGGGTTTGGTGCCTCTACTTCAGCTGTGGTTGTTTTTGTAATGATCGCAGATACGTATAAAGGTGAGAAAGCTACTCAGCTTATTGGTTTAATGAATTGTGTCTTTACATGCTTAATGGCTATATCACCTGTTATAGGCACCTATTTGAATGAAGTTTTTGGGTGGCGTGGAAATTATGCAGTAGTAGCGCTCATTTGCGTAATTTCATGGATATTTCTTGCTTTCTCTTTACCTGAAACTTTAAAAGTCAAACAGAGCGTTCATTGGGGAAGGACTTTATCTGATTTTAGGTGCTTATTAAGAAATAATTCTTTCTTGCAAACAAGTCTTGCTCCCAGCCTGTTATACGCATCTTACTTAAGTTTTATCACTAGTGCTTCATTTTTGTATATGCAAACATTTAAATTATCTATATATCTTTATGCCTTACATCAAGCGTTTATAGTCGCAGCATTTGCTATAGTTAGTGTGTTTTCAGGTGTCATTTTAAAACATATAAGCAGCTCAAAATGCATACTTCTAGGAATTGGTCTGAGTTCTTTAGGAACATTGGCTTTTTTGCTGGTAGGTATAGTATCTTCAGGCGTATTAATGACTACAATAACAGTTAGCTTATTTGCAGTGGGAGCTGCACTATTTTATCCTGTTGCTTTTTCAGCATCTTTAGAGATTTTTCCCGATATTAAAGGAACCGCCACCTCTCTTATCATGTCAAAGCGTGCAGTGGTTGTTGCGTTGGTAACTTTTATAACCGGTTATTCCTATAATGGTGATCCTACAAGGATAGCTTTGATTATGACTATTTTAACTTGTGTTGCTGCCTTTACAGCAATGAGTTATTACAGAGCTTCATCAAAAAAAGTAGCGCACTCTAGTATTTAGAGTGTGCCACAGTATTTAGAGTGTGCCACTATATGTTTTTTTGTTGTCTGTTTTTTTATCCAGCTTCAGCAGCAAGTGATTGTTGTGAAAGATATGGTGCTAAGGACTGTTGTAAAATAGAAGGTTCAGATCCTTTTAATAGTTCTGGATCTAGTGCCATTTTATCTTTTTTTATGGGTAGTTGAGGGTTAAGTGATAAATTTTCATCATTATGAATATCAGCTACTGTACTTTCATTAACATCTTGGTGCTGTATTGTCGCACCTTCTCCTTCACCTTGAACCACGGAGTCTTTAGGGCTCTCTTCTGAATGAACAGGAGATGCTAATTGTTCTTTTTGAGCTGATATAGGCGCTGTTGTATTGACGGCTGTATCACCAGAATTTATAGTAGCTTCTATAAGTGCGGCATGTGATTTAGCTAGCTTATCTTCAGCTACCATCTTTTCTGCTTCTGCTCGTTGTGCTGCTTCTTCTGCCGCTTCTTTTTGAGCTTTCAAAGTTGCCTCATCAATTTGTGCCACTGTTAATTTCTCTTGTGTTTCATCCAAAGCTTGTACTGTTTGATTCTGTTCTGCTTGTACCACTGTTAATTTCTCTCGTGCTTCATCCAAAGCTCGTACTGTTTTATCTTGCTCTGCTTGTGCCACTGTTAATTTCTCTTGTGTTTCATCCAAAGCTTGTACTGTTTGATTCTGCTCTGCTTGTGCCACTGTTAATTTCTCTTGTGTTTCATCCAAAGCTTGTACTATTTGATTCTGTTCTGCTTGTACCACTGTTAATTTCTCTCGTGTTTCATCCAAAGCTTGTACCGTTTGAACTTGTTCTACTCTATGTTCATCTGCCGCATTTAGAGCTTGAGCAGCTACTTCTGTCGCAGCAACTTTTTCTAGTGTAATCTCTTCAATTACTTCTTGCGCAGCTGCGGCTTTTTGTGCAGCAATAGCTAGCTCTTCCTGCATTTGTTTATTTTTAAGTCTTTCTTCTTCTAGTTTAAGTTCTTTTTCTTCTAGATCTGCTAAAGTACGCTCATATTCTGCTAATTTTTGTTCATGTTCTTTTTGTAGGTTCCTTATATCTTCGTGTGACATAGTATGTTTAGTCATTAAATCATTGATGTAAGCTCGAGCTGTAAGGGGATCTACTTCTGATGAAAACATTAGAGTAGCTGATATGCCTTCATAGGTGATCCGAACATTCTTTAGGCTTTCGGGTTTACCTTCTTTTAGGTTGCTTAGATCTTCTAAAGCTAGCGCAAACATAGCCGTAGCTACGTTTGGTTTTTCACTAAATGTTTCCAAAAGATCACGTTTTAATTTTGCAAATGTTTCTGGTGTCGCTTTAGGATCAGACGTCGTAATCACAAAATCTATGCGCTTACCATCAAATAAGCCATCTCCAAATTGAAACTTTTCCCAGAAAGGTGCGTCTGATGTTATAATAACAGGGTTTTCACCTCTAGTTGCTTGCTCGGATGTCGCAACAATACCACCACCTGATTTTAGCTGTTCTCTAATATCAGCCAGCTCTTTCTCTTTTTCTGTTGCTGCGAGATCAGGCACTTCATAAATGTAAACAGAAGCCTTTTTGCCAAGGATAAATTGAGCATTTGGATCTTCTTTTTCTACATAAGGATATAGGTAGTTATTCTCATCTTTGTACATCCACCATTCTGTGGAAATAGATCCAGAATAGCCTGGGAATTTACTAATGTCAGCATCTGCAGGAACAAGCTTGAGTTCATCTGGATTACTATTTTTTCTTAACACGTAAACAACAGCAGCTCCTTCTGGCATTTTCTCTCCAGCCATATAAGGGAAATTCTTTTTTCCAGTTGGGTCGTATGTTCCGCCGTCTTGAAATGTAAGCTCTTTAGTGACCAAGTCAGGATGCATCGCCTTATCAAAGAATTGAACCTCAATTTCTTTGCCGTCTAAGCCAATTGCTTTATGTTTTTTTTCAGGTCTTTCCCTAATAGCTGCATCTTTGCTAGCTGTTTCATTGACTGAAGATTCTGCAGTAGTTATAGCAGTCACTTCCGTTGCGTGTATTTCGTTTGTCCAAGAGAAAGCAGATCCTAAAAGCAAGGAAAATAATAATTTCTTTTTCATAAATAAACCCTAGGCTGAGAATTTTTAAACCTGAGTCTATTAAATCAAAAATGAATTAATAAAATATTAAAAAAGCCCACTAAAAAGATAGTGAGCTCAAAAATACGATATTTTTATACTATGCGGATTTTTTGACTTGATCTACCAGCGCTTTGAAGCTTTCAGGTTGATTCATTGCTAAGTCTGCAAGAACTTTACGATCAATATCAACATTATTTTTGTGTAGAGCATTCATGAATGCTGAATAGGTTAATCCTAATTCACGAACTGCAGCATTAATGCGCTGAATCCAAAGAGCGCGGAAGTTACGCTTCTTAACGCGACGATCGCGGTAAGCATACGTTAATGCCTTTTCGACTCTTTGTATTGCTGAACGAAAGCAAGTGCTAGAACGTCCACGATAGCCTTTAGCCATCTTTAAAACTTTTTTATGACGTGCGTGTGTAGTAACGCCTCTTTTTACTCGTGCCATGATAACCCCTTACACGTGAAAATAATAAGTACGAATGCGCTTAATCTCCGGAGATGCACATATTTTCATGCCGCGAGCATTTCGCAAAAATTTATTTGAACGTTTACGCATACCATGGCGTTTTCCTGCAGGAGCCACCTTCACTTTTCCGGTTCCGGTAAGGCGAAAGCGCTTCTTAACACTACTTTTTGTTTTTAACTTGGGCATTTTGTCTCTCTAATATTAATAATTTAAATAATTTACCGCAACAAAGGCATGCCCGGGCACTATGCCCTAGCCACGCTGCTATATAGTGTATAAATGGTTTTTTTATATAAATCAAGAAATCTTTAAGGTGAATAGCGTTATCTGTTTTAACACTTTATTCATGTCTTACCTTTTAGAATTAAAGCATAGATGTTAAGTCTGACTTTAAAAATGTTAATAAATAAAAATTTCAAAGGAAAAAAATATGCTTCATAGCAGTCAGCAAGAAAAGCATGAAGCTAGAAAAAGAACTAAAAATCACAAACCTAAGAAAAAAAATAAGACCAGTACTCCGGGATTTTTTGAAAATTTGCACCCTGGTATTAGAGAGAGTATGGAAAATTTAAGCGATATATACTCCAGTCTTATATCAAATTTTATGTCAGAAGGGGCAAGTCCATTAAATATTTTCAATCCTGAAGTGATGGCAAAGACATTTGCTGAAACTCATAAAGTTGTCATCAATACTTTTATTGTTAAGCCAGAAGAGTGGGATGAAAAACAAAGAAAATATTTAAGTGATTTAGATGAGTTGTACCAACGTACTTTGGATCGTTTTCAAGGAGAAAAAGTTGAGCCAATTATTATGCCTCAAAGTAACGATAGGCGTTTCAGATCTGCTGAATGGACTGAGTTTCCTGTTTTTGATTATCTAAAACAATCTTACTTGTTACACTGTAAATACATGAATGAGCTAATCGAATCTCTGGATGAGATTAATCCCAAAACAAAAGAAAAAGTTCAGTTTTATATACGTAACTTGATGGATGCAATTGCTCCAACAAATTCTCCCTTTACAAACCCCGAAGTTTTAAAAGAAACCATACGTACTCATGGACAAAATCTAGTGAATGGGTATAAAAAATTTTTAGAAGATCACGCAAATTCAAATTTTTTAAATTTACCAATGTTTACTAATCTTAAAGAATTTAAGGTAGGGCAGAATTTAGGCATTACAGAAGGAAAGGTTGTTTATGAAACAGCTTTATTTCAATTGCTATACTATAAACCTAAGACAGAATTAGTTTATGAGCGTCCGTTGCTGATGATTCCGCCTTGGATCAACAAATACTACATTTTTGATTTGCAAAAAGAAAACTCATTTGTGAGTTGGGCGCTTGAAAAAGGATTTAGTGTATTTATTCTATCTTGGGTAAACCCTGATAAAACTTATGCTGATTATGGGCTTTCGGATTATGTTATTGATGGTGTGCTTGAGGCACTTGAAAAAGTTTTATCTATTTCTAAGCAAGATAAATTAAATTTGTTGGCATACTGCACTGGTGGCGTTGCAGCTACTCTTTTAGCAGGATATTTAGCAAAGCGTATTGAGAAAAATCCTATTGCTAGTTTTAGCCTTTTAGCGGCACCCATTGATTTTGAAAAAATGGGTGATTTGAAAGTATTCATTTGCAAGGATCAGCTGAAATATTTAGAAAAACGCGTGAAAAACATTGGGTACTTTCCAGGTAATGAAATGGTTCGTGTTTTTAGTTTATTACGTGCAAATGATTTAATTTGGTCAAATTACGTTAATACCTACCTTTTAAATAAAGAAGCATTCTCTTTAGACTTTTTGTATTGGAATTGCGATACAACACATATTCCTGCAAAGCTCCATATGGAATATCTGCGTCATATTTTTTTCGAAAATGCTCTTATGCATGCTAATAGTTTCTGCATTAATGGTGCTAAAATTGATTTAAAAGAAATAACGACGCCAATATTTGCATTTGCAACCAAATCAGACCATATAGTTCCTTGGCAATCTGCTTATGCAATAAAAGAAATATGCCCTAGCAATACCACATTTATTTTAGGGGCTGCAGGGCACGTTGCTGGTATTGTTAATCCTGTGCATCAAAAAAAATATTGTTACTGGAAGTCAGATGAGTCGATTTCAGATCCTACTATTTGGTTGGAAAAAGCAGAAGAAATCTCTGGTTCTTGGTGGCCTGAGTGGTATCAATGGATAAAACCGTATGTTGGCAGAAAAATAAAAACAAATATGTGGAAAAGCACAAAAAATATTGAATCTGCACCGGGTCGATATGTTTTATCAACTTCTCCAAGTGATAATTTTTAAAAAGCTGTTCTTTTATCTTTGCGTCATTGCTCATTATTTGCTAGAAAGAAGTCTGGGGCCTGCTTGGTGGAATCGGTAGACACAGCAGACTTAAAATCTGCCGCCCAAAAGGCGTACCAGTTCGAGTCTGGTAGTAGGCACCATATCTTTGTGATTTCTTAAATTCACACCAATTTCCGCTAAATTTATTTTTTTGATAATAATTTATTAATATTTTCAATTTAATATTAAATAAATTGACAAATACATGTGGGTCAAAAGAATGAATAGATTAACGTTGATTATTTTAGCGGTACTGATTTTGGGAATACAAGAAAATGTAAGGGCTGCGGTTATGCCTGAGTCTGATGAGAAATTGCATGGTGATGTGCTTCTCCAGAACGATGAAGCCTTAAAAGCTCAGCTGAATGCACTTAAAGCAGCGGGTAAAGATGTTAGTAATGATGAAAAATTGATTAGGCTAATGGAAGAGCTAAATAATATGCGCCACGATTTTCATGATGCGTTTAGAAAATTTGCAAAAGTAGTTAATGATTTTGCTTCAGCGGGAGATTTTTATTCTGAAAAAGTAAAAACAATTATTAATGAAGTTAATAAAATTATTAAAGAAAAAATTGTTATGGAGACTAGAATTGCTGAACTTGTGGGGCCATTTCAACAATCAACAGCAGCTTCATCAGAATCAGGCTCTAGCACAAAAAACAAGAAACGCAAAAAAGTATCAGATCAATGATAGATCTAAAGATTAACTTGGAGCGGGCGAAGGGATTCGAACCCTCGACCCCAACCTTGGCAAGGTTGTGCTCTACCCCTGAGCTACGCCCGCTTAAGTGATTACATACTATCTATTTTGGACGTTTGTGCCAAGAGAATTTTTCTGATTTTTGGAAAATAAGTAAAAAATAGCACCAATAACGCCTGTTGCTAGCGTTAAAAGTCCGTGTAAAACTCCCAGAGTAAACCCTTTTTCAGGCGGTAGTCCATATGCTAACAAGTAAGCTGTGAGAAAACTTTCTCGCAATCCCCATCCAGATATGGAAAGTGGAATAAATGTTACTAACAGTGAGATAGTGTATAAGACTGAGCTTTCCCAAAAATTTAATGGGATTTTTAAAGCACTAACAAGTAGGTAAAATGCAAAAAAATTTACAAAAGTTGAGCTAAAGCTTGAGATTCCCAGAGAACTAAAGGGAGGTGATGCAAATTTTTTTCCATACGCTAAAGCATTCCAAAGCTTTTTTATGAGTTTATAGTTTTGTAAAATTGGAAACTGAATAAATAATACTAACGCAGCAATGCCAATCACCAGCAAACTATAAATAATTGTTGTTATAGTTTTTAAAGAAGCTGGCATAGTTATAAAAAATAACACAGGTATGCAAATAACACTCATGCAGGAAATTGCAAGAATACGATCCCATATAATTACTGCTGTGCTTGATAGGAGGGTATTTTTTTTGGAAAGCGCATAAATTCTATATGCATCACCGCCTATTCCGCTGGGTAATAATTGATTAAAAAATGCTCCTGACCAGGTGAGTTGGTGTAAAAACTTCAAAGAGCCTTTTAGATTCATTTTTTGAGCAATACAATATAATCGTAGCCCATTAAGACATACGCATAAGATCATGACTAATAAAGTATAGATGTAGATAGTAAGTGGCAGTTCCTTAAAAACAATGTTTAAATGCCCAAAGTCGATTTGACGCAGACTCCACCATAAAGCCAGGCTTGAAAAGATAATTTTTAAAAGGAAAAGCATTCTACGTGGAAGAATTTTCAGAGGTCACGTCTATGCTAGTTTGAATGTAGATCCAACCAGAATAAAGAGTAATCCCAGCAGCAACCCATAATAAAAGCTCTCCAAGTATTCTCAGGGCTATAGGGCTTTGCTGAGGATCAATATACAAAAGCAATGCAATAGCAAACATTTGAATAGCTGTTTTAATTTTCGCAATCCAGCTGACTGATAGGAAAATATTAGTTTCAGCTAAGTATTCTCGTAAGCCTGATACTAAAATTTCACGACATAAAATTACTACAGCTGCCAAAATACTAAATTTTGAAATACGATCAAAACCCACGAGCATTAGTAAAGTTGATGCTATCAGAAGCTTATCTGCAATTGGATCAAGTATTTCACCAAAGCGTGTTTCTTGATTAAAAACGCGTGCAACTAATCCATCAAGATAATCGGTTATACAGGCAAGAATAAAAAGACAAGCTGCAACAAGACGTGGCATTGGATAGTCAATAAAGAAAGTGAGTAATATGAACGGGATCAGGCCAATACGTGCAAGAGTCAGCGCGTTGGCAAGGTTCTTAAAAGGCACCGCGTCAGTTCCTAACTATTTTATTGACACGATAATGCCGTAATTTATGAAAGATGGCAAACATTACAAAGCGCCAAAATATGCAGGTGTTCATTTTGTTTGTTAAGCCGCTGTATGACTGTTATTTAGCTGCTACACCTATTTGCTCTATTTGTAAAAATTTTGCAGTACCATTGATTTTTTCCCAAGGCATAAACACGTAATTAGTGTGTAACTCAGTGCCGTGTATGAATTGCAAGTTAGGATTTTCATTGGGGTTAAAAATCTCAGCTCCAAAAAGTTTTGCAATTTGTTTGCCTAAGTCATAATGACTGCAAACAGGTTGTGTTTTTATATAATTATTCAGACACTTGTCTGCATTAATTGTATAAGCCCAAACTGGCACATCAACAACTTCTGAGCGCATTAAGTTATGCCCAAACAAGCCATCTTCGCCAACTAGTTGTCCATGGTCACTAGTAAAAATAACAATTGTGTCATTGGGTAGAATTTTCTTAATGCACGTCATACATTGCGCGACCCAATGATCATGATAAGAAATAGCATGAGAATACTCGTTTCTGGTTTGCAGCTCTCTCGAATCCGTAGATTTATTTGTTTCCAAAACTGGAAAGTATTTTTCCCAATAACTGTAAGGTTCATGTATATGACGTAAATGAATTACAATAAAATTTTTCTCATCAAAATTTAATTTAGTTAAAACATCAAATAAGGCTTCGTCACCTTTTTCTTTTAAAGATTTCAGCGCGTCTTTTTTGAAGCTATAAACATCAATAAATTGTGTGCCAACCTCATGAAATAGACCTTCTCCCTGAGCAGAAATTAAAAATGTTTTATAACCCTGATTCCGCGCTAAACGAAATAAATTAGCAGATTTTTTCTGAATTAATTCAGTAAATCCCGGGTTATGTGCATTATTAAAAAATAACTGCAATCCAGCTAACGTATCAACACTACTTGAAATTCCTTTGGTGTAAGCAAAATTAGGGTCATTTTTTAATTTTTCCAAAAAGGGGGTATTTGGGTTTTTATAGCCATAAAGCTGCATATAACGACTGCTTAAGCTTTCCCCCATTATTAAAACAATATTTTTAACTTTTGGTGAGTGGTAGGTAATTTGATAGGATTTATAATGAAAGTTGTGTATTTTTGCTTGCGAATTGACCAGCCAACTAGAAAAAGCTCTTAAGGTGTTGTGAATAGTGCTTGATATAGGTTTTGTGTGAAAAAGTGGAGTTCCTTTTACATAAAATAATATGGGATTTACCGCTAAAGCTAATAGCACGATCACCCATGCAAAACGAAAATGACGACATTTTTTAGCTTGCAATACTCCAAAAATCATCAAAAACAACGATAATGATTGGATTAGCCATACTTGCCAGAAGCTACCTGCAAGGGATATTCCAGTTTGGAAAATTTCATCAAGTTCAGTAAATGCTTTGTGGATATCCTGACTATTAATAGGCGCTCCAAAATAAGCCCAGTGATTAAGTTGAATGCTTTGGGCAATAGTAATGCCTGCTATAATGACAAACAGAAATTTACGACTTTTAACCATGCTAAGAATCATTGAGAACCCAAGGACACTTAAGAGGGTATTAATGGGGACTGTGCAGCTAAGCATTTTAGTGCAGTAGCCTAAATACCAGTCAGGCAGCAAAAACCCCAAGGAAATTAGAGCTGTACAGATAAAATTTTGCTTAAAAGCCATGTCTTGGAGCATTCTTTAAAAGTTATGAATTTTTCTTATACATTTAACTGACTTTTGGTGCTAGCACTTCGTCAAAAATACTAGTTAAAAACGTATCGAATAAGCTAAAATCTATACAGTATTATACGAAAAAACTCAATTATAAATTCTTATTTTTTATTTGAGCTTTGGTCATATTTGCCTTGTGCGTCAACACTTTAAACAAAGTCAAAGTTGGTTTGTTTAAAACTTTGATTTTTTTGTAGAAATTTTGTATATTGTTAGCACTGTCAGATGATGGCTGCTAAAAAAATAAATAAGGAGAAAAATTATGTCACGAGTAATTGGAATTGACCTTGGTACAACGAATTCTTGTGTTGCTGTAATGGAAGGCAACACCGCTAAGGTTATTGAAAATACAGAGGGTGCTCGCACTACACCATCAATGGTTGCATTTACCGAGGGCGGTGAACGATTGGTGGGGCAACCTGCGAAGCGTCAAGGTGTAACAAATCCAGAAAATACGCTTTTTGCTATTAAGCGCTTAATAGGGCGCACTTTTAATGATCCCATGACGCAAAAAGATATTGGTCTAGTTCCATACAAGATTATTTCTGGTGATAACAAAGACGCTTGGGTTGAAGCGCACGGAGAAAAATATAGCCCAAGTCAAGTTAGTGCGTTCATTTTGCAAAAAATGAAAGAAACTGCAGAGAATTACTTAGGTGAAAAAGTAACTCAAGCAATTGTTACAGTGCCTGCTTACTTTAATGATGCACAGCGTCAAGCAACGAAAGATGCAGGACGCATCGCAGGATTGGAAGTATTACGTATATTGAATGAGCCAACTGCTGCTGCTTTAGCATATGGTCTTGAGAAGAAGGCCACTGGAAAAATTGCTGTTTATGACTTAGGTGGCGGTACTTTTGATGTCTCAATTCTTGAAATTGGTGATGGGGTATTTGAAGTGAAATCTACCAATGGTGATACATTCCTTGGCGGTGAAGATTTTGATGCGCGCATTATGGATTGGATTGCTGATGAATTTAAAAAAGAGCAATCCATTGATCTCAGAAAAGATAAACTTGCACTTCAACGCTTAAAAGAAGCTGCAGAAAAGGCAAAAATTGAGCTTTCAAACTCAATGCAAACAGATATTAATCTGCCATTTATTACGGCAGATGCAAATGGGCCAAAGCACTTAAATTTAAAACTTACTAGAGCAAAGCTTGAGTCGTTAGTTGATGATTTGGTGCAGCGTACTATTGATCCATGTAAAGCTGCGCTGCGGGATGCAGATTTGCAAGCGAGCCAAATAGACGAAGTAATTTTGGTCGGTGGTATGACTCGCATGCCAAAAATTATTGAAACAGTGAAGCAGTTATTTGGTCGTGATCCGCACCGTGGTGTGAATCCTGATGAGGTCGTGGCAATTGGTGCTGCTATTCAAGGTGGTGTACTGAAAGGCGAAGTTAAAGATGTTTTATTGCTTGATGTTACGCCGCTTTCACTGGGAATTGAAACGCTTGGTGGTATTTTTACTCGATTGATTGATCGTAATACAACAATACCAACGCGTAAAAGCCAAGTGTTTTCAACAGCTGACGATAATCAAACAGCTGTGACAATTCGTGTGTTTCAAGGTGAGCGCGAAATGGCTGCAGATAACAAAACACTTGGTCAGTTTAACCTAGAAAACATTCCTCCGGCTCCACGTGGTGTGCCGCAGATAGAAGTGACCTTTGATATTGATGCGAATGGAATTGTTCAGGTTTCTGCAAAAGATAAAGCAACTGGTAAGGAACAACAGATTCGTATCCAAGCTTCTGGTGGGCTTTCTGAGGAAGATATACAGCGTATGGTTAAAGAAGCAGAGGCTAACGCTGAAGAAGACAAAAAGCGCAAAGAAACAATAGAAGTAAAAAATCATGCCGATGCTCTTGTTCATTCTACAGAAAAAGCCTTATCTGAGCATGGAAGCGCAGTTAGTGCAGAGGAAAAAACTGCGATCGAAACTGACCTTGCTGCTTTGAAAGAAGCTTTGCAAACTGATAATAAGGATGATATTCAAGCAAAAATGCAAACGTTGACACAATCATCAATGAAGCTTGGTGAAGCTATGTATAAGGCTGCTCAAGCGACTGAAGGTGCTGCTGAAGGATCTGCTTCTTCAACAACAACACCAGAAGGCGAAAATATTGTTGATGCTGAATACGAAGTCAAGGAAGACGATCGTAAGAAAGCTTAAATTAATCAAAATGAAGGAGCTTTTGTGAGTTCCTTCATTTTTACTCTAAAGCTGCTTGTTGACCTTTAGAAAAATTTCTCTTAAATTACAAACTACTGCGGGTGTAGCTTAGTGGTAAAGCTCCAGCCTTCCAAGCTGGCTATGTGGGTTCGATTCCCATCACCCGCTCCAAAAAATTCTGTTCTCATTCGCAAAAATCACCCATTTACGAATCTTTTTAATCGCGATAAACTAAATCAAAATTTTTAACTAAATCACTTGAAGGATTACCATGTCAAAAGAGAAATTTTCGAGGAACAAGCCGCACTGTAATAT
>CANKYV010000028.1 GCA_947487955.1 Alphaproteobacteria bacterium
GCCAATAATAGAGTGCTGGCTCGACATACAAAGGAAAAAGACAACGTAACATCTGTCCTACAAGTTGTTCTGCAATACCGCCGGTTAAATCAACAGATAAACCACCTAATAATCGATTAGCTAAGCCAACATCTAAGAAAATTTGCTTAAATGACTTTTCCTTTACTTCGGCGGCAAGCGGTACATGATTACCGGCTGAATGTTTCACCATATGCGCTAAGCGAGCCATATTAAATAATGCTAATATTTGCTTTGCTGCTGAAGATTGTATTGTTGAATCAGTTTTTGAGGCGGTAAATTTTTCCCCAAATTGTACAGGTATTGCTTTCAATAAAGTATCAAGTTTTTGAACATCAAAACGACCTTTATACTTGAAAAAATCATCACGATATGTTGCCAGTAAATCTTCTTGAATCGTTATTGCATCATATATCCCTTGATTTAGATAAGTAAGTATAACAGCCGGCATACCACCAATTTGGAGATACATTCTAAGATGATCTTGTAATTTATGATGGATAGCATCAGGAATCGAAAAAGGAGGCATAAGCTGTTGAAGATACCGTACTAATTGCTCTTCTCCCAATGCCATAATGAATTCTTCAAAAGAAAGAGGCTCCAAATGCAAATACGTAATACGCCCAACAGGCATGCTAAATGCATGGTCTTGTAAAGTAAACTCCAAAAGAGAACCTGCGGCAATAACGGGAAGCTCAGGCAACTCTTCATAAAACCATCTAAGTTTAGCAAGAACTTCAGGTGCATCTTGAATTTCATCCAGAAAAAGTAGACTTGATTTAGGGTCTATATACTTTCCGAAATAAACTTCTAAGTGTTGCATAATCATCCAAGGTTCATTCGAATTAAAAAGTGATTTGAGGTGAGGATTACGTTCAAAATTGATTTCTATTTTTTCCCTTCTAGTATTTTTTCCTAACTCATGCACAAGCCATGTTTTTCCAACTTGTCGCGCTCCCCTTATTACAAGTGGTTTGCGATCAGGCCGATTTATCCAATTCGTCTCTAGATAGGTAAGTGCAGATCTAAGCATATAGCAATCAGATAGTATGAATAATCAGAATGATACATTAAAATAATGACTTAATCAACAAAAATACCCCATACTTTAATTAATAACTTATGAAAAGAAGGGGTTCTTTTTATAAGTTATCTAAAAAAATGAGAACGTACTTATGACTCAATACTCAACAGCATTAGCTTCAGTGTATAAATCCCGCAACGCTTGAGAAAATGCCATAATGGTTTGCTGCTCGCCTCCAAGTTTGCGAATCGCTACTGTTTTTTCCTCAGCCTCGCGTTTGCCTACTACATAAATGTAAGGGGTTTTTTGCAAAGAATGTTCACGAATTTTATATGGAATCTTTTCGTTACGGATATCAAGCTCGGCCCTGATGCCTTTTTCTCTTAATTCATTCAATACACTTTGAGCATACTCGTTAGCTTCAGTTGTAACGCTTGCAACAACAACTTGAACAGGTGCCAGCCACAAAGGAAACTTACCAGCATAATGCTCAATAAGAACACCAACAAAGCGCTCCATTGATCCAAGAACTGCGCGATGTAACATAACTGGACGATGTTTTTGGCCGTCTTCTCCCACATATGTAGCATCTAATCGCTCAGGTAAACAGTAATCAACTTGCAGCGTTCCGCATTGCCATTCGCGGCCAATACAATCTTTTAAAACAAATTCAAGCTTTGGGCCATAAAATGCCCCTTCGCCCGGATTTAAGCTATATTCAATACCAGCAGCTTGCGTTGCTTCCTTGAGAGCTGCTTCTGCTTTATCCCAAAGTTCATCACTGCCTGCGCGCGTTTCAGGACGATCAGAAAATTTAACTTTAAAATCAGTAAAGCCAAGATCTTTATAAATCCCTTTCAATAGGTCACAAAAGCTTTTTGTTTCGGAAATAATTTGATCAGGTGTACAAAAAATATGTGCATCGTCTTGCACAAAGCTGCGCACTCTCATAATTCCATGCAAAGAACCACTGGGTTCATTACGATGGCATGAACCAAATTCAGACATACGCAACGGTAAATCACGATAGCTTTTCAAACCTTGTTTGAAAATTTGCACATGGCATGGGCAGTTCATTGGTTTTATAGCTAAAACTTTGTCTTCATCTGCTTGCACGCTATACATGTTTGCACCGAATTTATCCCAGTGGCCAGAAGCCTCCCAAAGAGAACGATCAACTAATTGGGGCGTGCGAACCTCTACATAATCAGCTTTTTCAAGATGCTTACGCACAAAATTTTCTAAAATACGATAAATTGTCCAACCCTTTGGATGCCAAAATACTGAACCTATTGCTTCTTCTTGCAAGTGAAATAATCCGAGCTCTGCACCAATTTTTCGATGATCACGCTTTTCAGCTTCTTCAAGCATATGAAGATATTCATCTAACTGCGATTGAGTAGCCCAAGCCGTGCCATAAATACGCTGCAGCATTACGTTACGGTGATCACCACGCCAATAGGCACCAGCCAACTTCATAAGTTTGAACGCGTGCCCTACTCTTTTTGTTGTTGGTAAATGAGGACCACGACAAAGATCTATAAATTCACCTTGCCGATATAAGCTAATGGTTTCGCCTTGAGGAATTCCTTCAATAATTTCTGCTTTGAAATTTTCACCCATATTTTTAAAAAACGGGATCGCGTCATCGCGGTTCCATTCTTCACGTACAATTGGGATATCTTGATCCACTATATCGTGCATACGCTTTTCAATAGCTGGTAAATCATCTACAGAAAGAGGCGTTTTTGGGTAGATATCATAGTAAAAACCATTTTCAATAGCTGGCCCAATGGTGATTTGTGTATCTGGATAAAGCTCTTTTATGGCTTGAGCAAATAAATGAGCAGCATCATGACGGATAACTTCAAGCCCTTCATCAGTTGTTTTTGTAACGATTTCAATCTGCGCACCATCTTGAACTGGCTGATTTAAGTCTTTCAAATCACCATTTACTTTGATAGCAACTGCATCTTTTGCAAGACGTGGAGAAATTGAAAAAGCGACCTCTTCGCCTGTTGGAATTTTTTCAAAAAATTTTTCAGAACCATCTTTTAAACGAAGGGCGACCATAAAACAAAAACCTAAATAACTAGCTCTTTTGTAGCATGAATTACAAGTTTAAATAAAGTGAACTCAATGAAAAGTTAGGAAAAAAAAGCAAAAAAATTGCCCTATCAATATGATGGACAATGCCGTACTATACTCAAAAAACTATGCTATTTAGCCCGCTATGCGCTGTCTTTATTTTAAATTTCTTATTTTAATAATAGTTACATTCTTTACTATTTCAGCGACACCTTTTAAATATTACTATCTTACAACTTCTGACGGAGTAAAAATTCGTGTTGGGCGTTATTGTGGTCCCAATGCAAAAACTCACAATACAAATGTTTTACTTGTTCTGCCAGGTTTAGTTTCGCGCATAGAAAGGCAAGAATTCTTAGCCACTTTCTATGCTTCTTCTGGATTTGATGTGTGGGTTCTTGATTTTCGCGGTCAAGGGGAATCACAACGATTAGTAGAAAACAAACAAATGGCTCATGTGAATGATTTTAGTGATTATATACGTGACGTCGAAGCTTTAATGCAAATGGATATAATCCGCAATAAACGTATGTCATTGCATGGACACTCAATGGGAGGACAAATTGCTTTACAAGTTTTGTGTAAGTATCCTCATAAATTTGAATTAGCTATGCTTGAAGCACCTATGATTCAAATTAAAACATCTTTTCCATTCTTTCTTGCAGAGCCTTTAGCATATATTTTTAAAAACTGGCTAGGAAAAGGTAAAGAATATTGCTTAAGCAATGGTGATTATAATCAGACAAAAGAAAGTTTTGAGCATAATACTAGCTGTCGAGATAAAGATTTTTTTAATCAATACCGTTATATACCTGAATCGCAAAAAGAAATGATCCCCAGAAAGCCAAGCTGGGGATGGGCATATACAGCACTTCGCACAACAAGAGAATTTTTAAATAATTTGAATCCTCTTAAGAAGGTTACAACAAAAGTTTTTTTGGCATCAGCTGGTGATGATAAAACGGTAGATACAAAATATGACACGCTGATAGTATCCACTCTGCCAAAGGCCTCTCATCGTGTTTACCAAAATGCTTGGCACTGGTTACTACATGATACGCCAGCTACTCGTAAATCTTACTTAGCTGATATTTCAACTTTTTTAAAAGCTTCTGAAAAGTTCACCGAAAACAATGCAAATAAGAAATCTGAGCTGTAATTGCCCACTTTATTTATTACAATTATTCTTTAGGAGCGTCTTTCGCCTGACTCAAATCATTTAACTTAGCCGCACTACCAGCTGGATTAGTTTTTTGCATCGCGTCTGTGTTACTTGAGCAAGCGCTAAGTATCAAAAGACAGTAAACAGCGTAAATCATGAGTTTTTAAGACTTTCCTCTTTTTATGGTTAAATCATAACGCAGAAATAAAACCGTTGTAAATTATTGATTTATTTCGGCTATATTTTCATGGGTCTGTTTTCGGTCCTATTAAATACTGTTTTAGATAAGCATTACCATCAGATAACCTTTCTTTTATCATTTTGTCCAAAGGCATTATATCATCCCTGAATGTTGAAAGAGGCTCATAAGAGGCCACAATAATTTTTTTACTGCTTAGTAGCACGCCCTGTAAGAATAAGTGAGCACTGCCCTTCAAGCTAGAATCCCAACCACAAGCTCTCAAAAAATAAAGATTGTTGATAATGACAACATCATAAGGATTAAAATGAGGAGCTTTGTCTATACAATCTTCATCTAAAAAGAGTACTCTTTTTTCGCGTGCTGCAAATTCATCAGCTGCTGCATATAAAATTCTTTGATTAGCTTCATTTATGGCAGTGGATCCATCTGGCCTTCTAAAGGCGCTGATTTGTAAGTACAAAAGTTGAGCATTACAATCTCCACGTGTAAAATCATACACCGATTCAACAGTCAATGGATCAACAGGAGGCATTCTAAATTCATCAAAGCGACATCTTTGCAGGGGCTTCGGCACATAAGCATCAACACCACCAAATAATCTGGTCTTTAAAGAAATATTC
Organism: Alphaproteobacteria bacterium; assembly: GCA_947487955.1. Taxonomy (GTDB): domain Bacteria; phylum Pseudomonadota; class Alphaproteobacteria; order Paracaedibacterales; family CAITNM01; genus CAITNM01. The sequence continues at coordinate 5,115 of CANKYV010000028.1, forward strand.
CTCACTTGTTGAAAAGATTGCAAGCAGCGCCTTAAAACAGTAGGCTCTTTCAATAAAAGATGTGAAGCTGCATCTATTACTGTGTTAGACACAAAAAACAAGAAAAAACTAACACCAAGATTTTTGAAGAAAAGGAGGCGAATATGCATGATAAAATCTACTTAAATACTATAAGAATAATGAGTAAAAAAAACCTGATAATCAATAAAATAAAAAGAAAAAATTGCTAAACGTTCAATCTTTAGTTTACTTTGACAAGAGAGCTTGCTCAATAATTAACGAATCGCCCTCTTCAATTTGTCTCACTTTTCCTGAATTTGCCTATTTCAAAGAGTTGCTATCTCTAAATCCGCATCAAACAAAAAACCACTAACAAGTTTGGTTAAATAGTATTTATGAAATTCGCGAAGCAAGTGTATAAAGCTTGAATCATCCCCTTCAACAGCGATAGGAAAAATAGCGATCTCTGGCATCGTTTTTTTAAAAAGCCAAAAGCTTCTTGGCATATGAAAATGGCTGGTGACTAGTCCAATTGATTGAAACTGATGTTTTCTAGCCCAAATAGCTGATTCAAGAGCATTAGAGAAAGTATTAACCGCACCATATCCAATATCAATAAATTGATAAAATTTATCGTAACCTTTAAGTTGCTTATCTTTTATTATTTCTAGCTTAACCGTTTTATCAACACCTGAAATCAAAACTCGCTTAGCATGCACTTTTTCAAACAATACCATGCCTTTTTGAATCCTATCTTTACCTCCGGTCAAAATTACAATGGCACTTACAAAAGATTCTTTTTCAGAAAATCGTTGAGTCATTTGATAAAAATCTAGCAATGCATATGACCACACGCAAAAAACTGCAGTAAGCGCCAATACTTTTAAGCGCATACCCATAGTTTTCTTAACAAGCCTGTTACTAACATATAGGTTACTCCAACTCCAATCATTAAGCACAAATACGGTACCAATAAATACAAAAGCAGTGAAGGTGTAGCAAAACCATAAGGGAAAAATGCCATATGTTCAGTTGCTACATAAATAACCCAACAAACAAAACATGCTCCCAGAAAACCATATATTGAACTTAAAGCAATACATCTTGCCATGAACCAGCAGTACAATTTTTTAATATAAAATGGAGTGGCACCAAGTAGCGAGAGGCGCTCTATGTTTTTTGCTTGCTGTGCAAAAAGAGCTCTAGTCATCAATATCATGACCGCCAAAAATGCCGTAACAAAGCAAGCAATAATGCAGTCAAGAATGTAACTTAAGATCTTGAATGACGATACAAATTCTGCAGAATAACGAGGCTGTGTATACACTTGAGCATCAGGAACTATATCTTTAATTTGATTCTCAATAAGCAGAATTTTTTCTTGAGCAGATGATTTTAACTCCAATTCAATAAAAACAGGAAAAGGAATTGATTCAATCCACGACTTACTAGCTCCTGTTTGAGGGTTAAACATTCGTTGAAACGACTGTTCGTCAATTTTTCGAAACCCTTTTACTAAAGGAGATTTTTTTAAAAATTTCTCCATCTCGCCCGTATCATTTTTTAACTGAGAGATGTTTCCACTGTAAGGAATTAGTATGTAGTTTTCCTGTTCGGGATGAAACTGCCAAGCTTTAATAAAATCACGAACGCCGTTTGAAGAAATGCCAGCAAGGTAAAGCAAACCTATCAAAACAGATAATATCAACATAAAGGTTCGACGATTTTTATCGTATAAAAGCGGCAAATCAGCCGGCATTGAGAAAATCACGCCATCCTCATAAATTGTTCATTTAAACTAGAATGCTCTCTTAAAGAACTAAATCGCATAAGCTCACCATCTTTTAAACGGTATTCACAATATTCTTTTGAGGCCACCAATTGCCGATTATGAGTTGCCACAATAACCGTGGTGCCCATTTTTACCAATTCCTTAAATAAATCTATTAAACGTTTTGATTGAGTTTCATCAACATTACCTGTGGGCTCATCTGCAAGCAGTATTTTAGGTTTTCGAATCACAGCACGAGCAACTGCAACACGCTGTTTTTGCCCTTCTGATAATTCTTTAGAAAAACGTTTAAGAAAGTCTCCAAGCCCTACCCATGCAAGTAGTTCTTCTGCATAATTATTTGCTTTTTTAGTGGCATATCCCTGTAATTTCAAAACTAATGCAACATTTTCCTGCACATTCAGGTGTTCAAAAAGCTCGCAGTCTTGCAACACAATACCAATTTGCTGACGAAATGCCGATCTTGTATGCATATTTAAGCTTTTTGTATCAATTCCAAGAACGTTGATACTACCGCTTGTAGGTAAAAGCCCATTGTAAATTAGCTTAAGGAATGAGGTTTTCCCCATTCCACTATTGCCCGTCAAAAAATAAAATGCATGAGAATTAAATACTACACTTACATTTTTCAATATTTCTTGTTTGAAATTCTTGTAAGAAAAACTAACATCTTGAAAATCAATTAAAGGAAGCGATTCTTTAGCGATAGACATACTCAAATTCTCTTTAAATGACTTTGGCGCACCCGATACGATTCGAACGTACGACCTTTGCCTTCGGAGGGCAACGCTCTATCCAGCTGAGCTACGGGTGCACATACTGGAATGTAGCGGTATTTATGCTCACTTAACAATACTTAAATCCTGATTCATGACCTGTGCCTTTTTGTTAAGCGTAGAAGAAAAACTTACTAAAAATAAAGGGGGTATTGAGCTATTCTTGAAAAATTTGCTGATAAATTTTTTCCAACACTATCAAATCATTCAATAGCACATGCTCGTTCACATGGTGAGCTGTTTTATTTAAAAGTCCTAATTCCAGAACTGGACAAATTTTATGAATAAAGCGTGCATCAGATGTGCCTCCAGATGTTGAACACTTTGGTGCTGAACCATTCTCAGCTTCCACTGCCTTTGAAACCTTAGCTACCCACTCATCAGAATGCGTAATAAAGGGTTCAGCCGAAGGCAAGGCGGTAATAGAAAAATCACAGAGACCATATTGAGCTTTTACTTTTAAAGCTTCCAAATTGATGTATTCCTCTAAAGACTTAAAGCTGTGCATTGGGTTAAATCGTATATTGATTGAAGCATAAGAAACCCCAGGAATGACATTATAAACGTCATTAGGAACACTGAGCTTCACAATTTCTAAATTGCTTGGATCAAAATCTACAGTGCCTTCATCAAGTGGCTGAGATGTTAAGTTTTGAAGTAACATCACCAGTGGATTTGCTGCGTTTTGAGCTAAGTGAGGATAAGCTACATGACCTTGTTTTCCGTGGACAATAATATCAAAACTAATGCTACCCCGACGTCCGTTTTTAATAGTATCAGCAACCGTATGAACAGAGGTAGGTTCACCAACCAGGGCAAATGCAGGAACGTGATTGTTAGCTTGTAACCATGGAATGATTTTAGCAATACCATCTTTTGCTGGGCCTTCTTCGTCAGTTGTTAAGAGTATACTTATGGAATTGTTGCTTTTGATATTTGGAAGAGCTGCCAAAAATGCTGCGATTGCACCTTTCATATCAACCGCGCCGCGGCCGTATAAAATGCTATCTTCAACAACACCTGAAAAAGGTGGATGCCCCCAATTATCTCCCGTTGGCACAACATCCACATGCCCAACAAACATAAGATGGGAATTATTAGTGCCTTTTCTGGCAAATAGGTTATCGACACTACCAAAAGGTAGGCGCTGAACTTCAAATCCTAGTGGCTCAAGATAAGACTGAATAAAATTTAGGCAATCTGATCCCTTTGGTGTAAGGGTGTCAAACTGTATAAGTTTTTGTGCAAGCTCAACAACGTTCATGATCAATCGCGTAATAACTCATTAATACTAGTTTTAGAGCGTGTTTTTTCATCCACTGTTTTTACTATAACTGCACAATTAAGATTCACACCACCTGAAGATGGAAGTGAACCTGGAACAACAACTGAGTACGCAGGTACCCGTCCATAATAAATAGCACCTGTTTGACGATCAATAATTTTTGTCGAGGCCCCTATAAATACACCCATGCTAAGTACAGCGCCTTCTTCAATAATGACACCTTCAGCCACTTCAGAACGCGCACCAATGAAACAATTGTCTTCAATAATAACGGGAGAAGCTTGTATTGGCTCAAGCACACCACCTATTCCTGTACCGCCCGAAATATGGCAGTTTTTTCCAATCTGCGCACAAGACCCAACTGTTGCCCAGGTATCAATCATCGTGCCTTCGTCAACATAGGCACCAATATTTACAAAACTTGGCATAAGCACAACGTTCTTTGATATATGAGCCCCATGTCGAACTATTGATCCTGGAACTGCACGAAATCCTGCTTTTAAAAACCGTTCCTGATCCCAGTCTGACAATTTGAGTAAAATCTTATCAAAAAATGGTGAAGGCTCTCCTCTTTGCAATTGATTCATATTCAGGCGAAACCATAACAAGACGGCTTTTTTTATCCAAGTATTCACCTGCCAGCCATTAGCTGTTTTCTCAGCAACACGAATTTGCCCATCATCCAACTGTTGAAGAATTTGCTCAACAATTGTTTTAAGTTCACTAGTGATTTCTAAATTTGCTCGATTTTCCCAAGCAGTTTCAATAATGCTTTGCACTTTTATATCCTTATGTCATCAACAATTAATGTAAGTTGCTGTCTTCCCTGCCATTCATCTAGCTTCACATTACCTGCTATTTCAAGGGGTCCACGATGATTCAGGATTTTCTGTAAAGGTGTTTGCATTGCACGAAAGGCCATAGCTTTTAAACGTTTACCGGTTTCATCTTGTAACTGCAAGCGAATATGATGCCCACCCACTACATCGGCAAAAACACACACCATATGTTTAAAGGCAAAAGTTGGTGTTGGATGTCCACTACCATAAGGTTCAAGTTGCTGTATGTGCTGCATAAAACCTTCGTTAAGCCCATCAATAGTTAAATACCCATCTATGTTAAGCTTTAACTCTCTATTTTGCATGTAAGGTGACGCAGCATTATCAATAAAATCATAAAATTCTTCGTAAGAACCTTTTGCAACTGTAAAACCTGCAGCCATAGCATGACCACCACCTTTACTAAGAAGCTTTTTATGTGCGGCTTGGTGCATTAGCACCCCCATATCAAGTCCCGTCACCGAACGGCCAGATCCTTTTTCTTCATTTTCCCAATTTGTTACAACCAATGCAGGCTTGTGGTATTTGTCTTTCAAGCGACTGGAAACAATGCCAATTACACCTGGGTGCCAATTATCACCTTTAACCATGATAACTGACCTGGAGTTGAGCTCTTTTACCTCAACCTGCATAACTGCTTCTTCAAGAACTTGGCGTTCAATTTCTTGGCGCTGCACATTCAACGTATTAAGTTGAGTGGCTATTTCTTGTGCTTCTAAATGATCTTGTGTAAACAAAAGTTTTGATCCTAAATCGGCCTTCCCTACTCGCCCACCTGCGTTGATACGAGGACCAATAACAAATCCAAAAGAATACGCTGATGTTATACCAGTCTTAAGATCCGCAATGTCGGCAAGTGTTGCAAGACCTAAATTTTTTCGCATACGAGCAATTTTTAATCCCTGCGTTACAAATGCACGATTGAGTCCTTTAAGAGGCATCACATCGCACACCGTACCAAGAGCCACAATATCAAGGTAATTAAGCAGATCTGGTTCTTGAATTGATTGAAAATGACCAGAAGTCCGAAGTGCACGATTTAATGCCACTATAAAGAGAAAAGCTACCCCAGCTGCGCATAATAATTTTAAATCAGTTCTCTCGCCTAGCTCTTGATCCAAGCGATTAGGGTTAATAATGATAGCGCTTGGCAAACTAGTTTCTGCCGTATGATGATCAAGAACAACAACATCAAGCCCACATTTTTTAGCTTCATTTAACGCTTCAAAAGCTGTCGTTCCACAATCAACCATTAAGCATAAATCATGGCCATCGTTGCGTAATTTTCTAAGGGCAACAGGGTTTGCACCATAACCTTCATCAAGGCGATCGGGAATATACAACTCTGTTGTTATACCAATGTCACGAAAATAGCGTCTTAGCAAAGCAGAGGAAGTTGCTCCGTCAACATCATAATCACCATAAATCACAAGCTTTTGGCCACATCGAATCGCTAATAAAGTACGTTCTACAGCTCTTTCCATATCGTTTAAAATAAATGGTTCGGGTAAGTATTTTTTTAATGAAGGTATTAAAAAATCTTCAACTTTATCATGATCGATACTTCTAGAAACAAGAATACGCGACAAAAACTCAGGCAGATCAAAAGACTGCATATACTGCATTACCAGCCTATCTTCGGCTGTTGCCAATACCCAATTAAAGCCCTTTAGAGATTGCATGATTTTGCGCGACAACACCTGTAAACACAATAGAAGCAGGTCCTGTCATGTATAATTCTTTTTCATTCCACTGCACCCATAAATCACCACCTGCTTGAGATACTTTGACTTTTTGATCCATCAACTTATGAGCATATGCAGCTACCATCGAAGCGCAAGCACCACTACCACAAGCAGGAGTGATACCAGTTCCTCGTTCCCAAACTTTTAATTGCAAATGTCCTGAATCAATAATTTTTACAAAATCAACATTGGTGCGCAAAGGAAATGCAGGATGATTCTCAAGTCCTTCACCATACTGTGAAGCCAACTCAACACTATCAACAAAGCAGACTAGATGTGGATTGCCAATATTAACAGCGACTGCGTCAGGAGTAGAAAGATGCCCTAGAGATTCAGGCCCATCTAAAATTTTAATTGTAGGTGTTGGCATTTGAATTGTAACCATGTCATCTTCTAACTGACAATTCAAAACTCCTCCAAGAGTCTCGATAGTAATCTCATTTTTTTGTTTTTTATTCATTAGATATTTTGCAATGCAGCGACTTCCATTTCCACAACTTTCAGCTTCTGAACCATCTGCATTAAAAAAACGTACATTAATGTGATCATTGTTTTCTTGAGCAATAATGACTTGATCACACCCTATACCATATCTACGATCGGCTAATCGCCTACTTAAATCACTCAAATCGCTAACCGACACGGTGGGATTTACCAACATGACAAAATCGTTTCCAAGACCCTGAGCTTTTATAAACTCCATATGTTACACCTTGATCACTTCCAGCATTAAATCAATCAGTATTCCTTCACGTACTCCACGATCAGCTATTCGCATAGTTTTAAGAGGCAATGCATCGCATATAGCTTTAAGAATATTTGACCCCGTCAAAACATAGTCTACTCTACTAAAACCAATATTTGCCTGATCAAAGCGTTCCTCTCGTGTCATTGTTAAAATACGATTGATAACGTTGTGTAGGTCTGTGTATAGAATGGACATACCATCAACCAAACGACGATCATAATGCTCTAAGCCTAAATGAAACGCCGCAAGAGTAGTTACAGTTCCTGAACTTCCAGTAATTTGTAATTCATCTTTTTCAATAAGTTTACTGATATTATTTTTTTCAACAAATTCTCGTAATCCCTCAAAAATTTTACCTTGTAAAAACTCATGAGATTGCGGAGTGTCTATTGGAATACCAACTGCTTCTGTTGTAGTAACCACCCCATAAGGAATAGAAATTGAGTCAATTTCATCAAATGGAACAGTATATCCGGGACGACGTTTACCGTTTTTTTTAAGTTTAACAAGGATGATTTCTGTACTTCCACCACCAATATCAAAAACAATTCCGTAAGGTATATGAGGATTTAACATAGCCGAACACCCCTTGAGTGCAAGGGTTGCTTCTTCATCAGAATCAATGATTTCAATATCTAAATTCAGCTCTTTTTTGGCACGATCAACCAACACATAATTATTTTTTGCACGTCGGCAAGCTTCTGTAGCGACAGCTCGCAAACTATGTAAATGATAACGATCCAACTTCTTTCGGCAAATTGCTAAAGCTTCCATCGCTCGATCCATTGCATCTTCTGATAATTCATCATTGCTATGCAGTCCTTCACCAAGGCGCACTACTTTTGCAAATGAATCAATCACTTTCCAAGAAAGTGGCTTAGGACGACTTCGAAAGTAATTAGTACGAACCCCTGCAACATTTACGCGAGCTACCAACAAACGACAAGAATTAGTGCCTAAATCAATTGCAGCAATAATTGGATGGTGACTATCGCACTCTAGAGGACGAACGCCCCCAGACTGTGGCTTATATACATCATATTCAGACATTTGGTCATTTCTTTTTATAATTGCTTTTTTTTATATCTTACACTTAATCAGCATAATATGGTAGTCATGAATATGTGCCGTTGGGGGATAGTTTAGCGGTAGAACTCCCGGCTCTGGACCGGGCAACTCTGGTTCGAATCCAGGTCCCCCAGCCATTTGATTTAACATAGTTCATTGAACACTGGCTTTTGTATAAGCCCATTAAAACTATATAGCTAGGCCTTCGCCTGTTTTGAATGCTATTTCCACTACCCCTTGGGGCTCAAACTGGGCAACAAAATGTTTATATGATTCAATTCTATCTTGGCCTCCTGCTGTCGTTAAGAGTAACTGATGACCATAGCTAGCTATATCTTCCACGATTCGTTCATGTCGATAATATGCCAGAATTTCCATATTCACTTCTGTCTTTCCATAACCTTTATAAAAAAGCTCTTCTTCGCGCGGTTGATTCCAAACATTAGCAACACCTCCGCCAATAAACATAAGGTCACGCTCCTTGGGTGCCATGATAGGCGCATCCCAATCAACCATATATATAGCATCACTTCCATCCATCAGTAAGTTGCCACCATGAATATCTGAATGGCAAAGCACAAATTCAGGCGATTCTTTTTGAAGCTTTTGAGCTAGCTGCTCTGCCCTTTCTACCAATTGATGAATTAAAGCAATGCGTTGCCTCATAAATGTCTGTAATTGTACTGCAACCTCATCGCCTCTAGGCTCAGATTCAATATGGGCATAAAGTGAGCGAACTGCTTCTCGCCATTGGGGGGAATAAGACTCTCGCCGAAGCTTGGTTTGAAACGAGAGTGGCACCTCAATTTCATGAACTGCCCCCAATGTTTTACCGAACGTAACCCATTGATCATCTGTTAGCACTCGACTAAACCCATCTTGTCCCTCTATAAAAGGCGATACAGTCAACGTAAATTCACCAATACGTTGAGTTGGGAGGTTATGGATTGTTTTTAAAAAAGGGATAATCTGTTTAATTCCAGTGTCTTGTAAAAAGCCAATTATGAGAGTGCTTATATCTGGAGTATGGCTGCGTTTTAATTTTACGAAATAAGATGACCGATTATCACAAGCTTTGTAAACAGATGCATGCATATCAGCACCCAGGGGAAGGAATGTAAGTGTAGAAACATCAATACCATAATCAGTGATTAGGCAATCAACAATACGTTGCTCAGAAATTGGCTGTTTTTTTAACATATTGAGAGTATACTAAAGGGACTAGCCATAAATCACTACGTCTCGCACATAATACCAAGAACTTCAATAATTGCCTGCTGCACCTCCATCATAAAAGATGCGCTACACAGCACCAAGGGACCTTTGATAAACCGTTGATTATCAATGGAGCGAATTTGGTCAATTAAGAGGTCAGAATCCTTTTCAAGGTTAGCGAATGCTTTCATCCTGATTCTTAAAGGTTCAGCATGCTCAATTAAATTAGTTGTTAAAGGAATAATTACTGTAGATGGATGACCAATGTCTAGCAACACTTGGCTTTGCACAACAAGAACTGGCCTAAGCTTTCCAGGCTCTGTACCTGATTGGGGATTAAGGTCTGCAACCCAAATTTCTCCAAAATTAATCTTTTGGATCATGCTCTATAGCACTAAATTCAGCATTAACAACCATACTTTCCTGTCTGACTCTTTGACTTGCATTCCTTAACCTTTGAGCACGTGCATCATCTTTCAACGTTTTATTCATTGCAAGTATAGCTCTTTTTATGTATTCGCTTCTTGTCAGATTCAGATGATTAGCGCACGTGTCAATATTGTGCACTATATCGTCAGGTATTCTAATGGTAACCGTGGTCATTGCCAAACTCGCTTTAAATTCCAGCTACTTTGGATAATATCATTTATTGCATACAAAATACACTAAAAAATGTAATACAAAATGTAATACAATTAATCCATAAAGCCATAACGCAATACTGCCTGCAAAGCCAAACGCCCTTTTGCTGTCGCTATTAGTCTACCATCCGCATGACGTAAAAACTTCTCATCGATAAGAGTTTGAATTTTTGAGGTGATTGGTTTATCCCAAGTAATACCTTGCGTGGTACGTAGCCCCATAAGCACGCGTTCCTGTTCTTGTTCAATATCAGATAACTCTAAACATTCTTCATCACGAATTAGCTCTTTAAGCCATCTCTCTGGTGTACGGTACTGCCTAGTGGCAAAACGCTTATCATCAACTATCAATCGTCCATGTGCACCAGGACCAACGCCAATGTATTCGCCGTAATTCCAATAAGCTAGATTGTGTCTACACTCAGTACCAGGTTTTGCATAATTTGAAACTTCATATGCTTGCAAACCATGTACTGCGCATTTTGCATTGGTGAGTTCGTACATATCTGCCGCTAAATCATCAATGGGGAGAATCAGTTCGCCTTGAGCATGTAAACGCTCAAAAGCTGTATTTGGCTCAATAGTCAGTTGATACAACGATAAATGCTCAGTGCAAAATGCTAAAGCTTCTTCAAGTTCTTGGCTCCATTCTTCAATGGTTTGGTTTGGAGTTGCATAAATTAAGTCGAAGCTAACACGCTTAAATGTTGCTTGAGCTGTATGAATCGCCTTAATTGCTTCATTAACACTATGTTTTCTCCCCAAACTTTGAAGGCGTTCTGGCCGTAATGACTGCACGCCGATAGAAATGCGATTGATTCCAGCTGTGGCCAATTGTTGAAACTTATCCACTTCAACGCTGTTAGGATTAGCCTCTAAAGTAATTTCAAGATTACTTGATGTTTTCCACAATTTGGTTGCTTCTGTGATAATAGCTTCTACTGTTTTTGGCTGCATAAGCGAGGGGGTTCCTCCACCAAAAAAAATAGTCGTTAAAAACCTAGGGCCAATCCAATCACGAACGCGCTGAAGCTCTGCACACAGCGCTTGCTGCCACTCAGCTTCTTGGTATGTTTCACGTACATGACTATTAAAATCGCAATATGGACATTTTGATAAGCAAAATGGCCAGTGAACGTAGAGAGAAATGTTACTAAAATTATTGCATTGGATCACCACAGTCGCTCACGCTCCTTCGTGATGACGTCGTCATTGCGAACCCTGAAAGGGTATGACAATCCAAAAAAACCAATCTGACTATCCATGGGCAGCATCCCAATTTTCAGCAACCCCCGTATCAACCACTAGAGGAACCTTAAGTTGAGTGATATTCTCCATAATTTCTTTTAGTTTTGGTGCAATCTCAGCAACCTCAGAATTTGGCACTTCAAAAATTAATTCATCATGCACTTGCAACAGCAATCTTGTTTGATAAGGCTTTAAAAAATTGTGAATTTTGATCATTGCCCTTTTGATAATATCTGCATTGCTCCCTTGTAAAGGCGCATTAATTGCTTGGCGTTCAGCAAATTGCCGCAACATCGCGTTTTTATCAAGAATACCAGGTGTATGAATTTTTCTCCCCATTAGTGTTGTGACAAATCCTTGTTCACGAGCTTGACGTTGATAATTTCGAATATAAGCATCAATACCCGGGTAGCGCACAAAGTAAGCATTAATCATTTGACTCGCTTCTTGATTGGAAATACCAAGCTGTTTGGCAAGCCCAAATGCGCTTATACCATAAAGTATTCCAAAATTTATGGTTTTAGCACGTCTTCGAAGTTGCGGAGTAATTTGATCTGTAGGTATACCAAAAACATCTGAAGCAGTGCGGGCGTGAATATCTTCACCATTTAAAAACGCTTGCTGCAACGTTGGCACGTCCGCAAAATGAGCTAAAAGCCTCAACTCAATTTGTGAATAATCAAGACTCACAAGTTTATGCTCTGGCTTTGCAATAAAAGCTTGGCGAATTTTTCGGCCATCCTCGCTTTTAATAGGGATATTTTGCAAATTTGGATCTGATGATGACAACCTGCCAGTTGCCGCTCCTACCATGGAATAACTTGTGTGCACACGACCTGTGATTGGATTAATAGCATTCAAAAGACCTTCCACATAGGTAGAGTTCAATTTAGCAAGTCCACGCCACTCTAGAACTTTTTTAGGAAGCTCAAAACCTTGCGCGACAAGCTTTTCAAGCACATCAACATCAGTACTGTAGCTACCGGTTTTTGTTTTTTTAGCACCTGAAAGTTGATGTTTTTCAAATAAAATTTCGCCCAACTGTGCTGGCGATCCAATATTAAATTCCTGCCCTGCAAGAGCGTAAATTTCTTGCTCCAAGCTGATCATTCTTTTTGAAAAATCTTGCCCCAAATGTTGAAGCTGCTTTGAATCTACACATATACCCGCTTCTTCCATCGATACAATTACAGGTATTAATGGCCTTTCAGTTAGCTCATATACACTACTTACTTGGTACGCGCTTAGCTCAGGCTTAAAGTGATTACAAAGAAGACCTGTAATTTCAGCATCTTCTGCTGCATAATTTGTTGCCGCTGAAATCTCAACCATATCAAAAGTTTTTTGCGCTTTACCCTTACCTGCAACCTCTTCGAAAGTAATTGTGGTTCTATTTAAATATTTTAGGGCTAAATAATCCATTGAATGGCCGTGTTCACCACCATGCAGCACATAAGACATAAGCATGGTGTCGTCCAGAGCTGTAACTTCAAACCCATGTTGACGCAGCACTAAGAGGTCATATTTCAAGTTGTGACCAATTTTCATGATCGCAGGATTTTCAAGCAACGGTTGCAGTAAAACCTTAGCTGCATCTAAAAAAATTTGCTGCGTATTTTCTTGGTGCGCAAAGGGTATATACGCCGCCTTGTATCCTGGACCACTCGGAATACCCATTGCTAAACCAACTAATTTTGCTTGCATTGCATTAAGAGAGGTGGTTTCACAGTCAATTACAAGTTTTCCTGCTCCACTTGCTTGATCTACCCATTGTTTTAGCGTGTTAATATCTTTAATGCAGGTATACACAACAGGTTTACTGCCTACATTTCCGTCAGCCAGTTGCAAACGTTTCATTAAGCTTAAAAAACCAAGCTCTTTTAAGAACAAATCCCTCTTTTCGAAGTCTACTTTTACTGGTGCAATTTCTGTATAGGCAATAGGAAGGGGCGCATTATCATCCAAAGTCACTAGTTTTTTTGAGATTTTTGCTAACTCTGCATGTTGTGTTAGCAAATCACGACGACGAGGCTGTTTAACTTCAGAAATATTTTCTAATAAGTTTTCTAAATTCCCAAATAATTGAATCAATTCAGCTGAAGTTTTTGGCCCAAACCCTGGAACACCTGGAATATTATCACTGCTGTCCCCACACAAAGCCTGCACATCAATAACTTTGTCAGGCGTAACCCCAAATTTCTCAAAAACAACTTGCTCATCAATCTGCCTATTTTTTATAGGATCCCACATGGTAACACCAGGACGTAGCAACTGCATAAGATCTTTATCAGCTGAAATAATTTGTGTTTTATCGTTTCTTTCAAGACTAGCTTTAGCGTAAGCAGCAAGAAGATCATCAGCCTCAAAACCTGGCAATTCAACCGATGGCACACCAAAAGCTTCACAAGCCTGTCGAATAAGAGAAAATTGAGGAATCAAATCATCAGGCGGAGGCGGCCTGTGTGCTTTGTATTCTGGATAAATATCTTGCCTAAAGGTTTTACGACCCGCATCAAAAATTACTAGCAGCCGATTACTATCAACTTTTTCAATAAGCCTATGCAACATATTACAAAAGCCGTATACAGCCCCAACTGGCGTACCATCAGGACTAGTCAGTGGAGGTAATGCATAATAAGCTCTAAAAATATAGCCAGAGCCATCAACTAGATGTAAGGTCATACACTGTAAGCGCTAAATAAAGTGCTTATACCCTATCGCAATTATTCGTAAATGCAAGAGAGTCAAACAATATTTTCTTAAACTGGTTTTTGCACTTCTATAGCACAATGGCCCTTAAGATCAAGCGCTCGCGATTTAAGGCGCTGGTAACCATATAGAAAAGCTTGCTTTACAATAAATCCTCTTTTTTCCAAAGCTTTAATAAGAGGCCTTGTATCCATTACGTGCATGTAATCCTGAAGATCCTTAGCACATTCAGGGATATATTTTCGCATTGTAAAAATTTCTCCAGGCCAAGAATTTCCTTTATTCCAGCGCTCCTCATAAATTTCATCAAATCCTGTTAATGAATAGTGATATGGACTCATCGTAGCGATAAAAGCACTACCACCAGGAACAAGCCAATCATAAATTTTATCTAAACCAATTTCTAATTGTTGAGGTTTGAGAAAATGCATAATACGTCTTAAGCAAATAGCACCTATAGAATCCTTTGGAAAATTTGTTTGCTCTGGAAAAGCACCAACATGTAAAAACAATCGATTTCTCAACTTAATAGGCGTTTGCTTACGCAAAATCAGTAAATGCTTTTTGTAAATATCACTAGCAATAAGAATTGCCCCTTTTTCAAGAGCAGGTATTGATATAATACCAAAAGCTGCTCCAACATCTAAAGAAGCAACTTCCTTTTTCCCCCATTGAGCTGCAACATTTATAAAATCATCGGATAACTTATCACTTTCAGGAGTCATGTATCCTGTTTGATTTAAAGTAGGAATCTTCCCATCAGAAGCAGGTTTAGGCATTTTTAAGTTTTTTGATTCCCGGTTAAAACATTCAAAAATTGCGGGAATAGCGAATTTTTGATAATTTAAAATAGGATATTCATTTAATTTATTCACAACAAAAAATTAACAATGCTATTTATAACGCAGTGTGCGGGTTTTATGAAGGATATTGAATAAGGCATGGGTATTTGTTTTTATAAGGTTGTCTAGACCGAAGCAACAAAGGAACCCATGCCCATAGAGAAGTTTATCATTCAAATATACTGTTGTATCGACGATTATTTAAAA
>CANKYV010000029.1 GCA_947487955.1 Alphaproteobacteria bacterium
AGTAGTCTCTTTGGCAAATCCTCAGCAAAACCCACAACCTCTAACAACCCTGATGGCTCGCCAGCAAAACCTAAGAGCAGCTTGTTTAGCTTTGGCAAGTCCTCTGCAAAAACAACGGCAGCAAACAACTCAGCAGAGGGAAAAACAACATCAACTTCGTCGAGATTCGGCAGCAGCCTTTTTAAAAAGTCCTCGACACCATCTGCGGCAGACCACAGTCAGCAAAAGGATAAGCCAGCTTCAACGTCGTCCCGTTTCAGCAGTAGTCTCTTTGGCAAATCCTCAGCAAAACCCACAACCTCTAACAACCCTGATGGCTCGCCAGCAAAACCTAAGAGCAGCTTGTTTAGCTTTGGCAAGTCCTCTGCAAAAACAACGGCAGCAAACAACGCTGACGGCACGCCAGCAAAACCTAAGAGCAGCTTATTTAACTTTGGCAAGTCCTCTGCAAAAACAACGGCAGCAAACAGCGCTGACGGCACGCCAGCAAAACCTAAGAGCAGCTTATTTAGCTTTGGCAAGTCCTCTGCAAAAAACCCCGATGGAACTACTGCAACGAAACCCAAGAGTAGTCGGTTTGGCTTTGGCAAGTCCTCTGCAAAAACAGCAACCACAACAAAGAAAAAATCAACCGCTAAAAAATCCGGTGGTAGCTGGTTTAAAAAGCCTTCTGCAAAAAACCCCGATGGAACTATTGCAACGAAACCCAAGAGTAGCCGGTTTAGCTTTGGCAAGTCTTCCACAAAAAGTAGCGCCAAGAAAAAAACCGCTAAAAAATCTGGCGGTCACTGGCTTGGTGAATCTTCCACAAAAAGTAGCGCCAAGAAAAAAACCGCTAAAAAATCTGGCGGTCACTGGCTTGGTGAATCTTCCGCAAAAAGTAACGCCAAGAAAAAAACTGCTAAAAAATCTGGCGGTCACTGGCTTGGTGAATCTTCCGCAAAAAGTAACGCCAAGAAAAAAACCGCTAAAAAATCTGGCGGTCACTGGCTTGGTGGGGCTTCCGCAAAAAGTAACGCCAAGAAAAAAACCGCTAAAAAATCTGGTAGTCACTGGTTTGGTGGGGCTTCCGCAAAAAGTAACGCCAGAAAAACTAATGCTAATGAGCAAGAAGATTTAGAAATTAGCCACCAGGATAACACTGTTGACGACCTAGAAAATACTGATGACCAAAATAGTCTAGAGAATACTTTCCATGAGGGTGATGAACCAGAGAATCTAGAAAATGCTGATGATCAAAATGCTCTAGCAAATCCTCTCCATGAGGGTGATGAACAAGAGGATTTAGAAGCTAGCCACCAGGATAACGCTGTTGACGACCTAGAAAATGCCGATGATCAAAATGGCCTAGCGAATCCTCTCCATGAGGGTGATGAACAAGATAATCCAGAAAATAGCAATACCAAGAAAACTGCTAAAAAATCCGGCGGTCACTGGCTTGGCTTTGGCAAATCCTCAGCAAAAACAAAAAGCTCTACAAGATCCGGTAATCACTGGCTTGGCTTTGGCAAATCCTCGGCAAAAACAAAAACCACAAAAAAATCCGGCGGTCACTGGCTTGGCTTTGGCAAATCCTCAGCAAAAACAAAAACCACAGCTATGAAAAAGAATTCTAAAAGCTCAGATATATTGAGTAGAACGGCTTCAGGAACTAAATCACTTGGTGGTAAAGCTCTACAAGGTAGTAAAAGCATGGCTCATGGCGTAATGCAAGGTGGCAGAAGCGCAGCCCATAAAACTTCCTCTATGATGCATCCCAAGCATAAACTACACGATAAGAACGATGTTGGCGATCTGGAAAATACTGATGATCAAGCTGATTTAAAAGATAGCAACAATGAGAGCGGCCTAAAAAATACTGACGACCAAGCTGGTTTAGAAAATAGCTATGATGAAAACGGTTTAGAAGATAACCATCCAAAAGAATACCATGATAAACGGCATATGAGCTCTTCAGAAGATTTCAGTAAAGAAGATGATTTAGAAAATAGCTATGATGCAGACGGTTTAGAAGATAACCATCCAAAAGAACACCATGATAAACGGCATATGAGCTCTTCAGAAGATTTCAGTGAAGAAGATGATTTAAAAAATAGCTTCGATGCAAACTATCCAGAGGATGACTATCCAGAGAATGATTATGAGCAAGATGATTTAGAAAACAGCTATGATGCAGACTATCCAGAGGATGGCTATCCAGAGGATAACTATGAGGATTATGACAACGATCAAGCTGATGGCAACGAGATATATACTAACGAAGAAGATTATATAGACCCTTACAATAAGACGAATTATTATGACCAGCTTCGCTTCAATCAAGGTTACATAGATCCCTACTATGGTTATGATCCTTATGATGAAATTTATGAACAAGCTTATTACGAACAAGCTTATAATAATGTGCTAAATCAAAGTTACTTGGATCCCTACGGTGAGATGAGCTATGAACAGGCTTACAATGGCTTCGATCAAGACATGAATAACTTCGGGATGGGTATAGTAGAGCCAATTTTCTAATTGTGAAAAACAACAAGCAATAAGAAGCAATTACTATACTAACAAGGATTTATATTTTGGCAAAAGCCACCTCTGGGCACTCTTTATCTAATAACTAATAAGCTCTATCCACTCCATAACAAAAACCATCTTTAGTTAATCCTCCTAGGATTAATAGTTATTTTTAAATAAATTAACTTTTTATTTATATAATTTCTTTAGCATGGGAATTAGAAAATATATTTTATATTTATTTTTATGAAATTATTAAGTGTAATTTTTTTAATCATTTTTTGTATGGGCTCTACTGAAGCTGCTAAGAATAATTCAAAGCACCACGAGAAGCACGATAAGCATAAAAAAAATAAAAAACATAAAGAGCACAAAAAGCACGATAAGCATAAGAATCATCACCTTTTAAAAAACTTAAAAAAAGGCAAACATGATGTAGAAGTGGCTAACTGCGCAAAAAAAGGAGCACAAGGAAAAAAACTTAGTTCGCACTGCAAAAAAGTATTAGGAGGTAAAAAAAAGGATTCAGAGAATGGCAACGATGCTGATGCAGCGGGCGATGATGCTGATGCAGGCGACGATGCTGATGCGGGCGATGATACTGATGCGGGCGATGATGCTGATGCGGACGATGATGCTGATGCAGGCGACGATGCTGATGCGGGCGATGATGCTGATTCAACAGACGGCAACGACCCTTCAATGATGGACGGTAACGACCCTTCAATGATGGACGGTAACGACCCTTCAATGATGGACGGCAACGACCCTTCAATGATGGACAGTAACGACCCTTCAATGATGGACAGTAACGACCCTTCAATGATGGACGGTAACGACCCTTCAATGATGGACAGTAACGACCCTTCAATGATGGACGGTAACGACCCTTCAATGATGGGTGGCGATATTCCTCCTGTAGATGATGGCAGTCAAACAGCTGGTGACGACAGTTAGCTCTTAACACCATTGCTATAAACTAAACTAAGTGCCCTCATCTTCAAGTTGAGGGCAAAATTCATAAAAGGTTGCAGAAAAACATTACCAGGTGAGACTTAGTAGTTATGTTTGATAAAACTTCAATAACAAGTTCTTATATACAAGGCCTTCACGCTGAAGCTCGTGCCCAAAAATACTTAGAAAGCCTTGGCATGATATGCCTTGCTAAGCGCTTAAAAACTCCTTACGGCGAAATTGATTTGTTAATGAAAGATGGTCAAACAATCGTTGCAACTGAAGTGAAGTATAGAAAATTATTAGAAAACGCAGCTCAAAGCATTAGACCAGTTCAGCAAAAGCGTATTCAGCACGCACTTGAATGGTGGATAGGTAACCATAATGATTATATGCATCGCCCCCCTTTTCAACGGTTTGATGTTGTTTTAGTATGTCCTGGTCATGATATAAAATATTATAAAAATGCCTGGATTACCGAAGCTACTAGCTAACACTGCAACTTTATCAGCACTTTTATGCCTGAATGGATGCATCGCCCCTCTCATAATGGGGGGAGCTGCCGCAACTGCAATGGTAGCAACACGAGAAAAAGGCCTTGGCGGTACCATGTCAGATTCAAATATCTGCACAAAGGTAAAAATGAATTTGTACAACTTTAATGTTGATCTACATGCAAAAGTTTCTGTAAGCGTACAAAATCAAGAAATTCTTCTAACAGGCATAGTGCAAGACCCATCATGGGCACAAGAAGCTGAGCGCCTTGCTAAAAGTGTTGAGGGTGTAAAAAATGTCATCAACAATATTGAGACCGAAGGAGATGAAACCTTAGGCTCAATGACAAGTGATGGCTGGATTACAACTCGTATTAAATCAAAACTTTTGTTTGAAAATGACCTTTACTCACTTAATTATACTATTGAAACCGCAAATGGTACCGTTTACCTGACAGGTATTGGGCAAAGTGAAGAAGAAATCAACCGCGTTGTTGAAATCGCCAGAAATGTAGGCGGTGTTAAAAAAGTTGTTAATCATGTAAAAATCAAAGGCCAAGAAGGTACAGAAAATACAGAAAATACTGTTGATAACTCAACCACTAATCCTGCAACAATAGAAAGTACTGAAGTGAGTGATGCTCCAATTGACCAAAGCAGCACAATCCCAGAAGAAGATAGAGGATAGATTTTTACTTCTCTTGCCTTACTGTTCTTTGTAAAAACCATAAGGCAGGCAACAACGTTAACGAAGACAGTAAAAACAAATTTACCCAACCAAACTTTGCGGCAATATACCCTGCCGCAACTGATGCCAGCACTCGCGACAAGGATCCTAAAGAATACAGCAAAGTAAAATGACTAGCTACATACGGGCTTTTACAGAACAACGATAAATAGCTAATGAACCCTGTTGCTAAAAGCCCTGAAGAAAAACTTTCAATGCTTAATGTTAAAATCAATAAATCTGTAAGATGCTGCCCAAGGAATGCTAACATCGCAAAAAGAGTACACGCTAACATCTGTAGTGCGACAGCTAATTGCAGACAAAATATTACTCCTTTATTATGCACGATTAAGCCTGCAAAAAAACTTCCCACTAACATTAGTCCTACCCCATAAACTTTGGTGATAGAAGCATACTCAAATTTTGAAAAATCTAGAGAAAACAAAAATGGCGCTCCCAATGCATTCATCACTGTACCCGAAATTTTGATAGTTAATATGAATCCAATTAATGGCACTAAAGCTGACAATTTAAAAAGATCCTTTAAAGGATTAAAAAAAATAGCTTGCCAAAAATTATAGAATTTATTGTGTTTGGTTTTTTCTAAAATAGGATCAGGCATATTTAAAAGCCCAATGATTCCACTTATACAGCACCCCGCCATAACAAGGTAAGCACCCTCCCATCCTATTATTATCGATAGGTATACAGCTCCCGCACCAGAAGTAATCATGCCTATGCGAAAACCAACTGATTCAGAAGCAGCTCCTCCCCCAATTTGACTGGAATCAGACACATAAATACGCAGTGTATCAAGCACAATGTCATGGGTTGCGGCAAAAAAACTGACAGCAGTAGCTGTAAAAACTACCCCCATCATATTTTTAAGCGGATCAAGGTGAGCAAGTACTACCAAACTTACAATAAGACACAGCAGCGCACACAACCCAAATCGCTTAATAGGGTGAAAATTTTTAAATATCGGCAGGTGAATCCTATCGATCAATGGCGCCCATAAAAATTTAAAAGCATATGGTAAACTTACCGCCGTAAACATTCCAATTGCTGCAGTATCAAACCCACATTCAGCAAGCCAAATGCTAAGCGTTGAAAGAGTTAACAAAAATGGTATACCGCTGGTAAATCCCATAGCCATTAAACATAAAAAAACGGGATTTCTATAAAAATGAAATACACGCATGATTTTGAATATTTTCTGATGCAACAACATAACCACTGAGACTAACACGCTCTAAATTTTATGAGACGAGTTCAGGTGTAAACAAAGCAAAGTGGCGGATGGGGTGAGATTCGAACTCACGGAGAGCTCACACCCTCGCCGGTTTTCAAGACCGGTGCCTTAAACCGCTCGGCCACCCATCCACATTACTTATATATGAGAATATCGCAGGCTTTTTCTAAACTCGCAAGCTTTTTTATGCTAACTTAGTCATTTTGAGTGTATATGATAAACACCATCCCAATCAGCAGGAGGCGGTGATTTTTTGAATGCCTTACACCTTGCTATATAAAGCTCACACGGCCCATCTTTCCCGTAAGTAGCTTGCACCTCAATAAAAATCTTTATCGCATCATCCCAACGCTGCTCTAAATATAATCTAAAAGCTTTAGAAAACTCCCCACAAAATTTAAGCTGATTATCTGTTGGCAAAACAATCGGGTCAGAATTTTTTAGCGCTACTAATTCATATATAGTAACACCTTCATTTTTTCCTTTAACAGCCACTATATCCAAAGGCCTAACTACCGCATATTCATTAAGATGCTTAACAGTGAATTCACTAACAATAATATTTGTCCCATAAATTTTGTTAGTACCTTCAAGGCGCGCTGCCAAGTTAACTGCATCTCCGATAACGGTATAATTCATCCTTTCAGACGACCCCATGTTACCAACAATAACATCCCCTGTATGGATACCTATTCTTGTAAAAAGCTCCGGCTTCTTTTCATATCCCCATTTTCTATTCAGATCTAATAAACGGCGTTGGCAAAGTAATGCACTCAAACAACAGTTCAAAAAATGATTACTATCGTGCTGTGGAGCTCCCCAAAATGCCATGATTGAATCGCCGATGTATTTATCAATGGTCCCATTATTGCCAATAATAATAGATGTTATTTCATCAAAATACTCATACAAATGATGCACAAGCTTTTCTGCTGGGTAAGCTTCGCTAATGGTTGTAAAATTAGCAATATCAGTAAAAAGTATAGATAATTGCCTTTTTTTCCCCCCTATTCTTACTTCAGTACCTCTATCAACTAATTTCTTGACCAATCTCTTTGGCACAAACTTTCCAAAAGAAACTAAACTTTTTCTCATACGAGAAATAGAATTTTGTAATTTCTGTATTTCTTGAATGCCAGATACTACCTCATTCTCTTCTTCCAAATCAAAGTTAGTAATTCTATCCGCTTGCGCTGACAAGTTATTAATTGGCATTGATATGCGTTTTGCGATAAAAGCAATGATCATCGTTGAAAAAATTAAGATAAGTAAGCAAATAAGCAAAGTGTTACGTTGTGTAATCTTTACTCCACCTATAAACTCATCGATGGGTGTAATCATTAAAAACTCCCAATCTTTGAACCCGTCAAGCACAAAGTCTTTAAACAAAGCTATATATTCTACTTCGGCTGCATTAAAAATAAATCGAGAGTTTTTTTCTAATTCCTTTTTTCGATAAGCAATGACTATTGATTTGTCACTTAAATCATCAACCGTCATTAGCTTTGTATCAGTCCCCACAATTTTAGAGTAATTTTTTTCAACCGGATGGGCAACAATTTCTCCTTTTTGGTTAATAACCATAGAAATGCCCTTTAACGTATTTTTCTGAAGAGTAGTAGCTAAGCTTTTCAAACTGACAGTTGAAGAAATCACTCCTATAAATTCTCCCGCATCGGAAAGCAAAGGTACACCGCAAGCAATACTTGACTCCATTGTTGCATCAGAAACAAAAATATCAGTCCAAACGCTAGCACCTGCTTTAGCTGTTTTTTGATACCATGGGCGATTTTTATGAACCATTGTTATTTGAGCTTCAGGTATACTTTCTTCATCAAGTTTTTTACCTTCGCCATCTAAATAAATCCAAATTTCACTCACTTTTGGTGTACTTCTATCTACAATTCTAAGCGCAAATGACGCTTTCTTAGGCAAAACCTTTCCTTGGTCAACACGGTATGTTGTTCCAGGTTGTAGCGGTTTAATTTGAACAAAATAACCAGACTCAGTACCAACATAGACACTATCTACAAGCCTATATTGCTTAACATGCCCCATCATAAATTGAATTAAATCTTTACTAATTACACCAGCTTTTGATGTATCTCTAACCAAATATGAACCAAGCTCTGTTGATGTTAAAACATCTTTAAAATCACCTGCTATGTTAGATATGGACGAATCACTAATATTTTCCATTAATCTATTGGAAAAATCTAAAATCGTACGAGAGCCATTAATGTATGTATATGAAATAATTGAGCAAGCCGTAATAACTTGCAAAATAAAAAAGCTACTTAAAATGTCAAATTTAAGTTTTCTGCGCCTAAAGAACCTATCTGTCAAGTAAGTAAAAAAATTTTTAATCATCTCACTCATCAAAAAATTATCTAAATTTTATATTTTTTTTATTTCAAATATCAGTATTAAACACATATGGTTAATTTGGTGCTAACAAATCCATAAATTTTCACCCTGACTACTGTTTTTTTACCATTTTACTATTCTAGATAAGTAAGTTGCCTGGCTTTTAATAGAATCTTCTTCATACAAACCTGTGATCAACATTGTATCTATATTGTGCCTTGATGCCCCTTGAATATCTGTGTATTCCGTATCTCCGGTCATCAGGACCCGTTTCGGATATTCTAGTATTTTTAATCCTTGCTGAAATATTTCTGGAAAAGGCTTACCAAAACTAAGAACTTCACCACCCAATTGCTGATATCGAAGCGATAATAATCCAGGACGCAAACGCATTTTTTCAGAACAAAATGCAAATAAATCAGGATTTGCACAAATCAACTTAAGATTACGCTTAATTGCATGCTCGAACACTTTATCAAAATGCTCAGCAATTTTTTCAGGTAATTCTATACTGATTGGAACCGCCAAGCATAAAATAGCGTCAGCTTCTTCAATACTTGTTGTTGAATGGTGTAATGGATTAAATTTTTTCCAAGCATCCCAGTAATTTTTATCAATCACATAAAATCTTTGAGCTGTTCCAAAACTAGCTTGAATATACTGCATGCAAAGCTCACCAGCTGTTAACACAGCTTTGTATAAATTTTTAGATAAGCCGCATTCTTCCAAATTTTTCTCACAATCTTTATTCAAAAATGGCGAATTTGATATTAGAATCACTGGCTTATTTAAAAGATGCAGTTTCCTTAAAACTTCCAAAGCATCTTTGAAAATAGGCCCCCCTTCGTAAAGGACTCCCCATAAATCAAATATAAAAGCATCATATTCTTGAGAAATATCACGAAATTTTTTGATAATCTTGTTCATGATTTTTTGCTATTTATCACAGTACATAAAACTTTTATCTAAATTCTTGCACCTTAAGACATGCAAAAAAATTAGCAATACAAGATTTATTTTGCTCTAAATAGCTTAATGATTTATTAATTGTTATTGGATTTATACACTTTAGGTATGGAGTTCAGTTTCATTTTTTAGGAAAATTACTTTTCAGTTTAAAAATTATCCAAAAAGGAGTAATAAGAAGTGGTATCCATAATGTGATGTTTCTTGTTAATGAAAAAACACAAGCTACATAAACATAGTGGTCTTTCTCAAAAAGACCCCTTATTCAAGAAAGCAAGTAAAAGAAATTTTGCTGACACAAAGTCTTTAACGCTTATTCAAATTGGTGCGTTTTTAGAATATTTCGACCTTTACCTTTATGTCCACATGGCTGTTGTCTTAAATGAGATTTTCTTTCCCAAAACAGATCCTTATACAGCGTCTCTCATTGCAGCTTTTACTTTTTCATCGACCTACATTCTTCGTCCAATCGGAGCTTTATTTTTTGGGTATTTAGGTGACCTCTTCGGACGAAAATCCACTATCATTATGACAACGTCTATCATGGCTTTTTGCTCATTCACAATTGCTTCCCTTCCCCCTTATCAAGCCATCGGTATTACAGCACCAATTATCATGATCTTTTGTCGAATGCTCCAAGGATTTTCTTCTATTGGTGAATTTGTTGGTGCAATGACCTATGTAACGGAAACAACGTCTCCCCCAAAAACGTATTTTATCACAACTCTTGTTGCCTTTTTCACAAACCTTGGCAGCACCTTTGCTCTAGCCATTGGTGCATTTTTTATGTTCATTAATGCTGAAAATGGCTGGCGTACTGCTTTTTATTTTGGATCTGCTATTGCGGTTATTGGATCCGTCGCTCGGTCACAATTGCGAGAAACACCTGAATTTAGTCATGAATATCTTAGCGGTAATACTAAAAATAAAACCTTAAAAGATTTATTGCCTTCCCACAAAACTAAGCGTAACTTTTTATGCTATTTAGGTGTTGAATGCCTTAGGCCTTTTTACTTTTATCTAAGTTTTATCTATATTGCAGCGATTTTGCGCAATACTTATGGCTACACCACTTCAGAAGTCATCTCACATAATTTAGGCGTCTCTTTTATAGAATCCTTAGCCATCTTAGCATATGGACGATTAGGGCTTCATTACTACCCGATGAAAATTTTAAAAATTCGTGGCTCTCTCTTTCTAGTATTTTCCTTCTTCCTGCCCTTTCTATTAGGATCAGCAAGCACCCCTTATCATATTTTTTTGATTCAGTGTCTTCTACTTATTTTAGGTGAAGGAGCTTGCCCTGCTCACGCACTTTTCATTCGTGCATTTCCTGCTATTGGCCGTTATACCCAAGCATCTCTTGCTTATGCTTTATCACGCATTGTAATGACACTAACAACAGCCTATGGCTGCACATTGGTAGGAGAGTACTTTGGTTTTATAGGGATAACCGCTCTCTTGATCGTATTTATAGGAATTTACCTTGTCTCCGTATTTTCTTTCTCGGCAACATCTAATAAACCGCAAAGCCTAAACAAAAACTATCCTGCTGAAACCAATTTTGAAACATCAAGCGCATCTTAGCGTGTAAGAAAGATACATAAGTATGCACTCACTATAAAATCTGCGCACTTGCTATTACCTATATCACTTACTTTCCACAGTATATCGATTAATAGCTTTCGCAAAAGCCTTGTATGTACTTGGTAAATGCATTTTAGATTTATTAAGCCGAGCTTCATTCATAACGATAATGTATTGGCTAGTTTGAGTTGTTTGTATTTCTTCAATCTTTTTCTTTCCTGAAACCAAATCAATAGCCATCTGCATTGCTACCTCTCCTTGCTCAAAAGGAGAGGTAGCGATTGATATAGCTGCTCCATCTTCACAAACAAAACCATTAATACCAATAATAGGCACTGGAGAATGCTCAAAAGCCCACTGCATTGCTTCTTTATAGGGAACAAACTTACCAGCATTTTTTGATAAGGCAATTTTCCGGTAATTACTAATCAGCATGAAATCCATATGCTTATCTGCTTCAAGGATAACTTTTTTCCAGTCATCAAAAGTTTCGACAAGAAAAGAAGGCCCAAACATTAAGGGTTCCCAGTCCTTTGAAGTACGCATATTATAATCATCAAATTGTACTACTGTAGAATTATCAGCAACGTGAGAAACGCGGGGAACTCTATTTATGCCCATTTCTGCAGCAAGAATAGAAATAACATCTTTTATACCTTTTATCGGGACACGTTCTAAAATTCCCACTACATTCTTGGCTTTGCCATAACCATATCTTTCGGGAAGCGCGTTGATACCTGCATGCACTATGTACAGATCAGGGCTATTTTTATAAAATTGCGCAGCAAATTCTTGAGCATCATCATCAACAGCAAGCAATACATCAGGACCAACAAAATCAATCACCTTTTTTGCTGTAGCACCTGCTTTCTTTTTGTATAACAAATCAGGATGATTTTTTGTATTCATGTAGTGCCATCGCACATTAATAAAACTTTTACCCTGAAGAATACGCTTAATTCCTTCATTTACATCTCTTACCCAAGAATAATCAGGAGAATAACTATGAAGTACTAGTATAGTTTTTCGCTGCATTTGCAAAAATACAATCATTGCAAAAACTATTGTTGTTACGATAAACGGTACTATTTTCAGTTTTTTCATATACAATTCCCTACAAACCAAGCCAGCGCCAATAATAGAAAGAAGCAAAAATAGCTAATATTCGCACAATATTTGCAATTGCATTAAATGTTAGAAATTTTTTCTCATCAAATGAAATTCCTGCTCCTTCAAAGGCACTGATCATAGGCGAATAAAAAATGCATTGATATTTAAAAAACCACATATCAGTAACCATTAGGCATGCAAAACAAGCAGTCCAAGCTGTAATACCATATAATCCAGACAAAGTAATAAACAAAGGAACCAACATAGCAATGGTTGCTCCAATGGGTAAAAAAAAGCGAATAACTATTGTCAAAACAACAAAAAACGTAAAAAGAATTTCAGGAGAATTCTCAAATATATTTGTAAAGGCTCTGAGCTTTTCCGAGACAGATCCTGATATATTAAAATAAGTTATTATTGAAGAAATTCCTATGAAAGTAGCCATTAACAATAAAAAGAGCCAGTCTACCTTTGACAAAATTTCCTCTCTACTAAGAACATTAAGCGCTAATAATATGTAAGTAAGCCCAAATGCAATCCAGGTAGGTGATATTTCATGATAAGAAAAGGTAAGCATGCCGGTAATAAGCACAGCAATTACTGCCAATGAAATCCATTCATCCTTTGAAATTGGCCCTAAAGCATCAAGTTGCTTATCAATTATTTTTTTAGGAATCTGAATTGATTCATCACTTCTAAAAAAAATACGATACAATAAAAAATAGCTTATAAGCATCACAACAAAAGCAACAAGCGAAGCCTCTAACCACCCACGCAACTGAAATTGTAATTGTTCTTGCAATGGAAGCAAGGCAAGAATAATGAAATTCATTAATGACGCACTTAAGAAAATATTACTAAATAAAGAAGTGCCAAAGAAAGCACTCACTGCCATCTTAGTTATTTGATCCCCCTGTTTTTTCAATCCAAACATATTAGTAAAATCAACAATTGATTTGCCCACCAAGTGCGTTCTACTGATAATTGAAGGAATAAAAGGGGTCAAGAATGCAAAACTTATAAAAAATACAGAATCAAAATGGTCCTTCTTTTTAGGAAAAAATTTCAATAGCGTTAAAATAAGGCGAGAAATTAAGCCAGACCTTGCAATCAAAACCGTTATAGCTAGTACACTAAAAACCATAATGAAGGTTTCGGAAGCAAATCCTGACAGAATAACGTTAGTAGGAGCAAGCCCCAGAGAAGCGCAAGCAATAATAACAAGGACACCAGGTAAGTACTCAGGGATAAGCTTGAACATCCACATCACTATGGCAGATGATAAAATAGAAGAAAAAATTACTACTTCAAGAGCTACTTCATTGGCCAAAAACACAAAATATGTAATTATTGGCACAATGATAGATAACAACCAGCCAACTGTATCAACATAATTCTCATGACTATTGTCAGCGAGAGAGCTCTTCATAAAAAACCTTTCTTACACATTCAGTTTAATAAAAAATCTTATATAGCTACAGCGTTCTATGTCTATGTATTACTAAGAAAAAGAACGAAAAGCCGAATGCTTCAATGCTCTTTTAAGCTTTTCAAAAGCAGAAACTTCAAGCTGTCTTACTCTTTCTCTAGAAATTGCTAATAATTGACTTAGTTCTTCAAGAGTTTTGGGGGGCTCCTCAAGGCGTCTTCCTATAATAATTTTCTGTTCTCTTTCATTAAGAGCATCCATTGCATCTCGCAAAGCTTTGCTGCGTTTATCTAGTTCATCTTTTTGAACAATCTGAATTTCTTGATTGTCACTTTCATCTGCGAGCCAATCCATCCACTCTGTTGTACTTTCAGTATCCCTAATCGGAACATTCAAAGAAGAATCATGGCTTGATGTGCGTTGATCCATTGACCAAACTTCATCTTCAGACACATTAAGTTTAAGTGCAATTTTTTGCACAAGTTCAGGAGTTAGCTGATCGCTTTGCTGCTTTCCTTCACGTTCCTGAGCTTCTTGCAGAAGAGCGCGCTTGGTTTTTTTTAAAGAAAAAAATAATTTTTTTTGCGCAGCTGTTGTTCCAATTTTCACCAAAGACCAAGTATGCAAAATATAATCCTGCATACTTGCCTTGATCCACCACATAGCATAGGTTGAAAAACGAAAACCACGATCAGGCTCATAGTGCTTCATGGCCTGCATCATGCCAATGTTACCCTCAGCAATCAGATCACTGATTGGTAAGCCATAACCTCTATACCCTGCTGCAACTTTAGCAACTAGCTTCAAATGTGCTTGGGCCAATTTTTCCATGGCTTTATGGTCTTGCTTTTCACGCCAGTCTTTAGCTAATTTGTACTCTTCTTCAAGGCTGAGAATCGCAAAATTTCGAACTTTCTGAACATATTGATGATGGTCGTGATGTTGTTGCAAAACTTATCGTTCAAAAAGTATCTATTAAAATTTTAGCTAGTTTTTTAAAAAGAATTCAAGTGGTAGACCCATAATTATTATTTTAGGCATCAATTTCTATCAATCCTTCATTGACCTGCTGATTCCACAACTTAGCGTATAAGCCATTCTTTTGCATTAAATCAAAATGTGCACCACATTCCGCTATGGTTCCCTCATCCAATACAAATATTTTATCAGCATCAATTGTAGTGCTTAGTCTATGAGCAATAACAATGGTTGTTTGATTTTTAGAAATTCTTTTTAAACTTTCTTGAATACGTTTTTCCGTAAGACTATCCAAGGCTGAAGTTGCTTCATCAAAGATAAAAATTCTAGGTTTTTTCAAAAGCATTCGAGCTATTGCAACTCGTTGTTTTTCACCACCTGAAAGCTTCAGGCCACGCTCACCAACCCTAGTATTAAGGCCATCTGGAAGAACACGAATAAAATTATTTAATTCTGCATTTTCTGCAGCAAGTTGAATTTCTTCAACAGATGCGTCTGGCGCACCATAAGCAATGTTATAGCCCAAGGTATCATTGAACAAAACGGTATCTTGAGGCACCATTCCTAAAATGTTACGTAAACTTGCTTGTGTAACGAATCTTAAATCCTGACCATCTATTAAAATTCTTCCTTGATTAGGATCATAAAATCGAAACAAAAGTCTCGATATTGTTGATTTACCAGCCCCTGTTGCACCAACAAAAGCAACCATTTCACCTGGTTGAATTTCAAAACTTATATTTTTAAGGATTTGACGAGCTGCATTATATGAAAACGATACGTTTTCAAAGCTAACCTTCCCTCCGGCATACACAAGGGATTTAGCATTTTCTACATCTTTTATATCCGATTCCTGGCTCAGCAGTGCAAACATTTCTTCAAGATTAACTATGCCCTGTTTAATTTCTCTATAGGCAAAACCTAAATTAAATAACGGCATAACAAGCTGCAAAGAAAAAGCGAATAATGCAGCGATATCACCTGGAGTAATCCCGCCTGAAGCAGCTTTATTGGTAGCAAATGCAAGCATTCCACCAAGGCCAATAGAAAATATAATTGCTTGACCTGCGTTTAAGAAATTAAGAGACCCTTTTAGTTTTCTCGATGTCTTCTCATAGACTGCCTGCACTTCATCGTAGCGTTTAACCTCAAAATCTTCATTGCCAAAATATTTTACGGTTTCAAAATTAAGCAAACTATCAATTGCTCTAGTTTGCGCCTCGTTATCATAAGCGTTCATTTGTTTAACAATTTTCAAACGCCTAGCTGAGACATTAATTGTAAATACTACATAGGTGACCATGGTTAAAATCATAATCATGCTGCACCATGGGCTGTACCAAATCCATAATAAAGCTGATAAAAAGATTGTTTCTATTATGCTTGGAAAAATCGTCATCATTAAAAACTGACTAATCATTTCAAGAGATTTTGTAGCGCGTTCAACAATGCGGCTAAGGCTTCCCGTTTGTCGATTCAAATGAAATTTTAAGCTTAACGAATGCAAATGCTCAAATGTAGTAACGGAGATCTCACGAAAAACCCGTTGAGTCACAATACTGAATGTGTAATCACGCAGTTCATTAAACGTTTGCGCCAATATACGTACAGCCACAAAACAAATCAAAATACCAACAGGAAAGATAGCAGGATTTTTTTCCAGGTGATCAACCAAATACTTAAAAGCAACAGGTCCACACAATACAAATACACGACCAATCAATAAAAATGAGAACGCACTAATAAGATACATTTTGGCCCTAAGCATGTGCTTCGGCCATAAATAAACACTAAGTTTTTTAATTGTTAAAAATTTTGAATTCACTCTTTATGATCCATTTCAAGCCACATAGCATTTAAAATGCTGAACGTACAAGCCAGTCCTAATCCAAGTATCCAACTAAAATACCACATAATTCCTCTAATACATTTGCGGGTCTGATAAATCTTTTAAAGTAAGTCGTTTTCTAAACACCCTGTATGTCCATGTAACATAGCCAAGAACAAATGGCAAAAACACACCTACAGCTATTAGCATAATAAACAAGGTCAATCTTGATGAAGATGCATCCCATACAGTTAAGCTATGGTTTGGAGCAAGTGTTGAAGGCAAAATAAAAGGAAATGTTGCTAAACCTGCTGTTGCAATAACTCCAATAATACTAAGTGAAGTACTAAGAAATCCAACAATTGCCTTTCGTTTACCTGAAACCATGGAAAGTAAAAATCCAAAAAATGCCATCATAGCTGCAATTTGCGCACTGCTCTTAAAAAATCGCTGCGTCAATTCACCACTTTCATCTATAAGCTGCACACCAACAATTTTTGCCAAAATATTTTGTGAGCCAGATGCTGACTCAAGCGTGAAACCAAAGCAAGTATTATTCAAAACCAGCCCTGCACTTATAAAGCAAACCAATGCTAAAAATGAAAAAGCTTTTTGAACACCATGCGCTTTTTGAGCAATAGGATGATCAATTTTTAATCGCAGATAGGCTGCTCCATGCGCTAACAGCATCATTAAAGAAATAAAACCTGTAAGCAAAGCAAAAGGATTGAACAGTTCAAAAAATACTCCTTTGGTTTGCAGCATTAAATGATCATCAAACATAAAAGGAAGCCCTAAAATAGCATTGCCAACAGCCACACCAAAAAGTAATGATGGGATAATGCTAGTAACACAAAGAGCCCAATCCCAGCAATTACGCCAATTTTGACTTGGCATTTTACTGCGAAATTTAAGCCCTACCGGACGTATAATTAAGCACACAAGCACCAACAACATTGCAAAATACATCGTAGAAAAAGCAACAGCATAAACAACAGGCCAAGCAGCAAAAATGGCCCCTGCCCCAAGAATAAGCCACACTTGATTACTTTCCCAAACAGGCGCGATTGTGTTAATCATCAGGCGTCGTTCGTCATCAGTTTTAGCCAAAGTCGTTAATAAACTTGCAACCCCTAAATCAAACCCATCTGTTAACGCAAATCCTATCAGCAATACTCCCAATAAAACCCACCATGTAATTTGCAGTATTTCAAGTGAAGGCATGAATTACACTTCCTTCTCTAAAAAAATATCAGGGCCAACTTTTATGTATTTCTTTAAAAGCACAAGGTCAAACACAAGAAGGATTGAATAAAAAATCACAAATACGGACAAAGAAATAAGAAGCGACGATTTATCAAGGTTTGACGCAGCCATAAATGTTGGAAGCACTCCTTCAATAGCCCAAGGTTGACGACCATATTCTGACACCATCCACCCACTCATAATGGCAATCCACGGCATCGGCAAAATAATAATACTACTGCGCAAATACCATCGTTTCTGCGTGAATCTGCGCTTTACAGAGCACCAAAAACCAACAAGGAAATAAGCCAGTAAAATAAAACCACACGCAACCATCACTCGAAATAATATAAACAATGGTATGACATTAGGAACCGTATCGTGAGCAGCTTTTTTGATAGTCACCTCATCTACATGGTGTAAGTCAGAAGTATATTTCTTAAGTAATAAGCCATAGCCGAGATCATTTTTATGTTTTTCAAATTGTTCAAAAGCAGCATGATCTTTTCTATTTTTGCGAAGCTCTTGGAGTGCCAGATAAGCTTTTTGCCCATTTTTGATACGTGAAACAGCTAAAGCTTCAAGTTCTGTAATACCAGGAATCTCCATAGAAAAAGAACGTGTTGCAATAATTCCCAGCAAATAGGGTATTTTGACTTCAAAACGATTTTCACGTTTTTCTTGATCAGGAATAGCAAACAATAAAAGATCAGCCGGCGCCTTTTCTGTATGCCACATGGCTTCCATTGCAGCTAATTTCATTTTCTGGTTTTGGCTAGCTGTATATCCACTTTCATCGCCCAATACGATAACACTCAAAGCTGAAGCTAATCCAAAACTTACAGCAACTGTCATTGAACGTTTAGCAAATTCAACATGACGTTTTTTCAGCAAATACCAGGAACTCACTGCCATCACAAATACTGCACCAGTCACATACCCAGCACTCACCGTGTGCACAAACTTTGATTGCGCAACAGGGTTAAAAAATACTTCATAAAAATCTGTAAGCTCCATGCGCAGTGTATCAACATTAAACGTTGAACCAACAGGATACTGCATCCATGCATTGGCAATAAGAATCCAAAGAGCAGAAAAATTTGTTGCAATAGCCAATCCCCAAGTCACTAACAAGTGTGCCTGCTTTGAAAGTTTTTTCCATCCAAAGAAAAATAACCCAATTAAAGTTGCCTCTAAAAAGAAAGCCATTAACCCTTCAATGGCAAGTAAAGATCCAAAAATATCCCCCACATAATGGCTGTAATAGGCCCAGTTTGTGCCAAATTGAAATTCCAAAGTAATACCGGTTGCAACACCCATAGCAAAATTAATACCAAACAGTAGCCCCCAGAACTGAGTCATTTGCTTCCATATCGGCTTTTGCGTCATCACATAAACACTTTCCATGATGGCCAGAATAAGACTCAACCCCAAAGTCAGCGGTACAAACAAAAAATGATACATAGCCGTAATGCCGAATTGCAGCCTAGCAAGTTGAATAGCAGTTAAGGATTCGAACATAATATCTATTTTGCTATGTGTTGCACGATTTGATTAAAGCTTAAATGTAAATGGTGCTTGCGTACATACCAAATCACAAGAGCAAGAATAATAAGCTTAATGGCGATTGCTATTTTTAAATCTTTAAATTTAGGCATCTATGCCCTCCTTTGAGCATCGTATCTTACAGTAACAACTTTAGAAAATTCTTTCTTGATATAAATTTCCATCAAACAAAAAAAGTAGCCCAAGCTTGTAACCCCCACACAAAGAGGCATTGAGGTATGGGCTAAAATATTTTTTGCCAAAAATTACATTTCATGAGATCCTGATTTCAGATTTTTAGATCGAGGGAAAAGAGCTCTCCTGAAGATTGAAGAATCGCCAAGTCGACTTGAAGTAAAACAGTGTGTCATCCCTGGCAAGACGCGGTAAGCGTCGCCGTCCGGGGAACCATGAAATGGGTGAACAAAAACAGAAAGGAAACACAGCTAAGAATCCACCACTATCTCGCTTTAGTGGTACCGTATTAATGCTCAGCGGGAGCAGAGGAAGAAAGCAAGAGAAGCAATCGAAGAAGTTCTACAACGCTAGTAGATGTTGTCATCAAGCTTTAGGAATCTGGAAACCCAGCGACCCAGTGGGGGACTGTTTAGCGGACAGCCAATAAATCCCTCAACAGAAGGTACGCACA
>CANKYV010000030.1 GCA_947487955.1 Alphaproteobacteria bacterium
AGGCACAGAAATGGTAATGCCTGGAGATAATGTGAACGTGAAGGTTGAGTTGATTGCACCAATTGCGATGGATGAGGGTTTACGCTTTGCGATTCGTGAAGGTGGACGTACTGTCGGCGCTGGTGTCGTTGCTAAAATTGAAAAATAAAGACGGGATGGAATAAAGGTCGAGTTTTATGGAGAATCAAAGCATAAGAATTCGTTTGCAGGCATATGATCATCGTTTGTTAGATCAGTCTGTGAAGGAAATTGTGAATACGGCAAAGCGTACAGGCGCAAATGTTCGCGGACCTATACCTATGCCAACTCATATTCAAAAATTTACGGTAAACCGTTCTCCGCACATTGATAAAAAATCGCGTGAACAGTTTGAAATTCGTACACACAAGCGCGTTATTGATATAGTAGATTGGATGCCTCAAACAGTTGATGCATTGATGAAGCTTGATCTGGCGTCCGGTGTGGATGTAGAAATTAAGTTATAAGGTGGCGGGTCCTATGCGTAGTGGATTAATCGGACGTAAGTTGGGTATGACCCAGTTATTTAATGAACAAGGTGCTCAAGTAGCAGTAACTGTTGTCCAGGTAAAACCTTGTGTGGTAGTTTCTCAAAAAACCACGGAAAAAGATGGTTATAATGCAGTACAATTAGGTACGGATTCTATTGCTGCAAATAAGCTTTCTAAGTCAATGCGTGTTTTTTTTGAGAAAAAGCAAATGGAACCAATGCGCTATTTACGCGAGTTTAGAGTAAGTGACTCGAATATGCTCGATGCTGGTGCTAAGCTTGGTGTTGATCATTTCTCAAAAGGTCAATTAGTCGATATAGCTGGAATAACTGTTGGTAAAGGTTTTGCGGGCGGAATGAAGCGTCATGGATTTGGTGGTTTGCCAGCTTCTCATGGTGTGTCAGTTAGTCACCGTTCTCATGGTTCAACAGGTAATCGTCAAGACCCAGGAAAAGTGTTTAAGAATAAGAAAATGGCTGGACATATGGGTGTGGATCGTGTTACAACCTTAAATCTGCTCGTCGAAGATGTTGATGCAGATCGTGGGCTTGTTTACATCCGTGGAAGTGTTCCGGGGCCTAAGAATGGTATCGTGTATGTGCGCGATGCAATTAAAGTTGCAAGATAGGTTGTTGTCATGAAATTAAAAGTTGTCAATCAAAATGCCAAAGCAGTTGGTGATATTGAATTGGATGATCAAATTTATGGATTAGCGCCACGTGAAGATATCTTGGCTCGAGTTGTTGCATGGCAGTTAGCTAAGCGTCGCTCAGGAAACCATAAAACGAAAGTTCGAAGTGAAGTAAGTGGGTCTACTAGAAAGATTTACAAGCAAAAAGGCACAGGTAATGCAAGGCATGGTGCAAGACGTGGGGCGCAGTTTAGAAAAGGTGGAATTATATTTGGTCCAGTTGTGCGTTCTCATGAGTATGATTTGCCAAAAAAAGTTCGAAAATTAGGACTACGAATGGCTCTTTCAGCAAAAGCACAAGCCGGGAATTTGATCATTATTGATAGCCTGATGGCAGCTGAGCCAAAAGTTAATAAGCAAATTGCAGCGGCATTTCACTCTAGCTCTATGCTGTTTGTTGCTAATGATTCAGTGGATGTAAATTTTGCTTGTTCAATTAGTAACATCATTGGTTTGGATGTATTGCCTCAGATTGGTGCAAATGTTTACGATATTGTTCGTAAGGAAAAAATTATTATTACATCAGATGCAGCTAAAGCTTTAGAGGAGCGTTTGAAATGAGTAACGAAAAACAAATAGCATTGCGTCTATATAATGTGATTAAGCGTCCTTTGGTGACTGAAAAGTCTCAAATGGGATTGCAGGCGAATCAATATACGTTTGAAGTGCTTCCAGAGGCAACAAAAACAGATATCAAGACAGCTGTTGAAGCTATGTTTAATGTGAGCGTAGTTTCTGTGAATACAATGAATAAGTTTGGTAAAAATAAAATTTTTAAGGGCCGCCGAGGGCAGCGACAAGATACAAAAAAAGCAATTGTTCGCTTAAAATCTGGTGATTCAATAGCAGTTGGTGTGGGGGCATAAGATGGCTTTAAAAAAATATAAACCAACAACTCAATCGCAACGTCAACTTACAAACATTGATCGTTCAGAATTGTGGAAGGGTAACCCGTTAAAGAAGCTTACAGTTGGCAAGTCTTCTAAGAGTGGGCACAACAATTATGGTCGTATTACGTCATGGAATCGTGGTGGTGGGCATAAAAAAAGTTATCGTATAGTTGATTTTCGTCGTGATAAGCACGAATTGGTTGCAACGGTTGAGCGTGTTGAGTATGATCCTAATCGTACTGGGTTCATTGCTTTAATAAAGTATAGTGATGGTGAGCAACGTTATATATTGGCTCCTCAGCGTTTAAAAGCTGGTGATCAAGTTGTTTCTGGTGATAAGGTTGACGTTAAGCCGGGTAATTCGATGCGTTTGAAAAATATTCCAATTGGTTCAGTTGTGCATAATATTGAGCTTAAAGTTGGTAAAGGTGGTCAATTGGCAAGATCTGCTGGTAGCTATGCTCAAATTATGGGGCGTGATGGTCACAATGTAATTATGAAATTGTCTTCTAGTGAGGTTCGTCTTGTGAATGGCGAATGTTTTGCATCAATTGGCGCTATGTCCAATCAAGATCACTCAAATCGTTCTTACGGTAAAGCTGGTCGTATGCGTTGGTTAGGTCGCCGACCTGTAGTTCGTGGTGTTGCGATGAACCCAATTGATCACCCTCATGGTGGTGGTGAAGGTCGTACTTCGGGTGGTCGTCATCCTGTGACGCCTTGGGGTATAAAAACAAAAGGTAAGAAGACTCGTACTAATAAGCGTACAACAAAAATGATTGTACGTCGTCGTAAAGCGTAACGGAGGAATTTGTGCCAAGGTCAGTTTGGAAAGGCCCTTTTTTTGATGGGTATCTTTTAAAGAAGGTGGAAGCCGTAAAAGCTTCGGGTCGTAAGGATGTTATTAAGACATGGGCTCGTCGCTCAACTATTATTCCTCAATTTGTAGGGATTACGTTTGGTGTTTATAATGGGCAAAAGTTCATTCCAGTGTTAGTGTCTGAAAATATGGTGGGGCATAAGCTTGGTGAATTTTCGCCAACAAGAAATTACTATGGTCA
Source organism: Alphaproteobacteria bacterium (assembly GCA_947487955.1). Lineage (GTDB taxonomy): Bacteria > Pseudomonadota > Alphaproteobacteria > Paracaedibacterales > CAITNM01 > CAITNM01. The sequence goes on from CANKYV010000030.1 coordinate 3,152, forward strand.
CGGCGCAGATAAGAAAGCTAAGAAATAGGCTAGGATATGCAAATAGGTGAAAAATCAGCACAGGTGGAGTTGCGTAATATTAGGGTAAGCCCACAAAAATTAAATTTAGTGGCCCAGTCCATACGTGGCGTAAAGGTTGATAAAGCAATGAATGCACTTCGTTTTTCTCAAAAAAGAGTAGCGAGTGACGTGCTAAAAGCTCTTCGCTCAGCTGTTGCAAATGCTGAGACTAATCATGGTCTTGATGTAGATAATTTATATGTTGATCAAGCATTTGTTGGTAAGGCTTTGTGCATGCGTCGCTTCCAAGCGCGTGGTCGCTCAAAGAACGGGATTGTTAAAAAGCTTTTTAGTCATTTGCGCATTGTCGTGACTGAAAAATCTGTAGAAGAAGGTAATTAGTATGGGTCAAAAAGTTAACCCTATTGGGTTTCGCATTGGAATTAATAAAACCTGGGATTCTCGTTGGTTTAGTGACAAAGAATACGCGAGTTTTCTTCATCAAGATTTTGCAATTCGCGAGTATGTGGAGAAAAATTTTGTCCAAGCAGGGATTTCACGTGTTGTAATTGAGAGGCCTTCTAAAAAAGCTCGGGTTTCAATACATGCTGCTCGCCCTGGTGTTTTAATCGGTAAAAAGGGCGCGGATATTGAAAAATTAAAAAAGACGATAGGAACGCTTGCAAATGCTGAGGCGGCTATCAACATAGTAGAAGTTAGAAAGCCAGAGTTGGATGCTAAATTAGTTGCTGAGGGTATAGCGCAGCAAATTGAGCGTCGTGTATCATTCAGAAGAGCAATGAAGAGGGCTATGCAGACAGCAATGCGCATGGGAGCGCTTGGAATTCGAGTTAATTCTTCAGGTCGTCTATCTGGTGCTGAAATTGCACGTATGGAGTGGTATCGTGAAGGTCGCGTGCCATTGCATACACTGCGTTCAGATATAGATTACGGTACGGCTACCGCTAAGACAACTTACGGAGCTATTGGTATAAAAATTTGGATTTATAAGGGTGAAATTAAAGAGCATGACCCTATGATCCATGATAAGCGTGCTGCAGCAGTATAAGGAATTAAGTTATGTTATCTCCAAAGAAAACAAAATTTCGTAAAGCCTTTAAAGGAAAGATTCATGGAGTTGCCAAAGCTGGTTTTTCGGTAAGCTATGGTGCTTTTGGTTTGAAAGCTTTAGAGCCTGCACGTATTACAGCAAGGCAAATTGAGTCAGCCAGACGAGCAATTACACGTCATATGCGCCGTGTTGGAAAAGTATGGATTCGTGTTTTTCCAGATGTGCCTGTGTCAAAAAAACCAGCTGAAGTCCGTATGGGAAGTGGTAAGGGTTCGGTGGAGTACTGGGCATGTAGAGTTAAGCCTGGGAAAATTATGTTCGAGTTGGATGGGGTTTCTGAGGAAATTGCTGAAGTTGCCTTTAAATTGGCAGCAGAAAAATTACCAGTAGAAACAAAATTTGTAAAACGTTTGGTTTAAACCTATATTAATTGCGGTGATTGCTATGAAGTTTGTTGAATTAAAAGAAAAAGCTCCGAAGGTTCTGGTGGAATCTTTAGCTTCCATTAAAAAAGAGTTGTTTAACTTGCGTATGCAAAAGGCCGAAGGAAAATTGGAGAAAACATCTCGTCTGCGTGAATGTCGTCGAGATTATGCTCGTGTAAAAACTAAACTGACACAATTAAAGTCAGTATAAAGAGAGAGTTAAGATATGCCGCGTCGTGTATTACAGGGTATAGTGGTTAGCAATAAAGCTGCGAAAACAGTTATTGTTAAGGTTGAGAGAGATGTTATGCATCCTGTTTACCGTAAGTACGTGAAAAGTCACAAAAAGTATGCTGCTCATGATGAGAATAATGCATTTAATGTTGGTGATGTTGTTCATATTGTTGAGTCAAGTCCAATTTCAAAAACGAAAACTTGGGTTGCTCAAGAAAAAGTAGCGAAGTAGGGTGATGTATGATTCAGTCGGAAAGTAGACTAGAAGTAGCTGATAATTCAGGAGCAAAAGAAGTCCTTTGTATTAAAGTATTAGGTGGCTCAAAAAGAAGGTATGCATCTGTAGGTGACGTTATTGTCGTTACAGTAAAAGATGCTGTGCCAAGAGGCAAAGCTAAAAAAGGTGAAATTTTTAGAGCGGTAATAGTAAGAACTAAACAACCTGTTCGTCGTGTTGATGGTTCTACAATTTCTTTTGACAAAAACGCTGCAGTATTGATTAATAAGCAAGGTGAGCCAATAGGTAGTCGTATATTTGGTCCGGTAACTCGTGAATTACGATCTGCTGGCTATATGAAGATTATTTCTCTTGCTCCAGAGGTATTATAATGACTCAAGTTCGATTTAAAGTAAAAAAAGGTGACCTGATCGAGGTGGTAACGGGCCGTAATAAAGGTCAACGTGGCATTGTGCAAAAAGTTTTACTTAAGGATGAAAAATTGATTGTTGATGGAGTTAATAAGGTTATTCGTAATGTGAAACCGTCAGCAACTAATCCTCAGGGTGGACAAATTGAAAAAATTCATCCAATTCATGTGTCCAATGTTGCTATTGTTAATCCGCAATCAGATAAAATTGAAAAAGTTGGAGTTCGTGTTAATGCCGACGGCAAAAACGAACGCTATTTCAAAAAAACTGGTAATGCAATTTTGAAAGTTTAATCATGAGTGCAACTAAAAAATTATATGAAACAAAAATCAAACAAGCGATTAAATCTGAGCTTGGTTATAAGAACGTGATGCAAGTTCCGAAGCTTGAAAAAGTTGTGATCAACATGTGCGTTTCGGAAGCAACGCAGGATAGCAAAAAGATTCAAGCTGCTTATGATGACTTGATGCTTATTGCAGGTCAGAAGCCTGTTATCACAAAAGCAAAAAATTCTATAGCGAGTTTTAAGTTGCGTGAAGGAATGAATATTGGTGTAAAGGTTACTCTTCGTAAGGACCGTATGTACGAATTCATTGATCGCTTGGTAAATATTGCTTTGCCCCGTGTGCGTGACTTCAGAGGGTTGTCAAAAAAGAGTTTTGATGGAAAAGGTAACTATTCTTTAGGTCTTAAAGAGCAGCTTGTTTTTCCTGAAATTAATTATGACAAAGTAGATAAAGTTCGTGGGATGGATATTACGATTTGCTCAACAGCAAGAAATGACGGAGATGCGTTGGTTTTGTTGAAGGCGCTTAACTTCCCAATTCAAGGATAAGAGAATGGCAAAGACTAGTTCTATAGAAAAAAATAAAAATCGCACTGTTTTGGTTGAAAATCAAAGAGCAGGGCGTGCGGCATTAAAAGCGATTATTTATAATAAAAATCTTCCATTAGAGGAAAGAATTCGCGCGACAATGAAGCTTTCTGAGCGTCCAAGAAATTCTTCATTTATACGTGTTAGAAATCGCTGTGAAATATCTGGTCGTTCAAGGGGCTATTATCGTAAATTTCATATATCTCGTATTGCTTTACGAGAGCTGGGCAACCAAGGAATGATCCCTGGTTTAACTAAATCAAGTTGGTAAAAAAATATGACAATGACAGATCCTATTGCAGATTTATTAACACGCATTCGTAACGGGCAAAGAGCTTGTAAACAATCGGTTGTGTGTCCCTACTCAATTGAAAAAGAAGGCCTTGTAAAAGTGCTTCAAGAAGAAGGGTACATTCGGCACTATCAAATTGAGAGTGCGAAGAGTGGGCATAAAGAATTAAAAATTGAATTAAAATATCACGAAAATCAACCAGTAATAAGGTCAATTGATCGTATATCCAAGCCGGGCCGCCGTGTTTATTCACCTATTGCAAAGCTTGTTAAAGTTGCTAATGGTCTTGGTATTTCAATTTTGTCAACAAATAAAGGTATTGTCTCTGATGCTAAAGCTCGCGAACTAACTGTTGGTGGCGAAGTTTTATGTCGAGTATTTTAAGAGGAATCAGTCATGTCGCGCGTTGGTAAACACGAAGTAGTACTTCCCGCTGGGGTCACAATGGCTCAAGAAGGTAATCTGATCAGTTTGAAGGGAAAAACTGGATCTAAAGATTATGAAGTTCCGGAATGTATAAATTTTCAAACAACTGAAAAAGGTTTTTTGATTACTCCTAAGGAAATGACGCAACGAGGGCGCTCACTATGGGGTACAACTCAACGAAATTTATCAAATATCGTAAAGGGTTTAGATAAAGGGTTTACTTTAAACGTTAATTTGGTTGGCGTTGGATATCGTGCTTCTGTTGCAGGAAGTAAATTGACTTTGCAATTAGGCTTTAGCCATGATATCGTCTACGATATTCCAAAAGGAATCGAGATTAAATGTGAAAAACCAACAGCGATTGCTATAACTGGCTTTGATAAGCAGCTGGTAGGCTCGGTTGGAGCACATTTACGTAAATATAGAAAGCCTGAGCCTTACAAAGGTAAGGGAGTTCTTAGGGAAACCGAGTTTATCATTCGTAAAGAAGGAAAGAAGAAGTAGTCATGTTAAGTTCCTCTCAGCTACATCAGCGACGTAAACAGCGCATTAGAACAAAGTTACACAAGATTTCGACAGGGTTACCACGTTTGTGTGTTCATCGTACTAATTTGCATACATATGCACAAATTACGGATGATAGTGGTTCAAAAAGCATTGTTCTATTTGGAACTTCTGGTAAACCAGGGAATACACTAAAAAATGGTTCAAATATTGAAGCTGCAAAATTCGTAGGTAAAAAGCTTGCGGAATTGGCTAAAGCTAAAGGTATTGAAAAAGTTGTTTTTGATCGTTCTGGATATTTATATCATGGGCGCATAAAAGCATTGGCTGATGCAGCTCGTGAAGCTGGTTTGAAGTTTTAAGGATATATATGGCTAAACAAACAAAAAATAATAATGAAAAGCGTGAACGTGATAATGAACGCGATGAGCAGATTGTTGAAAAATTAGTAAACGTTCGTCGTGTGACAAAAGTTGTAAAAGGCGGTAAGACTATGCGTTTTTCTGCTCTTGTCGTTGTTGGTGATGGTAAGGGTCGCGTAGGCTATGCAACTGGAAAAGCACGGGAAGTCCCTGATGCAGTAAAGAAAGCAGTAGATAAAGCTAAGCGCTCAATGATCCGTGTTCCTCTTCGTGAGGGTCGTACTCTTCATCATGATGTGCGTGCTCGGTGCGGCGCTGGTATTGTTGTTTTGCGTTCTGCTCCTGCGGGTACTGGGGTAATTGCTGGTGGTCCAATGCGTGCAGTATTTGAAGCTTTGGGAATTCATGACATCGTAAGCAAATCAAATGGTACAAACAACTATCATAATATGGTGCGTGCTACATTTGAGGCTTTACAGAGCGTTTCATCTCCAAAGGTAATTGCGGCAAAATTAGGCAAAAAAATTTCTGATGTGCTTGTGCGCCGTGATGGTCAAGCTGCAGCAACTTCTGTTCAGTAGGTGCAATAATGGCGGGTAAAAAAGTTAAAGAAAAAGAGACAATCAAGATTCAGCAAATTGGAAGTCCAATTCGTCGCGAGTCAAAGCAAAAATTGCATCTTAAGGGTTTGGGATTAGGTAAAATAAATGCCATTAGAGAGTTGGAAGATACTCCTGAAGTGCAAGGTTTAATTCGTAAAGTGCGCCACATGGTGCAAATTGTTAGTGAATAGGTGGAGCATTATGTCTTTTACTCTTAATGAAATTCGTGATAATCCAGGTGCTCGTACAAAAGCAAAATTATTAGGGCGAGGTATTGGCTCTGGTTTAGGTAAAACTTCTGGTAAAGGTGGTAAAGGTCAAACTGCTCGATCAGGTGTTTCTTTGAACGGCTTTGAGGGCGGTCAAAATCCAATTTATCGCCGTTTACCAAAGCGCGGGTTTAAAAATATCCATGCAACAAAAAAATATGAACTAGATTTTCATAAAGTTAATTTATTACTGGATAATGGACTGATCAAGGCCGGTGAAAAAATTGATAGAGATCTGCTTGTTAAAGTTGGATTTATGCCAAAACATCTTGAAGAAATCGCATTGCTTGCAAATGGAAAGCCTAAGGCTAAGTTTAGCTATGCAGTAACAAAAGCTACAAAATCCGCACAATCACTGGTAAGTGAAAGTGGTGGTGAGTTAATTATAGAATAAAGGAAGCATTATGTCGTCTGCTATTGAACAGCTGGCTGCCAACGTAAATTTTTCTACTTTTAAAAAAGCAGAAGATCTAAAAAAACGCATATGGTTTACTCTGGCAGTGCTTGTTGTTTACAGGTTAGGGGCATATATTCCTTTGCCTGGAATTAATCCGCTTATTATTCAGGAATTTGTGCGCAGCAATGCTGGTGGAATTCTTGGTATTCTTGACATGTTTTCTGGTGGTTCCATCGGGCGTATGACAATTTTTGCTTTGAATATTATGCCTTACATTTCATCGAGCATCATTGTTCAATTAATGACATCCATTTCCCCTCAACTTGAAGCTTTGAAAAAAGAGGGAGAAGTTGGTCGTAGAAAGCTTAACCAATATACGCGCTATGGAACTGTCTTGCTTGCTGTAGTTCAGTCATATGGAATAGCTGCAGGTCTTGAAAAAATTCAAGGTGCTACTGGTATGGCAGTGCTTGATCCAGGATTCATATTTAGATTATCTACGGTAGTAACACTGACTGGTGGTACGCTATTCATTATGTGGTTAGGCGAGCAAATTACATCACGTGGTATTGGTAATGGAATCTCATTAATTATTTATGCAGGTATTGTCGCGAATCTTCCTCATGCTGTATTTAGTACTTTTGAACTTGGTCGTCAGGGCGCGCTGTCTGCTGTATTAATCTTAGGCATTCTAGCAATGGTGGCTGCAGTTATTGGGTATGTTGTTTTCATGGAGCGTGCTCAGCGTAAAATTTTGATTCAGTATCCAAAAAGACAAGTGGCTGTGAACATGCCAGCGGTTGCCCAAACAACGCATTTGCCTTTGAAATTAAACAGTGCTGGTGTTATACCTCCAATTTTTGCGTCTTCTCTATTGCTTTTGCCCGCAACAATCACAGGTTTTGCAGGTAGCACAGGTTCTCCGGATTCTATTATGGGTTATATCGGTACTATTTTTGCTCATGGGCATCCGGTATATATGGCATGCTTTGCATCACTTATTATCTTTTTCGCATTTTTCTATACAGCACTGATGTTTAATCCTAACGAGACGGCTGAGAATTTGCGTAAAGCAGGCAATTATATTCCGGGTGTTAGGCCAGGAAAAGCGACTGCAGATTATTTAGATTATGTTTTAACAAGATTGACTGTTGTTGGCGCGTTATATTTAGCATCAATATGTTTGATACCTGAGTTGATATTAAGTCGTGTGTCTTTGCCATTTTATTTCGGTGGAACAACGATACTAATTGTTGTAAGTGTAACAATGGAGACAATTACTCAAATTCAGTCTCATTTACTTGCTCATCAATACGAAGGATTGATTAAAAAAGCGAAAGCTAAGGGTAAGATGTGATGCATCTGATTTTCTTAGGACCGCCTGCGTGCGGTAAAGGAACTCAGTCAGCGATTTTGGTGCAAAAATATGGCTATTATCACTTGTCTACAGGTGATTTAGTACGGAAAGAAGTGGCAACAAAGTCAGAGCTTGGATGCAAGCTGAAAATGTGTATAGAGAAAGGTGCTTTGGGGGCTTCTGAAATAGTTAACGAACTATTAAAGAAAGACGTTGAAAACCATAAGCAAATGAGTATACTATTTGATGGTTATCCAAGGAAGCTAGATCAGGCTGAATTTCTAGATTCCGTGGTAGAATTGAGTGATGGTGTTTTGAAGCGTGTGTTTTATTTTGATATAGATGCAGATGAGCTTTATAAACGCATTCTCGGTCGAGTCACTTGTAATGATTGCGGAGCAGTGTATAATTTGCAAACTAAACCTCCCAAAGAAGAAGGTGTTTGTGATAGCTGCGGTGGTTGTAGATTGACAAGACGTGGTGACGATAATGAAGAGATTTTAAAAAATCGTATTCAGTCGTTTTTTGAAGAAACCGCTCCGCTTAAGGATTTTTATCTTAAGCGTGGCATTCTGACGGTGGTGAATGCGAGAGCGCCGGTGGAAGTAGTAACAGAACAGATTGTAAACGCATTATAAGGAGCTAAACGTGGCACGTATTGCAGGTGTAAACATTCCAACACAAAAAAAAGTATGGATTGCGTTGACCTATATTTATGGAATTGGTAAACACCAATCCAATTTGATTATTAAGAAAACAGGCGTGGATGGGGAAAAGCGGGTTCATGCTTTGACTGATCAAGAAGTTTTAAAGATTCGTGAATTGATTGATGCGGAGCACCGAGTAGAAGGTGATTTGCGTCGTGAAGTCAGCATGAATATTAAACGTCTGATGGATTTGGGATGTTATCGTGGATTGAGGCATCGTAAAGGGTTGCCTGTTCGCGGGCAACGTACTCATACGAATGCGCGTACGCGTAAAGGTAAGGCAGTTGCGATTGCTGGTAAGAAAATGGTTGGTAAGTAAAAATTAAGGTATTAAATTATGGCACAAAAAACTGTTGCACGTGTTCGTCGTCGTGAAAGAAAAAATATTGTAAATGGCATTGTTTATGTAAATGCAACATTTAACAATACTTTAGTAAGCGTAACTGATGAGGCTGGAAATATTTTATCATGGTCAACTTCAGGAATGATGGGATTTAAAGGTTCACGTAAATCAACTCCTTATGCAGCACAAATCGCTGCAGAAGACGCTGCAAAAAAAGCTCAAGAACATGGAATGAAGACGGTACGTGTTATTGTAAAAGGCCCAGGTTCAGGCAGAGAAACTGCGTTACGTTCTTTGCAGTCTGTTGGTTTTACGATTACATCAGTTCGAGATGTGACGCCAGTACCACATAATGGAGTGCGTCCTCGTAAGCGTCGTCGCGTATAATAGTGATTTACATAATAAAAATATAACGAAAGAGAACAGTTGTGATTGAAAGAAATTGGCAATCGATGATTAAACCTTCCAAGATTCAGGTTCAATATTTGAGCTCAAATCTTAGAGAGGCTAGTATAGTGGCAGAACCTCTGGAAAGAGGTTTTGGTCTTACTTTAGGAAATGCTTTACGTCGTGTTCTTTTGTCTTCATTGCAAGGGTCTGCGATAACATCAATTAAAATTGATGGCGTGTTACATGAATTTTCAGCAATTCCCGGAGTTCGTGAAGATGTTGCTGATATTATTCTTAACCTTAAAACATTGGGTATTCGACTGAATTCAGACATGCCAAAGCGTGTAACTCTTGATGTAAAAGGGCCTTGCGTAGTAACTGGAAAAGATATCCAACATTCATCTGACATTGAAATTCTAGATCCAGATTTGGTGATTTGTCATGTCGATGAAGGCGGTCACGTTGTGATGGAAATGACTGTTCAATCCGGAAAAGGTTATGTACCTGCTTCTGCGCAGCAAATTGAAGATAAAGCAATTGGCCTGATTCCTATTGATGCTGTTTTCAGTCCAATAAAAAGAGTCGTGTACAAGGTTGACCAAACGCGTGTGGGGCAACGTACTGACTATGATAAGCTAACATTAACATTGACAGCAGATGGCTCAATAAAGCCTGACGATGCAATTGCTTATGCTGCTCGTATTTTGCAAGATCAACTGCAGCAGTTTATCAATTTTGAAGAGCCAAAGCCAGTTGGAATGACTGAGCGACGTGGCGAGCCTTTACCATTTAATCGTAATATGCTCAAAAAAGTTGACGAGTTGGAGCTTTCAGTTCGTTCTGCAAATTGCTTGAAGAATGAGAATATTTACTATATTGGTGATCTAGTTCAGCGCTCTGAGCCTGAAATGTTGCGTACGCCAAACTTTGGTCGTAAATCATTGAATGAAATTAAAGAAGTTCTTTCTATGATGGGCCTTGGCTTCGGTATGACCGTGCCAAACTGGCCACCAGAAAATATTGATGAGTTAGCGAAATCGCTAGAAGACCCATTTAACTAAGAAGTGAGAGAAAAGTCATGAGACACGGAATGTCAGGACGCAAGTTTAATAGAACAAAAGAACATAGAAAAGCTATGTTCAAAAACCTTGCACAGGCTTTAATTAAAAATGAACAAATTAAAACAACTTTGCCAAAAGCTAAGGATCTTCGTCCAGTTGTAGAAAAGTTGATTACATTAGCGAAGCGTGGTGGGTTACACTGCCGTAGGCAAGCAGTGTCGCAGTTGCAAGATCAAGATGTTGTTAAAAAATTGATGGATCAATTAGGTACTCGTTTTGCATCTCGTGCAGGTGGGTACACACGTATTGTGAAGGCTGGATTCCGTTATGGTGATAACGCTCCAATGGCTATTATTGAATTTGTAGACTTTGATCCAGTTGCGGCTGTAGCTGCGATAACTGCTCCAGAAGCTGCATAATCTATAAATCTATTCGTTAGTATCACAGGAAGCCTTTTGGCTTCCTTTTTTATTTACTTTTAGACTCTCTTTTGGATAGTGTTTTTAACATGAAGAATGTCTTTCCCATAAAAATCACTATTATTTATGACAATAATCCAGCTGTAGTTGGATTGCAGCATGGATGGGGATTTTCTTGTTTACTAGAATTCAATAACAAAAAAATCATTTTCGATACCGGCGGTGACAAAGAGGCCTTTTTTCATAATATCCAAAAGCTTAATATTGAACTTAATAGAATCACAGATATTGTCTTTTCCCATCAGCACTGGGATCATACGGCGGGTTTTGCTCAGGTGGTTAAAAGCCTCGGCGATGCGTGCAAAATATATATCCCCTTTAAATTTGACACCAAACTTTTATCCCAAATCCCAAAAAATAAGCATTTAAATTTGGTGAAGGATGTTGTTGAAATAGAAGACGATACATTTTTGATTGCACTCAAAGGTCGCTCTTGTGATATAAAGGAGTGCTTTTCTGTTTATGAGCAATCATTGATAATTAATAGGCCAACTGGTTCATTGGTATTAACTGGTTGTGCTCATCCGGGTATTAAAAATATTCTTAAAGCAGTGGACAAAAGATTGTCAAAAAATATTGATTGGGTTATTGGAGGTTTTCACTTGCATCGAAGTTTTAACAGAACCATTGGTAGTGTGGTAGACGAATTTAATTCATTAGGTGTTCAGCATGTTGCTCCATGCCATTGTACAGGGCAAAAAGCAGTAGACTCTTTCAAAGAGAATTTTATTAATGAAACGCACGAAATAGGAACGGGTTCAACTTTTTGCATTTAATTTTATCCCTTGCTGGATTTACCTCTCATGGCTTATGGTTGAGAAAATCGCACAAGAACAGCTATGAAACCTTTTTATATAACCACTCCTATTTATTACGTTAATGACAAACCTCATATTGGGCATGCTTATACAAGCTTAGCTTGCGATATGATAGCTCGTTTCAAAAGGCTAGATGGCTTTGATGTTAAATTCTTAACAGGTACAGATGAGCATGGTCAGAAGATTGAAAAGGCAGCCGCTGCGAAGGGTATCTCTCCGCAAGATTTTGTTGATGAGATTTCTCAGTCTTTTCGCAATTTATCAACGATTTTAAATCTTACCAACGATGATTTTATTCGCACCACTGAACCTCGTCATAAACAAGCCGCTCAACATTTGTGGAATCAGCTTGTTGCTAGTGGAAACATTTATTTGGGTGAATATGCTGGTTGGTATGCAGTGCGTGACGAAGCATTTTACCAAGAAGATGAATTGATAGATGGAAAAGCGCCTACTGGTGCTGAAGTTGAGTGGATAAAAGAATCAAGTTATTTCTTTAAATTATCAGCTTGGGCAGAGCCTTTGCTTGAGTATTACGCTAATCATCCTGAAGCTATTCAGCCTGAATCACGTCGGAATGAAGTATTGCGGTTTATTGAAGGGGGCTTGAAAGATTTATCAATTTCAAGACGAACCTTGAAGTGGGGTGTTCCGGTGCCTGGGGATTCTGATCATGTTATGTATGTGTGGCTTGATGCCCTAACAAATTATCTTTCAGCACTTGGCTACCCTAGTGATGGTTATCAAAAGTACTGGGATCAAGCTATTCATATGGTTGGAAAAGATATTATTCGATTTCACAGCGTATATTGGCCTGCATTTTTAATGGCAGCAGGAATTACACCGCCCAAAACGGTTTTTGCACACGGGTGGTGGACTGTTGAGGGTGAAAAAATGTCGAAATCATTGGGTAACGCAATTGATCCGGTTGAAATGGTCGATACTTATGGAGCAGACGCGTTTCGATATTTCTTGCTTCGTGACCTTTCTTTTGGTCAGGATGGAGATTTTTCCAAAGTTACGTTCATCAATCGCTTAAATACTGATTTGGCAAATGCCTATGGTAATTTGTGCCAGCGTGTATTGTCTTTCATTTATAAGAATGCTGATGCAACTATTCCTACGCCTGGTGAATTCATGCCTGAAGATAAAGCTCTGATGGCAATGCCAAAAGCATTATTGCCCAATTTGCGAAGCGCTATAGATAATTTTCATTTGCATCGATATGGAGAAACTATTTGGCAAATTATTGGTGAGGGAAATCGTTATGTTGACGCACAAAAACCCTGGAGCTTGAAAAAAGAAGATCCTGTTCGTATGGCAACAGTTTTGTATACGTTATGCGAATTGATCAGACAAATCGCCGTTTTAACTCAACCCATTTTACCGCTTGCAAGTGCAAAAATTCTCGCTATATTGAGCCAAGAAAAAAGTGATTTTTCTGCGCTTGAGGTGGCTTTAAAGCCAGGCTTAAAGATTGATGAGCCTCAGCCACTTTTTGCGAAATATGTTTAACAGGGAGGTTATATGATGAAAAAACAATTTTTAATGATGATAGTTTGCTGTGCTGTGTTTCAGCTTTTTGCTAGTAGAGTAGGTGGAGAGAGTGAGTCTTTATTAGATCCGAATTCTTATACTAAAACTGTAAAAAAATCTGGTGGAACCTTAATTACATACAATGGGGATCTTTATGATTTACAAACTCAAGAATTTTTAGGAGTTGATGAAGAAGGCTATTTTCGCACTGCTTATGAATATATTATGGACGGGGAAGCTCAGTTATTTTTATCTAGAACCCTTACGGATTTGATATGCGTTGATGCAAAGCCTACATCTGTTGAAGAGCTTTCTGCATGTGTATGGGTAGTGCAAGAATCCATTGTTCGTCAGCGTAATCACCATGTGCCAGCAGGTGGAAAAACTATATCTCAATGGCAAATAAAAGAAGGATTTAATATATTTCATTATAATTATACATTAACTATAGAAAGAATTTTTGGTCTGGAAAGTGGGCAGGAAAAAGAAATGACCTCTTTTATCAAAGGAAAAAGCTTTGGAAGAACAGGTCAATTAACTGGAAAAAAAGGAAAGAATACTTGGTATAATGATCCTACTGGCCAAGGGTCTAATGGCTTAGAGCCACAAACTGAACTTGAAAGAGAGGCGGTATTTAGAAGTTTATTTTCAGAATACGCCTTCATGATCTAAACTCTTCGTTAACCTTTTGCGGCGTATCCTAATACTATAGGGAATATGCTGCAAGGGTTTTTATGGCTGACTTTGAAGATGCATGGTGTGGGTACCGTCTAACAACAGCAGAAATTATTTATCATCTTCCCGACCACCCGTCGTTACTTCAAACATACATTTGGCAAGAATTTGATTTGCCCCCTCAATATCCGCGTTTACAAGAGTTTATAGCCTTTTGGCTAAAAGAGATTGAGGGTAAGCTTCATTCAGTTAAGGTTGGTATTGGTGGGCCTTTGATGCCTAACAAGGTTGAATCACCAGAAATTACATTTTCCCTTCATTAAGCTTTCATTGTTACTTGCTCCCAAAATCGCTCCAGCGTTGCAGCCAGAATAACTGGAGTTTCTTCCATAGGATAATGACCAGAGGGCAAACACACTAATTGCGCATTTTTAAAATCTTTTAAAATTGTTTCTTGCAAATGCCCAGCGTCATGGGCGGAGGAATCATAATCACCGCAAATAGCTAGTAAGGGAATATCGCAGCCTTTTACTAAATTTGAAACGTCCACTTCACAAAACATATGTAAATAAGCAGTGCGTGCTTGAGGGCTAGAGCAGTTGAACCATTGTAAAGCTTTACGTTCCTTTACGTTCCGCAAACCAATCATGATAGCGATTTTGAGTCATGAAATGGATAATTGCTTTAGCGTTTATGATGTCTCCCTTTGTAACAGCCTCTAAATGTTTCATAACATCATCAGGTACGGGATTGCCGCAAGCAGGCACAGGGCAAATAGCTGTAATGCTTTTTATTCTTCCTGGTGCTTCAATGGGCAAGTACTGTACAATCTGGCCGCTCATTGAATGGCCAACTAAATGAAATTTTTCAATATTAAGTTTGTTTGCAATAGCAATTATATCTTGTGAGGCCTCTTCAATAGTACAACTGCCATACACGCCTCTTGATAGTCCATATCCGCGTAAATCAGCAAATACAAATTTATAAAAACCTGTATTTAAATAAGGGCGTAAATTATCGTATGAGCTTTGGTCACTGAACCAATCGTGAAGAATAAAAATCGTTTCTGATCCATTACCAAGAGTTGTGTAGCCAAGTGTTTGTTGCATGCTGTAATCCTTCTATCAGGATAATATTGTCGCATCTGAAGGGGCTAATATCAATAAAGTTAGAAGAGCTAGTTAATTTATCTGGTGTGTTACTATTCAGGTATCATTTAAAAACATTGTTAAAATTAAAGAACCAACCTTAGAAAGTTGTAAAATTACACGAATAGTTTTTAAATATGCGTGCCTAGATAATTTATAGAATTTTCGGATAATTCCTTAACAAACAGTAAAAAGGATGTTGACAAAGTAGGTAGTAATGACTAGATTATGTGGACGTGAGACGGAAGGTTTTACGGATGCTATTTGAAAAGTAAAGAAGAATTTGTGAAAGGTAAGAGAGTCGGTGGGACGAATAAAGGGTTCCACAGGCTAT
>CANKYV010000031.1 GCA_947487955.1 Alphaproteobacteria bacterium
AACCCTAATTCGGGATTAGATGGTTAAATTTGATACAAGGTTTTTTTGATTTCAAGGTATAAGCGACAAGGGTTGAAAAGATGTGAATAAAGCCATTAATGGGAGATCGATGGCGAGTGTGAGAAATTTGAAAGTCCTTTTTAATCACACTATTAACCGTTTCAATAATAGCACGTTTACGAAGTAAGATTTTTTCACGCAAAAGCATGAGCTGATTTTTCATGTTTTTTTTCACACCAGTGACAAGCTTTAATCCTCTTTCATATAAATCGTGAAACAGCATTTTATCAATGTATCCCTTATCACCAAATAACAGACCAAGAAGATGAGACGTCATTTTCCTTAAAGGCTTACGATCATCGGTGTTTCCTGGCGATAGGTGTACGCTTAAAAGTTCACCTTTTTCATTGATGATGAGGTGAAGTTTAAGCCCGAAGAACCATCCCATTGTACTTTTACCTAAAGCAGCGAGATCTTTGAAAACTTTATGTCGAGAAGTTCGTTTGCTATGGCAGACGGGAATAGAGGTTGAATCTACATATGAAAGACCTGTTTGTTTTGTCATGGCGCACAAAATCATGAGCAAAGCATAAAAATGCCCTAAGCAACGTTGTTGCAGCTCGATAAAGCGATTATAGCTAGGAAGATCAGGGAATTCTGATTGATAGAGCTGTAAATAACTCAGGTAAAAGAATTTGAAATTCTTTGCAGGAGATTGGTGAAAAAGCAAGATGATACTCATCACTTCACTTGTGTGTAACTGTGGAACGCGTGTAGGTTTTTTTGATAATGGGAGAGTATTAGTTTGTAAAAATAATTCATACTGTTTACAAAACTCATCAAGAAATACAAATAATTCTGTGATATCTTTTTTCATGGAAGGCCGTTTAGAAAAGTTCTTGGTAAAATTTATCTAAAACAGCCTTCTATTCCTTGTAAAGACTTATTTCTAATCCCGAATTAGGGTTAGAAAATAGCCACGTGATTCCATCCTTATTAATGAAGTTTCACCAAGCTAAAATGACCGATCAGCCTTCAGTGGTTGTGTGGGGGTCAGGCAATCCTCGAAGGGAATTTTTGTCAGCAGATGATTGCGCTGATGCCTGCGTTTATCTAGCTAAAAAATATTCTAGTGATGAGACTATTAATATTGGTGTGGAAGAAGATATCACCATAAGAGAACTTGCTCTATTAATAAAGGAAACAACTAAATACGAGGGCAATATTACCTTTGATAGTTCTAAGCCAGATGGTACACCAAGGAAAATGTTAGATATAACAAAATTACGCTCTACTGGGTGGGAAGCCAAAATTTCTTTAGTAGATGGTCTAAAAATGGCATACGATGATTATGTATCTAGGCTTCAAGAGAGAGCCTGATGATATGTCCTAATACCGAATTTTACTCAACCACAACCCAATCCGTTGAGAAATCTCAGCAGATCAACTGATTGATATGATGGTTGATGCGGAAATAAAAAAGAAAGCACCAGATCAACGACTGGCTTTTGCTGCTGCCCAGACCATTTGGCTAGAGGCAGCTCAGAGGCTTCTTTCTATCTAAATGGTAGAAGGTTTGTGCCTCAACTTGCTTTCATTGAGTTAATTTGACGGTGCCTTTAAAGATTGATCGATTTGCAAACACACCCATCAAGATACAAGTATTTCTCGCTTACCTTGATGGTTTGCCGCACTTACAATTCCTTGTTTTTCCATTTGCTCAACAATACGTGCAGCTTTATTGTACCCTATTTGGAAGTGACGTTGGATAAAGCTTGTTGAAATTTTCTTTTCTCGCCTAATTAATTCAACTGCTTGCGCAAATAACGGATCTCCTGAATTCGCATCTGCTCCCTCACCAGCCCCAGAAAACATATCTTCCGTATCTGTTGTCACATCTTCAACATAAGTAGGCTCGCCTTGTTCCTTCAAAAATGCCACAACTGATTCAACCTCAGAATCCTTCATAAATGGCCCATGAACACGCATAACACGCCCTGCACCACTCATATACAACATATCACCCTGACCTAAAAGCTGCTCTGCCCCTTGCTCCCCTAAAATAGTTCTACTGTCAATTTTTGATGTTACCTGGAAGCTAATACGAGTTGGAAAATTCGCTTTTATTGTGCCAGTAATCACATCAACCGAAGGACGCTGAGTCGCCATAATCATATGAATTCCGGCAGCTCGAGCCATTTGCGCTAAACGCTGCACAGCAGCCTCAACTTCTTTACCTGCAACAATCATTAAATCAGCCATTTCATCAATTACAACTATAATGTACGGCAGAGGCTTCAAATCAAGCACCTGATTTTCAAAAATTGCTTGCCCTGTATCAGGATCAAATCCTGTCTGAACTCTTCGCGCAATAATTTCTCCCTTTGCTTTAGCTTCTTTTAAGCGTGTGTTATATCCTTCAATATTGCGCACACCAAGCCTTGCCATGTTACGGTAACGTACTTCCATTTCTTTTACTGCCCATTTCAACGCTACAATTGCCTTTTTAGGCTCTGTCACCACAGGAGTTAACAAATGAGGAATATCATTATAGACCGAAAGCTCAAGCATCTTAGGGTCAATCATAATAAAGCGACACTCTTCGGGCGATAATTTGAATAAAATAGAAAGAATCATTGCATTGACAGAAACTGACTTACCTGACCCTGTTGTTCCTGCAACTAAAAGATGAGGCATCCTTGCCAAATCAGCAACAATTGGAACACCAACAATGTCTTGCCCCAAAACCAAAGGTAAAATAGCTGCAGTGTTTTTAAATTCATTTTGCAGTAATAAATTACGCATATAAACAGTTTGTCGTTTAGAATTAGGAAGCTCTATTCCGATAACATTCTGCCCAGGAATCGTTGCAATACGCGCTGAAATAGCACTCATAGATCTTGCAATATCATCAGCCAAACCAATAACTCTAGCAGTTTTTATCCCTGCTGCTGGCTTCAACTCGTACATTGTCACAACTGGCCCTGAACGAATACTTGTAATTTCTCCGTTAATACCAAATTCCTGAAGCACATCCATAAGCTGAGAAGACTGCTGTTGCAATGACTCAGAATCAATTTCCATTTTACGCTGCTGTGTATCGTCAAGCAATTCAACAGGTGGAAGCATATAACCATCTTCTCGTGATGAAATTGTTTTATGAATTTTTTTTACAAGGTCTTGAGAATTTACTTTATGATTATCATTTTGCTCTAATGCAACACTTTCAATCGCCACACTATCTTTAAAAAAGCTGCTCTCAGGATAATTAATTGGAAGCTCTTCATTTGACTTAAATTCATCTTTTTTATTTTTTTGTAAAAATGTTGGGCGCTGTAATATGTATTCATTCTGTGCTGTGAATTTCTTTTTGATCCAATCTATGCAGCAAACACAAAGTATTTTAAGGCTATTAAGATGCTCTTCTGTAATTCCTATTCCAATAAAGGCACAAAAAAATCCACTAAGACCAAATATAAAAATAAACTCCTCAATCCATTCTTTCATCTGATATATACCCAGTAAATTTTCAAAATTTTTGAGCAAAACCAATCCTAACGCTCCACCTAAAAGTTTACCGCTGCCTATTAAGAAAGTTTGATAATACGTACAAACAACAAGCAGCTGCAGTAATCCAAGCGTGAGCAATATAAAAGAATTAGAAAAAGGACGGTTTAAATAACTCATTATTGCGCGAATAGCGCATAACATAAACACAAGAGGGATTACGTACGCAAACACCCCTAAAAATTGACAGCATATGTCTGCAAAATACGCTCCACTCCAACCTAACCAATTCTTAGTCAACTGAGGTGTAGCAGCATTCATAGAATTATCAAGAAGACAATAACTTTTAATTGCTAAAAATGACAACAACGCCGCTGATGTTGTTAAGAGAATATATAAATCCTTCAAACTTAAAAACAATCCATGGATAAAACTCTGAGGAAATATACGCATACTTAATACAATTCAAAATGCAATTCAAATGATCGCCATTTTAGCACTTAACTTTAATTTTGGAATTAAAAATTATTTTTAGCTTATGTAGAAGGGGTTTTAGATGAATTACTAGTTTCATCTGCTTTTTTAACAATATCATCTAATAAGCTCTTCTTTTTTTTGAGTAATGAACTAGGATCACCGTTATCCGGGGCTTTGCCTGTATCGTTCGAGGCATCGCTACCACCATTGGAATCACTACTGCCTGCCGCTCCACCTGATTGATCGCCACCACCCGCGGCATCCGCATTATCACCACCACTCGAGGCATCGCTACCGCCACCCAAATCACCACCGCTTGCCGCTCCACCTGATTGATCACCACCACCCGCGGCATCCGCATTATCGCTGCCACCTGAAGCATCGCCTGATTGATCTCCTCCCGCAGCATCTCCGGCTTGATCACCACCTGCAGCGTCTCCTGCTTGATCACCGCCCGCAGCATTCGCATTATCACCGCTACTCGAAGCATCGCTACCGCCACCCGAATCACTACTGCCTGCCGCTCCACCTGATTGATCGCCACCACCCGCGGCATCCGCATTATCGCCACCACCTGAAGCGCCACCATCGCTGCCACCTGCAGCATCGCCTGATTGATCTCCTCCTGCAGCGTCTCCTGCTTGATCACCACCTGCAGCATCTCCGGCTTGATCACCGCCCGCAGCATTCGCATTATCACCGCTACTCGAGGCACCGCTACCGCCACCCGAATCACTACTGCCTGCCGCTCCACCTGATTGATCGCCACCACCCGCGGCATCTCCTGATTGATCTCCTCCTACAGCGTCTCCTGCTTGATCACCACCCGCAGCATTCGCATTATCACCGCTACTCGAGGCATCGCTACCGCCACCCGAATCACTACTGCCTGCCGCTCCACCTGATTGATCTCCTCCTGCAGCGTCTCCTGCTTGATCACCACCTGCAGCATCGCCCGATTGATCTCCTCCTGCAGCGTCTCCTGCTTGATCACCACCACCCGCGGCATCCGCATTATCGCCACCACCTGAAGTGTCACCATCGCCGCCACCCGAATCACCACCTGCAGCATCGCCTGATTGATCACCTCCCGCAGCATCTCCTGTATTATCACCTGCGGCATCATCACCTCTTGCCGCATCTCTCTTTTTACTCTTTCCAAACAAGTGGCCACCAAAAATACTATTCAACCCCCCGCCAAATTCTTGCCTTGCTTGGGCTTGAGCTTGGGATCTTGCATAATCTACACCTAAAGTATCTTGAACTGCATTTGCTACCGCTTGCTTGTCATCACCTACTAAAGATTTCACGGCACTTACAGTTGGACTCTCTGCCACTTCCTGAGCAGCATTTTTTTGATCACCACCTGAAGCTTCTTCCTGTGAGGCACTATCAGCGCTTTGATCACTAGCGGCAGCATCGCCACTTGAAGCTTCTTCTTGTGAAGAACTATCCGCGCTTTGATCACTAGCAGCAGCATCGCCACCTGAAGCTTCTTCCTGTGAAGCACTATCAGCGCTTTGATCACTAACGGCAGCATCGCCACTTGAAGCTTCTTCTTGTGAAACACTATCCGCGCTTTGATCACTAGCGGCAGCATCACCACTTGAAGCTTCTTCCTGTGAGGTACTATCAGCGCTTTGATCACTAACGGCAGCATCGCCACTTGAAGCTTCTTCTTGTGAAAAACTATCAGCGCTTTGATCACTAGCGGCAGCATCACCACTTGAAGCTTCTTCCTGTGAGGTACTATCTGCAGCGCTCTGATTAAAGCTATTTTGAATATCAACTTCATCAGGCTCTTCCTGAAAATTTTCATTTTCTTGTTCGAATTGACTACTCTCATCTTCATTAGAATTAGCACTGTAAATGTTGACATCAATTTTTGGATTAAGCGTGTAATCCATGGATGCCACATCTTTACCTTGCAACCTACCATCAGTTCCATACTTAAAAAGTGTATTGGTATATTTAATAATTTTTAACTCAACCAAAATCCAATCCAACACTGGCTCTATTTGCTGCACATAACATTGTTCGTATTCAATTTCTTGAAGCTTACCAATCTCTCCATCCATTTCAGCAATATTAACAATTTCAATTTTAGATATCGGATTTGATTGATAGATATGGCTTTCCAATTTAGTTTGTAAGTTACCTCTAGGAATATATAAAACAATATGGCTATGACGCAGCGCATTTGATGATAGCGCATCTGTTTTTCCAGCTAAATTTGTGCTGCGCGAAGTTTTTGCATAAAAACCTCGTAAAATACTATAATCTTCGAATCCCTCAACGGCTGATTCAGTGTAATCAAGAATTTTCACCAACCAACTAGGCATTTGGTTTGGTTTACTAGTCTCGCCTGCTTTCGCTCCTGAATCCATAGGAATCAAGCGATCAAAAGCTTGCATAAATTCTATAAGATTTGATCTAGAATCTGCCAAATTATTACGATTACGTTTTTTTTAAATTGTAAGGAAAATCTCAAAAAACTGAAAGCAATTTAAGATTGTTTCCTTAACACGCCTAGAAACAGTACCAAACTATGCAATGCGCTTTTTCAGCACATTCGTAATACGCAGTTCTATATAATCATCAACGTGAGTGACCATTTCTTCTAAGCTAGCGCTATAAAAGTGATCTGTGTTTTTTAATACATGGTAATCAATTGCAATACCCTTTTGACTACGCAGTTTTTGCACCAGCGTATCTGTGTACTGATAAGGAACCACAGCGTCTTGCTCACCGTGAATAATTTGCCCAGAAACAGGACATGGCGCCAAGAAGTTAAAATCATACATATTCGTTGGTGGGCTAAGAGCAATAAATCCGTCTAGCTCTGGTCGACGCATCAAAAGTTGCATAGCAATCCATGCACCAAATGAAAAGCCAGCAACCCAAAAACTGTTCACTTGAGGATGAGTTGATTGCAACCAATCCATAGCTGCCGCTGCATCTGCTAGCTCTCCTTCACCATTATCATAGGCACCTTCTGAGCGTCCCACACCACGAAAGTTAAAACGTAATGTTGAAAATCCCTTTTTAGAAAATACTTGCGACAAAGAATGCACAACTCTATTGTTCATAGTTCCACCATGCTTTGGGTGCGGATGCAAAATCAATGCAACAGGAGAAGACATTGATGGACCAGCTGTATATCGACCTTCAACACGCCCCGCAGGACCAGTGAAAATTATTTCAGGCATCTAGAAAACTCCTTCTATATTCTATAAAAATTATCAACAAATACAAAAAATAGTATAAATATATACACTTTAAAAGTTGACTTATTTAATCAGGTATCTTAAGTTTGACAAACCGTGTTAAAAATGTCTCGCCCTCAAGTTAACATACTGATGGAATTATTGCTATGAAATTAAGTACAAAATCTAGATATGCGATTATGGCTATGGTTGACCTTGCTCAACAGCATAGCAACTCTTGCATTCCACTGTCTGTGATCGCTGAACGTCAAGATTTACCACTACAATACCTTGAACAGTTATTTGCAAAACTAAGAAGAAGCAGCTTAGTTAAAAGCGCGCGTGGCACCAATGGTGGTTACGAACTTGCGAGACCAGCAAATGAAATAAGAATATATGATATTATTCTTGCCACAGACGCGCCAGTTAAGGTAACTCGCTGTAACGCTCATGAAGCAAAAGGCTGTCATGGAAATAACAAACGCTGTAATTCTCATAACTTATGGCATGAGCTAGAACACGTAGTGCATGATTATCTTATTCAGATAAACCTAGCTGACGTTGTCAGTGGCAAACATAATCACCCTATAGTGGTATTAAGCAGTAAAAAAACAGAGGATGCAGCAGTCGCATGATTTACTTTGATTATAATGCAACAACCCCCATCATCCCTCATGCACGTCGTGCTATGATTGAGGCGTTCGATTGCTTAGGCAATCCCTCATCAGTACATGCACATGGAAGAAAAGCTAGAAAACTTTTAGAGAATGCACGTGAACAAGTAGCTAATTATTTTTCTGTACCTGCTCGTAATATAACATTCACAAGCGGCGCAACTGAAGCTAATAACATGATTTTAAAAGGCTTTGAAGGACGCATCTTCGTCTCAGCAATTGAGCATGACAGCGCATTAAATATAAGAAAAGATACAACAATTATCCCGGTAGATAGTAATGGTATTGTAGAGCTTGAAACCCTAAAAACTCTTTTATCTACTGTAAATTTACCTGCATTAGTTTGCGTTATTGCAGTTAATAACGAAACCGGTGTAGTACAGCCTATAGATGAAATATTGCAAATATGTAGTGATTACAACGCTCACTTACACGTTGATGCCGCCCAAGCAGTTGGAAAAATTCATCTTAACTGGAATCGCCTTTCAAGCTTTACCATTTCGGCACACAAATTCGGAGGCCCCAAAGGAATTGGTGCTCTTGTTATTAATGGATCGTTACAGCTCAATACTCTTATAGAAGGCGGCGGACAAGAACGCAGTTTGCGTGCTGGAACTGAAAATATCATAGGCGCCATAGGTATGGGCGCAGCTTTGACAGCCCCTCAGTTTAACTGGGAAACACTTCTTCCTTTACAACAACACCTAGAAGAAAATCTCTTAGATATTTGCCCTGATGCCGTAGTTTTTGCAAAAAAAACACAACGTGTTTCTAACACAACTGCCATAGCTATGCCAGGCGTTCTTAGTGAAGTTCAGCTCATGCATTTCGACCTTAACGGCATATCAGTCAGTTCAGGTGCGGCCTGCTCATCAGGAAAAGTAAAAACATCACATGTACTGAAAGCTATGGGCATAAGTGATGAATTATCTAAATGCGCTTTACGCATTAGTTATGGCTGGAATACAACAAAAGAAGATATTAACCAATGCATTGCAGTTTGGGCATCGTTGTTTGACCTTCAAAATCAAAAAAACATAAAAGGTAGAGCTCGCTATGCTTAAACAAATTTATCTCGATTATCAAGCAACAACCCCTTGTGATAAAAGGGTTGTTGAAAAAATGCTACCGTATTTTACGCAAAACTTTGGCAATCCTCATTCACGTAACCATTCTTACGGTTGGGAAGCAGAAGCTGCCGTTGAACATGCACGTACCCAAATAGCCGATCTTATTAAAGCAGATCCAAGAGAAATTATTTTCACAAGTGGCGCCACTGAATCAAATAATATTGCCATAAAAGGCGTTACAGATTTTTACAAAGACAAAAAAAATCACATTATAACTTGTGTTACAGAACACAAATGTGTGCTTGATAGCTGCCGTCATTTAGAAGAAAAAGGCTTCAAAGTTACCTATTTGCCCGTGCAAACAAATGGACTTATTGACATCAATGTATTGAAAAATGCTATCACCGATCAAACCGTTTTAGTGTCAATTATGATGGTTAATAATGAAATTGGTGTTATTCAGCCTATTGAAGAAATTGGCAAAATCTGTCGTGAACGTGGCATCTATTTTCATACCGACGCTGCGCAAGCAGTTGGCAAAATTTCAATTGATGTCGAAGCTATGAACATTGATCTTTTAAGTATTTCCGGGCACAAAATCTACGGCCCAAAGGGAATTGGCGCATTGTTTGTGCGCCGTAAGCCAAGAGTCCGCTTAAACGCTATCACTACGGGCGGAGGTCAAGAACGTGGCATGCGCTCAGGCACTCTTCCCACCCCCTTATGCGTAGGCTTAGGTGAAGCTTGTGCTATTGCAAAAATTGAAATGACTGCTGAGCATGAACGTATTAAAAGCTTATTTAATCGTTTATACGACGGCCTTAAAAAAAACCTTGATCAAATATATTTAAACGGTGATCTTACTCAACGTATACCTGGAAATTTGAACATTAGTTTTGCATATGTTGAAGGCGAAGGCTTAATGATGGGAATAAAAGATTTAGCTGTTTCGTCTGGCTCTGCTTGCACTTCTGCTTCACTAGAACCGTCGTATGTGTTACGTGCTTTAGGCGTTGAAGAAGAACTTGCGCACACATCGTTGCGCCTTGGCATTGGACGATTTACAACTGAAGTTGAAATTGATCAAGCAATTGATTCAATCACTCATGCGGTTAATAAATTACGCGCAATGAGTCCGTTGTGGGATATGGCACAAGAAGGTATTGATATTAAGTCTATTCAATGGGCAGCACATTAGGAGGAAACACATGGCATACAGTGAAAAAGTTATTGAACATTTTGAAAATCCAAAGAACGTTGGTTCTATGGATAAATCAAGTAAAAATGTTGGCACAGGTCTTGTGGGTGCCCCTGCTTGCGGAGACGTTATGCAATTGCAAATTGCTGTCAATGACGATGGCACCATTTCTGATGCTAAATTTAAAACCTTTGGGTGTGGCTCTGCTATTGCGTCTTCTTCTCTAGTAACCGAGTGGATAAAAGGCAAAACCATTCATGAAGCAGCTGACATAAAGAACACACAGATTGCTTCACACCTAGCTTTACCACCTGTAAAAATTCATTGCTCAATTTTAGCTGAAGATGCAATCAAAGCAGCAATTGCTGATTTTAAAGCAAAGCAGGAGCTGTAAAATTCTATGCGTCAAGCTATCACCATATCTCAAGCTGCTCTTGAGCAAGTTCGCAAGCTTTTGCAAAAACGCGAAAAACCAAGCGTTGGGATTCGTGTTGGCTTAAAAACGAAAGGATGCAATGGACTGGCCTACAGTATAGAATACGCCGATGAAAAACGCGCCATGGAAGAATGTGTTGAAATTGATGACATTACCATTCTTATTGACCCCAAAGCTGTTATGTTTTTAATTGGTACAGAAATGGATTTTGTGACTGACAAATTTCAATCAGGGTTTGTTTTTAACAACCCTAACGAAAAAGGCCGATGCGGCTGCGGAAAATCGTTTCATGTGTAAGTTCTATCAGCAAAACTTCACAATTATTCAGCACTATATGTTAGAGTATTATAATTCTATAGCAGTGTATCGGTGTCAGAATGTGGATTGAAGAAACAAATATAGAACCTCTATTAAAAGCCTTCGGCAAATTTGAAAAATTTCGCATGCATAGCACAACAGAGCAAGAAAAAGCAGGAACTATACAAGCTTTTGAGTACTGTTTTGAGCTGTCTTGGAAAATCATGAAACGCCTTTTAGAAAAACGCGGCAAAGTTGCAAACTCTCCACGAGAAACTTTTAGAATGGCTGCTTTAGAAGGATTTATTGCAGACCCAGAAATATGGTTTGATTTTATCAAAAAACGCAATTTAACAGTGCACACATATCATGAGAATGAAGCTGAAGAAGTTATTGCGATCTGCCCAGTTTTTTCAGATGAGATTAGAAATTTTCTAAAAAATATTGGGGCACCATTGTGATTAATATAGAGGAAAAACACCTAAAAATTGTAATCTCTATTCTTTCACACTACCCATATATTTTTTATGTTTTTGGCTCAAGAATTACACCACATGTAAAAAAATTCTCAGACTTAGATTTATTTTATAAGGACAAAATACCTGATAGTGCTTTGCAGAAAATGCAGGAAGACTTTGAAGAGTCCGACCTACCCTTCACAGTAGATCTTGTTGATTATAATAAATGCGATGAAACTTTCAAGAAAATCCTAGACTATCAACATGTTGCACTCACACATCCAGCATGATGCTTGTGATGAATGCCTAGGAAACTTATTTAAGTTAAAAGAGGAGAGATTAGCAAATCTCCCTCCTATTAAGAGTTCTAGTCTAGAGTATGTTGTCGATACCTTAAACTTTCCTATACCCTTTTTGATTACCTATAAATCTCAAAAATTTTATCATCCCGAGCACGGTGGAGTTAAGAGCTTAGCTTATAATGGAAAAATGACAGCATCATTACTTTTTATGCCTCGTCTTTTTTTACGCCTAGGCACTAAATCTAGTCAAAGACATGTATCTAATTTTGTCGAACCTGAAGAAGAAGACATCCAACATCACGAAGAAATAACAATAAAAGATCATGAAAATATTGATTTTCTTGTTCTTATGGTTGGTGAGGGAGTGCCTGCAAGAGTAACTACTCAACCTGCAATAAAGCAAGGTTATTCTAATGGAAGCAAGAGAAATTCTTTTTAAAATTACTCAAGCTCGCCTTCGCTTTTGAGGCTATTAATAAACTCCTCAAAAGAATCAGCAATTAATGTAAGATTGCTGTAATCGGCGGCGGGACTGCATCCCGATCTGTATTATCTTCCTTTTTCTGTTCCCAAAAATAAATTTTTCCTATACCTTTAATAAAATTACTTACAATGCATGCTTCCATTTTTTAAACAGTAATAAGTTCTTTTAAGGAAAGAGAGGCATGACAAACAGGACAAGATTGATTGCTACTTCTTATTAACCATTCCACTATTTCAATGCGATTAAACAAATGCCCACAACTTGTCTGCGTAGGCTCAATAAAAAGTGAAATGCTAGCGTCGTTCTCTTTATAGGCTTGCTGTTCGACTTTAATTTCTTGAAGCATAAGCGCTTCCAGATCAGCTAAAGGAGCTAACATTTCATATAATTTTTCTTGTTGATCGTAAAAAGATTTGCTTTTATCAAAAATTTCTTTTGCTAATCGATAGGAATTTTCCAAAAGGGTCTTCTGTTGAAGATAATCTTGTTGCGTGTGAGCTAAGCTTTTCCATCTCTTTTTCAATATGGATTGCTTGGGTTGCTACCTCTTCTAATGTTTTTTCATAATATCTTAAACGTAAGAGTAAATTTCTTTTGTGCTGCACAGCTGCTGTTATTTCACTGGTAATTTCCTTCATTACATCTTTTAAAATAAAACTCATACGAGTATTACCAAAAAAATTAATGGCATGTGTTTCTATTGGCGAAAATGCATGAGAGAATGCATTTTTAGTCTAAGAACTTCTGCTTAAAAATATTTCAAAGCACACCTGTATAATCATACAGCTTGTTAAGATTATTATTGAGATTATGATGCTTTCATCAATTTTAAGTATGGAAGTTTTATGGCTAGCTACCACAAACAATCATCGTATCATCCCCTAAACGATTCCGTGTACATGTCGCCTCAAATGAAACAATTCTTTCGGGATCTACTCCATGATGAGCTGGAAAAATATATTGAAGAAGAGCTTGCTTGCGCTTCTATAACTTTTAAAGATATCCACCAGCAGCCTGATTTTATCGATCAAGGAACGACAGAGAAATTACGCCTCAACCATCGCGCCTTTCATGAGCATGAGAAGCGTTTATGTCGCCAAGTTGAACTTGCACTAAAACGATTAGCTTGCGGAAACTATGGATACTGCATTGTCACAGGTGAGCCTATAGGCGTCAACAGGCTGATTGCAACTCCTTATACGGCCTATTGTTTAGATGCACATGAAATACAAGAAAAAAAGAAGACCGTACATTAGGTTAATCACAATTTTTATCCAGGGTTTGTTGCATGAATGAGGCAAATATGTAAGGAATTCTTTGACGTGAGAGGTTTTTTTCCTTGCAACTGATGCTTTCATTCGAATCTTTCTTTAGTGATTTCTTACATCAATGGCGCAAGGAGCTGTAACATCAAAATTTTAGGTTGGGAGCCCATCTAATGCTTACTAGAAATGAAAAAGAGTCCATTGGATTATTGCAAATTGGAACGTTTCTTGAGTATTTTGATTTCACTTTATATGTGCACATGGCAATCGTACTAAATGACGTTTTTTTTCCAAAAACAGATGCGTACTCAAAAGCTTTATTAGCTTCTTTTGCTTTTTCGATGGCTTACATTGTAAGACCTATTGGCTCATTCATTTTCGGCATATTGGGAGATTTTTGGGGCAGAAAATCAAATATTATTATCACAACATTGATGATGGCTGTTTCCTCTTTTTTTCTAGCCTGCATGCCAACTTATACACAGATTGGTATAAAGGCCTCGATTAGTGTCCTACTATGCCGAATTATTCAAGGCATTTCTTCAGCCGTAGAAGTAGTAGGAGCAAAAATATACCTTGCCGAATCAACGAAGGCACCACAATCATATTTTTATTGTAGTTTGATAAGTGTTTCTATATACGCAGGAGGATTTACAGCACTTTGTTTGTGCTCAGCAATGATGTTGATCCGTCCCGATGATGGATGGCGATACATCTTTTTCTTAGGCTCTGCAATTGCAGTCATTGGCTCTATTGCCAGGACAAAACTGAAAGAAAGCCCAGAATATTTAGTTGCAATAAAAAAAGTTAGCCCCAAAAAGACAAAGACACTGACAATACTTAAGGCCTTTCAATCTAGTAAACGCAATATTATAAGCTATTTTATGATTGAAATGTTGAGTCCTATTTTGGTGTTTGTATCCTTTTTTTATTCGGGAGAATTTTTATCAAAAAACTACGGATACACACCAGCACAAATCATCTTTCATAATACACTGATATCATTAGTAGGATTTACATCGACAGGATGCGTAGCATTTCTGACGAAATATTTTTATCCACTAAAAATACTGCGTTGTTCTGTTATTGCTCTATTGTGCTTTTTGCCTTTTATTCCGACACTTATCGAGCACAGCACATCGGTGTGGGAAGTTTTTGCCGTACAAGCTGTCTTGTTTTCTTTAGATTTTTCTGTTGGCACAGCTATTTTTGCCAGAGGTTTTCCAATAATTGGAAGATATACGGTTTTGGGAACAAGTTTTTCCCTAGCGCGTGCAGCTGGAGCAGTTTTTACCTCATTTATCTGTGTCATGCTTGGAGAAAAATTTGGCTTTGTTGGGGTAGCAGGATTGTTAGGCTTTATGGCTTGTTTATACCTATTAGGGCTATTTTTATTCGTACCTTGTGATGAAGATAAATTCATTGAAAAAAACGGCTTTGATCTGTCAATCAATCATCAGGTATTTCCAACCGATTAATAAGGAAATATGATCACTACTCCACATATAGCTGTTCATCCTTGTATATAATTTGCTATAGGTAATCACATTAGTACGTATTGGCCCCATATAAACATTTAACTTTAGGAGAAAGACTATGAACAAACAGGATTTAATTGACTT
>CANKYV010000032.1 GCA_947487955.1 Alphaproteobacteria bacterium
ATTAAAAAGGACTTTCAAATTTCTCACACTCGCCATCGATCTCCCATTAATGGCTTTATTCACATCTTTTCAACCCTTGTCGCTTATACCTTGAAATCAAAAAAACCTTGTATCAAATTTAACCATCTAATCCCGAATTAGGGTTTATAATATATTTTTGTTACATACTTGATATAATGCTCACTTAAGCACTTTTCAAGCTAATTTTTTCGCAAACTCCGTAAACCCATCTAACATTGATGTAAAGCGTTTTTGATCATCGGCATTCACAAATTCTTGCTCGTTTAATGCTTCATGCGCTATTCCTAAGCTAAACATATCGGGATATACATAATTTCCAAGCCCCTCTAAAGGAATGCGTGTTTGCCAAAGCCCGCGAATGCCGGCTATTGGCCCCATGGAAGCTGCAAGAAGTAAAATAGGTTTTTTTCTAAAAGGCATTGGGCGCACTCGTGAAATCCAATCGATAGCATTTTTCAAAACCCCAGAAATAGAATAATTGTACTCAGGACTCGCAATAATGAGAGCTTGCGCTTGCTCTATACACTTGGCTAATTTTTGCACACCTTCTGGAATGCCAACGGCTTCAATATCACCACTGTATAGAGGAATTGAAAGTTCATTGAGATTAGCAATATCTGAATGAGCACAATGAAGGTGCTGCGCTGCCAAATGAAGCAATTTAGTGTTAAAGGAATTCTTTCGCAAAGAACCAGATAGAAAAAGATAGCGCATATTTTAAGCAAACTTAAGGTTTATAGGTCAGTGTATCGAAAATTATGATTTTACAAAACACTGAATTTCCCTATAGAATATAGTCATAGCTTTATTAGAAATACTGCATGGATATTACTAAGATTGCAACTTATAGTGTGAAAAGCACGAGCCAGAAAAAGCTTGAAAAAGTAGGCGGAGACGGGAAATTTTCTCTTGAAGAAAGCGCTGAAATTGTTGAAACTTTAGCACCGAGTGAGATCAAATTAAGCCCTATTGATGCTTTGTTCCTAAGCTTAGACACTAGACGCCAAGGTTACAAACAGGCTATTGAAAACGGGGATAAAATCTTAAAGCAACTTGACACGCTGCGCCTCGATATTATTACTGGCAGCATTCCCAAAGAAACGCTAGAAAATATCTCTACCCTTTTAAAAACCCAACTTGAAACAACGCTTGACGAGCGCCTGCGTAACATTCTTTTAGAAATTGAAACTCGTGCCAGAGTTGAGTTGGCGAAGCTAGAAAGATAATTAGCTCTCCATCAACAAACAACTTTTTTAGTATCAATAGCATTACGAAAATTTCGCCCTAAATAGAGTGCGATCACAAACCATAGTGCAAGCAGGGGAAAGCCAATGAAACCGCTTAACACCAAATAATACGATCTTCCAGCTAACACACCAAAAATTGACTGAAAAGGATGAAGCAACATATTAAACAGTGATCCTGCCTCCTTTGATGCACGAGAGCCAAAAGTTTCTATCCACGCTTGCGCTTTAAAACGCACATCTGTTGTTGTTGGAATATAAAGCTGCTTAAGAGCAGGACCGTTTAGCGCATAATTGAGCGCTTTTGAACCAACCATTAATGCAAATAAGAATGGTAGAGAATCAAGAGTTAAAAAACCAAACAGCGCAGCCCCTACTATAAAAGGCATGCACAGCAACGTTACACCTATTCCTAAAAATCGCGTGATATTGCTGATGCCTAAAAGTAGGCAAAGCAGCGAGACAATATTCACGCTTGATGCATAAATGCTTAGATAATTACTGAGCGCCACCCCTACATAAACAGTTCCCGCAGCCATTTTAAAATTAAAATCAAATATCGTTATGATGAATTCATAAATGAAATTGAGAGAAAAAATACCGATTAAATAACGATGCGACAGCATGAGATTTAATCCTTCTAGAAAACCTGGCTTAATTTTTTGTTTTTCTTTCTCTTCCTTTTGGTTGAAAGCAATTAAGAAATCAGCAGAAGTAACACGCAAAAAATATTTCACCAATGGAATAATACAAAGACAAATACTTCCCAAAGTCACCATGGAAAGAGCATCTGTATTTAACCCAAGACGATATGGCAGCCCAGAAATTAGATAAGGAAAAATAGCCCCACCTACTTGTCCAATTGCTACAATTAAAGGGAATCCTCTTTTCGCAGAAAGTGGTTCTGTTGTATCAGCTGCAAAAGCCCAAAAAAGTGCCACCATAAGTGATCCAAAGCTTTCAACAAATGTATACCAAATGTAACCTAATGTTTTTATGAGAAACGGTAGCACTGAAGAATTAGCAAGAATAATCTTTGGTGTTGATTGTGCAGCACTGATCACAACGCTAAAAAATAAAATAGCGATCCCATAGCAAGTTGGAAGCATGATCAGCATTTTCTCTCGTGAAAATTTTCCCAATAATTTTGTGTAGAACATCACTAATGGAAATAGTAACAACACAGAAATGGTCTTAGCGTATGGTAAATACATTTTATCAACCAATTGCATAAAGATAGCATCTTTTAATGGCCGCAAAGCCCAATACACCCCGGTAATCAGAGCAAAAATAAGCCCCATGCGGAGAAATTTTTTAAATTCTTCTTCTTCAAAAGTACCAAAATTAAACTGACATATTCTAATAAAAAACTGCAAAATTTTTTTCTGCATAAGCTGCACTTGCCACTAAATTTCACATCGAGAGCACCATAGCACATTAACAATTTTTATGCTGAATACAAAAAAAATCCCCCAAGAAATATTCTTGAGGGAAATTTTTAGAAGTATCCGATTAAGTAGTTGGATCTAATTCTTTAGGATTATATTTTGCAAGAGATCTGTCATTCCATGCTGCAAAAGAAACGCTGCCATGAGCAATATCTTCTTCTGTTAAACGATCTTTGTATTTTTCAATAACAGAAGAATCACTAAAGTTAATAATTACTTCTTCTTCTGGATCAGCAAACACAGCCAAAGCATAGCGTTCTGGACCAAATGCTTTTTTCACCAAATGATCTGTTGCACGTACAGCACCATTGGTCATAAGCTCCATAACTTCTCCCATTTGAAACAACATAATATCACGACGAGGGGCGACTGGCTTGCTTTCAATATAAAGCCCAGCACCTTCAGGTCTATCTACAATATTACCTTCTTCATCAAAATATACTTCCGGACAAAGACATGTGAATACGCCATGATCACGGTGATTACCACACCAATTAGGGTTGCCATCATCTTCACTTCCACTTACAGATTTGTAGTGTAATCCTCTTCCTAAACCTTTTACGCTTTGCGTAAAACCCACAAGAGGCAAAATTTCCCTTCCGACATTTAATACAAGTGTTGCAACGTCTAAATAAGCTTCTTTAAAGCCAGTTAGGCTTTCTTCTGGCCAAATATTACTTGCATCGTCTGGAATTGCGGCATAAAACGAGCCTTTAAAAGTATCACACTTACCATTAAAAACTTCGACACCTCTAGACCAACCACGAGCGCCATAATTAGAAGGCGTATATTTTGCTTGTTCTTCAGGAGGAAGATCTATAAATTGCCTCATAAATCCTAAGTATCTTTGATAAGCATCTGCAAATCCTGGAACTCCTTCAACAGCTATATAGCCTACCCTTTTAAATTCCCCGATTATTTCAGGCCCCATTGCTGCTAAGCTTGAGTACTGGAATAGCCTAATTTCATTACCACCTTCTTCAATGTCGGCAGCCCAAATATTTCCAAATGTTAAAACAATTATATTTAATAATAAAATTTTGAATTTTTGTTTTACTAAACAAGCTCCTTTTAAAAATTTAAACCAACTCAAAAACGCTATCAGTTAAAATTTTAGATTTCCATAGTATTTTAAGAAAATTTTATTTACGTGGTAAATTGGTAACATTACGCGATGCTTATACATAGTATTTCAAACGAACTTAAGCATTCACAAAATAAATGCATTTTCACGAGGATTTTCCGTGATATACTTTTGATGTCCGATCTAATTTTTAGCAACATTGAGCGAACCTTTAGAAACATTTCTTTCGTCATTGGGTCCTGATTTACAAAAAGTCGACTCAGCAACATCCCCTACAAGTATTGTAGTGTTTCCAGCTAGCATTGTTCGCGTGTTAATGTTATTGCGCGATCATCCCAAAATGAAATTTTTACAGCTGATTGACTTGGCGGGAGTAGATTATCCCGATCAACAAATGCGGTATCATCTCGTTTATCACCTTTTAAGTCACTCTACAAATCAAAGGTTAATGGTAAAATTAGCAACAGATGGATCTGTTTCTATACCTTCAGTAATCAATGTATTTCCCAATGCTAATTGGTATGAACGCGAAGTGTGGGATATGTTTGGCATTCCATTTGATAATCATCCTGATTTAAGGCGTATTCTGACCGATTACAATTTTAGCGGACATCCTTTGCGCAAAGATTTTCCTCTTTCTGGGTACAGTGAAATAACGTTTAATCAAGACCTAGGTAAAGTTGAATACAAAAAGCTAGATTTAGAACAGCCATTTCGCAAGTTTGATTTTTTAAGCCCTTGGGAAGGCCAGTGGGAAGAGCTTTTGAAAAAAGAAAAAGAGGCTCATCAGGAATGAGCAATAAATATACCATCAACTTTGGCCCACAACACCCAGCTGCTCATGGTGTGCTGCGTCTAGTTTTAGACTTAGATGGAGAAGTCGTAGAACGTGCAGATCCTCATATCGGTTTTTTGCATCGTGGCACCGAAAAACTTATAGAAAATAAAACATACCTACAAGCAATTCCGTATTTTGATCGCCTAGACTATGTTTCACCAATGAATCAAGAGCATGCATTTGTTCTCGCTGTTGAAAAATTATTGGGAATAACTGCACCTGCTCGTGCGCAATACATACGCGTATTGTTTAGTGAGTTAACACGTATTGCGAATCACCTACTTAATATTGCCACCTTTGTCCTTGATGTTGGCGGTATGACACCATTTTTGTGGGCATTTGAAGAACGAGAAGTCATCATGGGCTTTTACGAGCAAGCCAGTGGAGCTCGTTTGCACGCAGCCTATTTTAGGCCAGGCGGTGTTCATCAAGATTTAACCCAAAAATTATTAGATGAAATTCATCAATTTTCCACACGCTTTCCAGCAGTTATTGATGATATTGAAAACTTGGTAACGAACAATCGTATCTTCAAACAACGAACCGTTGATATTGGTATTATTGGTAAAAAAGATGCAGTAGCGTGGGGGTTATCCGGTCCAATGCTCAGAGCTTCTGGAGTGCCATGGGATTTGAGAAAATCTCAACCATGCGAAATTTATGAAGAATTGAATTTTGATATTCCCATTGGTAAACATGGTGATTGCTATGATCGATATTTAGTTCGCGTTGCTGAGATGCGAGAATCAATTAAGTTAATTTTCCAATGTTTAGAAAAAATGCCACAAGGCCCTGTAACTGTTGATAATCAAAAAATCACTCCTCCAAAACGTGCTGATATGAAAACATCCATGGAAGCTTTAATTCATCATTTCAAGTTATACACTGAAGGTTTTCACGTGCCAACAGGTGAAGTATATGTTGCTATTGAGGCTCCAAAGGGAGAATTTGGAGTACACCTAATATCAGACGGGTCTAACAAACCTTATAGATGTAAAATACGAGCACCTGGATTTGCATTTTTGCAAGCACTTGATTACATGAGTCGAGGACATTTACTATCAGATGTAGTCGCAATTTTGGGCTCAATGGATATTGTGTTCGGGGAGATTGATCGCTAATGGCATTTGTATTCACAAAAGAAAATCTCTCAAAAATTGAAGATATTTTAAAAAAATATCCACAAGAACGCCAAGCTAGTGCCGTACTTCCGATGCTAGATTTGGCGCAACAACAAAACGAAGGATGGTTAAGCTCCCATGCTATTGAAGCTGTTGCTGCGTTTTTGAAGATGCCAGAAATTCGTGTATATGAAGTGGCGAGTTTTTATAGCATGTTTAACTTAAAACCCGTTGGAAAATACCATGTACAAGTTTGTGGAACAACGCCTTGCATGCTTTGCGGAGCAGAAGAAATTCTTAAAACCTGCCAAAGTGAACTAGGCGTAAAAACAGGAGAAACAACAACAGATGGTATGTTTACCTTGTCAGAAGTTGAATGTTTAGGCGCGTGCGTGAATGCACCTGTTATTCAAATTAATGATGATTTCTACGAAGATTTATCGCCTGAGTCAGTTAAGAATATTCTCAAAACCGTAAAAGCAGGAAAAAAGCCAAAGGCTGGATCGCAAACTAACCGTTTGTGCTCAAAGGCTGTTTCATGTTGAAACAGCAAGATCGTATATTTTCAAATCTTTATGGTGAAGAACCGTGGAATATAAAACCTGCAAAAGCACGTGGTGATTGGGATAATACGAAAAGCTTTATTGCAAAAGGTAGAGATTGGATTATTGAAGAAATCAAAGCAAGTGGGCTTCGAGGCCGAGGGGGAGCAGGATTTTCGACCGGTACAAAATGGTCATTTATGCCAAAAGAAAGTTCAAAGCCTCATTATTTAGTAATAAATGCTGACGAAAGCGAACCAGGAACGTGCAAAGATCGTGATATTTTACGCAATGAACCACACAAATTACTAGAAGGCATTGCTCTTGCCAGCTGCGCTATTGGCGCACATGTAGCATATATTTATATTCGAGGTGAATATTTTCGTGAAGCGGAAATATTGCAAGCAACCATTGACGAAGCATATGATGCTGGCTTTTTTGGTAAAAAATCAGAAAAAACACTTGGATGGAATCTAGATGTTTACTTACATCGCGGAGCTGGAGCCTATATTTGCGGCGAAGAATCAGCTCTTTTAGAGAGCCTTGAAGGCAAAAAAGGGTTTCCAAGAATAAAGCCTCCCTTCCCTGCTCAATCTGGATTATATAATTCACCAACTACTATCAACAACGTAGAATCTATAGCTGTTGTCCCAACAATTTTAAGACGTGGAGCATCATGGTTTTCAAGTATTGGCAAACCAAACAATACAGGAACAAAAATTTTTTGCATTTCTGGACACGTTAATAAACCCTGTAATGTAGAAGATGCAATGGGAATTCCGTTGCGTGAATTAATTGATAAACATGCAGGCGGTGTTCGTGGAGGATGGAATAATTTAAAAGCCGTCATCCCCGGAGGATCGTCTGTTTCACTCCTGCCAAAATCTATTTGTGATGATGTATTAATGGATTTTGATTCATTACAAGCTGTGCAAAGTGGATTAGGAACAGCCGCTGTGATTGTGATGGATGAATCAACTGATGTTATAAAAGCCATTGCAAGATTATCAAAATTTTATATGCATGAAAGCTGCGGTCAATGTTCACCATGCCGTGAAGGAACAGGATGGATGTGGAGGATGATGGAAAGACTTGTTAAAGGACAAGCCGAAGTTAGTGACATTGATCTATTACATCAAGTTTCAAAACAAATAGAAGGTCATACAATCTGTGCATTAGGTGATGCAGCTGCATGGCCTGTGCAAGGGTTGATTCGACATTTCCGTCATGAAATAGAGGC
The DNA here is from genome assembly GCA_947487955.1 of Alphaproteobacteria bacterium. Lineage (GTDB taxonomy): Bacteria > Pseudomonadota > Alphaproteobacteria > Paracaedibacterales > CAITNM01 > CAITNM01. The sequence goes on from CANKYV010000032.1 coordinate 7,539, forward strand.
GCGTATTATGAAAGCTGCATCATGACAGTAAAACTAACCATAGATGGTAAAGAAATTGAAGTCGCTGCAGGTACCAGTATTTTAAATGCTTGCGAAGCAGCAGCCAAAGAAATTCCAGTGTTTTGCTATCATCCACGCTTGAGCGTTGCCGGAAACTGCCGCATGTGTTTAGTTGAAGTAGAAAAATCTAAAAAACCTATTGCTTCTTGTGCAACCCCTGTTGCAGAAGGAATGGTTGTTCACACAAAAACTCCTATGGTGGAAAAAGCTCGTAAAGGAGTTTTGGAATTACTTCTGATTAATCATCCTCTTGATTGCCCTATTTGTGACCAAGGTGGAGAATGTGATTTACAAGATCTAACAGTCAACTATGGCCCTGGCAGTAGTCGGTATAAATTCTACAAACGCGCTGTTACTAATAAATACATGGGGCCGTTTATTAAAACGGTGATGAATCGTTGTATTCATTGCAGCAGGTGCACACGTTTTGCAACTGAAATTGCCGGCGTAGAAGAATTAGGAACACAAGGACGAGGTGAATCTTCTGAAATCGCTGGTTACTTAGGTAAAGCTATAACCTCGGAGCTGTCTGGAAACATGATTGATATTTGCCCTGTTGGTGCACTTACAAATAAGCCGTATGCTTTTCATGGACGTCCTTGGGAATTAACACATACTGATTCTATTGATGTACATGACGCTGTAGGAAGTAATATTCGTATAGATACACGTGATAATAAAGTGTTACGAATTATGCCCCGCGTTAATGAGGACATTAATGAAGAATGGATTAGTGATAAAACACGTTTTGCATACGATGGCCTTGCTTGTCAGCGACTTGATAAACCTTATATTCGAAAAAACAAAAAGCTAGTTCCTTGCTCATGGAATGAAGCGTTTGAGACAATTCATAAAAAAATTAAAAAACTAGATGCCTCTGAAATAGCAGCTCTTGCAGGAGATTTAAGCGATCAAGAAAGTCAATTAGCCTTAAGAATGTTGCTAGATGCGATAGGCGTTAAAAATCGAGATTGTCGAACCGATGGAGCAATGATTCCCTTTGAACATCGAAGCCACTACTTATTTAACACAACAATTAAAAATTTAGAAAATGCAGATGCTATTTTGCTAATCGGCTGTAATCCACGCCATGAAGCAACCATGGTTAACACACGTTTACGCAAAGCTGTTATAAAAAATAATTGTACTATTGGCCTAATTGGTGAGCCAGTTGATTTAACATATCCCTACCAATCTTTAGGTAATACACAAGCAGTGCTAGATGAAATAATAAAAGGCACTCATCCGTTTTCTAAAGTTTTAAAAACTGCAACAAACCCTGCTTTAATACTGGGTGTAAATTGCTTTTTAGACAGCACAAAAAAATCTATTTTATCTTATATTAATAAACTGCATGAAAAATTTAATGCGCAGATCAACATACTGCACACAGCAGCTGGCAGAGTTGGCGGGCTAGATGTTGGCTTTGTTCCCGCATCTGGTGGTAAAGATTTTCATCAAATCCTTGAAGCTACACAATCAGGGGACTTAAAGCTTTTATATTTATTAAATGTTGATATTGACGCTGATTTCGCTGATACGTTCGTTATTTACCAAGGTCATCATGGTGATAAGGGCGCTCAAAAAGCAGATGTAATTTTGCCTGGCGTCGCTTATTCAGAAAAAATTGCAACTTTTGTGAATATGGAAGGAAAAAGCCAAAGTACAAACCAAGCCGTTTCTCCCCCTGGTGAAGCAAAAGAAGACTGGAAAATAATCAGAGCACTTTCTGAAATTTTAGGAAAAACCTTACCATTTAATACACTAGCTCAACTTCAAGAATTGTTACCAAAATTTGATGAATCTACAGCATTCGAACCATTCAAAACATCATCTTTAAAAAGTAATTTTAAGCGTTTTGAGCCAGTGATAATGAGTTATTATATGCATGATGTCATTAGCCGCCATTCAGTAAACATGGCCAATGCAATTCGTGAGATTCAGGAGGACAAACGTGGAACTATTTAATGTTTCGCTGATTGATATCTTTCTTTACGCATGCTATGTGCTGCCTGAAATTTTATGGATAGCTCTAAAATGCTTTGCCATTATTTTGCCTTTGATACTGACTGTAGCCTATCTAACATTTGCGGAACGAAAAATTATTGGTGCAATGCAACTACGTATTGGACCAAATATGGTGGGACCATTTGGTTTACTACAACCAATTGCCGATGCTATTAAACTTCTACACAAAGAAATAATCATTCCTTTTGCAGCTAATAAAACCCTTTTTATTCTAGCCCCCATACTAACATTTGGTTTTAGTTTGGCTGCTTGGGCCGTTATTCCATTTGATGAAGGGATTGTCATTGCAGATATTAACGTTGGTATTCTTTACTTATTCGCTATTTCGTCATTAGCTGTATACGGAATCATTTTAGCGGGTTGGGCAAGCAATTCAAAATATGCGTTTCTTGGAGCCATGCGCTCAGCAGCTCAGATGATATCTTATGAAGTTTCCATTGGTTTAGTTATTATCACCGTATTAATCAAAGTTGGATCATTAAACATATCTGCTATTGTGAAAGCACAGCAAGAAACATGGTTTATCCTAACGCTATTTCCCATGTGGGTAATCTTTTTTATCTCATCTTTAGCAGAAGCTAATCGTACTCCATTTGATTTGCCTGAAGCTGAAGCTGAATTGGTTGCTGGGTACCATGTTGAATACTCATCATTCACTTTTGCACTATTTTTCCTAGGTGAATATGCAAATATGATTTTATTAAGCGCTATGAATGCAATTCTGTTTTTTGGGGGATGGCAACCGCTCTTCAATGTTACTCCATTTCAAGCAATTCCTGGGTACATATGGTTTGCATTAAAAATTTCATTTTTTCTATTTTTATTTATTTGGGTTCGTGCAAGTTTACCTCGCTATCGTTACGACCAATTGATGCGATTAGGATGGAAGATTTTTCTACCAATATCGTTAATAGCTGTAATATTAGTAGCAGCTATAAAACTTTTACAAGTTGAGGCGATTTGATGTTACAAAAAATTGAAAAGCTAAAAAAGCACCTCAGAAAGCTTGTTTTGTACGATATCATCCAGGGTCTTACAACAACTTTTAGGTATATGTTTAAGCGTAAAGTCACGACTCTGTACCCTTTTGAAAAAACAGAACAAAGCCCAAAATTTAGAGGTGAACATGCACTTCGGCGATATCCCAATGGCGAAGAACGATGTATTGCCTGCAAATTATGTGAAGCAGTTTGTCCTGCTCAAGCCATTGTCATAGAAGCTGAACCCAGAGAAGATGGTAGCAGAAGAGCTACACGCTATGACATTGATATGACAAAATGTATTTATTGTGGCCTATGCCAGGAAGCTTGCCCTGTTGATGCCATTGTAGAAGGACCAAACTTTGAGTTTTCAACACTCTCTCACGATGAACTTATTTTTAATAAAGAGCGCTTGCTTAAAAACGGTGATATTTGGGAAATGGCTCTTGCTGAAAATAACAAAGAAAATGAGAGGTATCTATAATGGGCGAAAGTATCCTTTATTTAGTATTCGTACTGGGTTTATTGGGCTCTGCAACTGGCGTCGTATTTATGCGAACTCCCATACATAGCTTACTATTACTAATCATGACTTTTTTTAACGCAGCTGGTTTATTTTTAGTATGGGGTGCAGAATTTCTGGCCATGATATTAGTAATTGTCTACGTAGGTGCTGTAGCGGTCTTGTTCTTATTTGTAGTAATGATGATAAATGTTGACTCACAACGATTAAAATTTGAATTCAGTACATATACTGGCTTTAGTGCTATTTTAGCATTTATACTTTTTATAGAGCTTATTATAGCTGTATTACCCTGGAAAACTTGGGAAAAAGCAATAGACGTTATCGCACTTCCTATTCCGCAAATGACAAGCAATACCGCTGCTATTGGGAATCATTTATATACTCAGTATTTTTATATTTTTCAGCTTTCTGGTTTGTTACTCTTACTTGCAATGATTGGCGCTATTCTTTTAACACTGCGCAATCGTAGCAATATTATTCATCAAAATGTTAGTCAGCAAGTCTCTCGAGAACCAGCAGATACTTTAAAACTTATAAAAGTTCCTTTTAATAAAGGAGTGAATATATGAGCCATCTGCTTGTTTTAGTACCTTCAATATACCTATTTTGCTTAGGATTGTTTGGTATTTATCATAGAAAACACAATGCTATTTCGGTTTTGCTGTCCATAGAAATTATACTTTTGAGTGTAAGCATCAACTTTGTTGGTTTTTCCTGTCTTTTAAAAGATCTAGATGGACAGATATTTTCTCTTTTCGTTTTAACAACTTCTGCAGCTGAAGCAGCTATAGGACTCGCTATAATAGTGCTCTATTATCGCAATCGTGGTAGCCTGTTCTTAAGTGATATGAATCAATTAAAGGGGTAATTTTTATGCAATATTTAGGAATTCTACTAAGCTTTCTGCTTTTTATTAGCTGTGAAAAAGCTTCAGAAAAAAATGGAGAGAACAAAAATAATGTTTTAAATATCGCAGTTTCAAGTGATTACCCACCATACATTTATAACAAAGACGGTAAATTAGCTGGCTTTGAAATTGAAATTATTAACGCGATTGTCCAAAAACTTAATAAAACTATTCATTTTCATGACATAGCGTTTGAAGGAATTCTAAGAACTGTAGCGCAAAAGCAAGTTGATGGTGCAATTGCAACTATTGCAAAAACTCCAGAGCGTGAAGCAGAAGTTGACTTTACAGCACCATATCATCGATCAATGACCGTTATTGTTGTGCCATTTGCCACTTCCATAAACAAAACTGAAGATCTTTCTGGCAAAGTTGTTGGCGTAGAAGCTGGTACTATTTATGAAAATGATCTAAAAAATAAATTTAAAGATATTAAATTAATCAAACGTACAAAATTTTCAGAATTAATAGATGCTCTACGTGAAGACAAATGTGAGGCTATTGTAACAGGGTATTCAGAAGCTTATGAGTTACAAAATATTAACCCTAACTTAAAGATTATCCCTATAGAAGGTACTGAGATTACGTTCTGTATTGCCTTGCCAAAAGGTTCTCCCTTACTTATCCCTATAAACGAAAAACTACAAGAGATGATAAGAAATGGCGATATTCACACGCTAGAAACACAATTTTTTAAAAAAGTTATTAAAGAGTAACAACCCTATTCTCTTTTTATTCTGCGGCTCTTACTAGTCTAGTAGGATTTTTTTGCCTAAATCTTTTTTATTTAGGCAAATTTTGCCGAGTTGTTAACCAATTATTTAATTCTTTCATACTACCTTATGGGTATATACGAACATATTGAGTATACCCTTGAACGAAATACTGCAACGCTTTGGCATCGGACGTCTTGTGACTATGGCTGGAATTAGCTTAGGTCTGATGGCGTTCTTTGGTTATATCATGGTGCGTGCTAATCAGACAGAAATGGCTCTGTTATACAACCAAATAGAAGCCGCTGAAGGAGGACGCATTATAGAGAGACTGAAATCAATGGGCATTCCTTTTGAAGTAAAAGGAGATGGTACACAGATTTATGCTCCTTCTGATGAGGTGGCAAAGTTACGTATGGAACTGGCACAAAATGGCATGCCGTCAGGTGGCAGTGTTGGGTATGAGATTTTCGACAAACAAGACATCCTGGGCACCACAAATGCCCTACTTGGAATTAATCAAATAAGAGCACTAGAAGGAGAAATTGGAAAATCAATCCAAACAATTCAAGGAATTCAAAATGCACGTGTTCATTTAGTTATTCCAAAACGTGAACTCTTTAGTGAGAACAAGCAAGAACCTTCTGCTTCTGTTATGGTACGCCTAAAGGGAGGCTCTGCTCTTTCCGCCACTCAGGTCCAATCCATTCGCTATTTAGTTGCATCAGCGGTCCCAAGCTTAATTTTAGATCACGTATCAATAGTAGATGATAGAGGTAATCTTCTTGCTCGTGGGAAAGATTCAGCAAAAGCAGAGGATAATCTTACAACACAACAAACAGCACAACGAGAATACGAACAACGAATAGCAAAATCGGTTGAATCATTATTAGATAGAACACTTGGCTTCAATAAAACCCGAGCAGAAGTTTCAGTTGATATGGATTTTGATCAAGTATCGTCAACTTCTGTACAATTTGATCCAGAAGGACAAGTTATCAGAAGCGAGACAAACAGCGAAGAAGGTATAAATTCCAACGAAAACTCTGCTGTAGGAGATTCAGTTTCAATACAAAACTCTCTACCTGCCAATAACACTCGTGAAAGTACTCCAGGATCTCAAAATCGCAACCAAACTAGCAATACAGAAGAAAATATCAATTATGAAATTTCTCATTCAACAAAAACTTATGTTAAAGAATTAGGCACGATAAGACGCTTATCAATTGCTGTTATGGTAGACGGCACTTACAAGAAAAAAGATGATGGCACACAAGAATACCAACCCCTACCAGAAGAAGAACTCAAAAAACTTCAAGAGCTTGTCAAAACAGCAACCGGCTATAAAGAAAGCCGTGGGGACGTTATAAGTGTTGTTAATTTGAAATTTAGCGAACTACCTCAAGACAACATACTAGAAAATAACGAAAATCCACTTATTGACCTTAATATAAACAAATTAGTTGAATTGGGCATTACAGCACTTGTTGTTCTAATAGGCTTATTTACAGTCGTTAAACCACTTATTTCATCCTTAATGAAATCACTACCATCTAGGTATTTAACTGAAAAGATGTTGAGCTCACTAATTACAAAGAAACCACAAGAAATACAAACACATGAAAAAAAGGAAAATCAAACTCTTGCAGTTAATTCCGTAAAATCTAGTGAACCAGGAACAGAAGAGTCACTTCTTGCCATTGATGAAATTGATGAAAAAGT
>CANKYV010000033.1 GCA_947487955.1 Alphaproteobacteria bacterium
ACTGGAATCGATGATAATGAAGAAACAGAAATTGAAAAAATGTTACGAACATTGCAACAACAATACGCAGAAGATCGTGCTGTAAAAAGCAAAAAAACAAAAAAGAAAGAAAAAATTTCTGACATAGAAACAAATGTTTCAACTACTATAGTAGCGCCCTCCCATACTCAAAAAGAAAAACTTAGAGAAGAGTTCTGGACAGCAGAAATCATGCCTTGGTTGCATTTCAAAAAATTCATGACAGAAATAATAGGGGGAATACTAAAAAAAAATGGAGGGGGTTCGCATTATAAAGTTAAGCTTTCTGATACAGTTAGTATACCTGTATGTCGCCCTCACAAATTTGGTAGTAGTAAAGTAGGAAGTGGACAACTTAATTTTATACGAGGCATTCTAAGAGAAAATAACATAGACGAGAATTTTGAGCATTAATATATACCCATTGTAAAACCAAGATCAACTAAGGATTGATGTTGGTTTGACCTTGTGATCTACTAAGCAATCAATTAGTGACAAATAACTAGCATGAATGTTTTATGCATAACTCACGCTGATTTTGAAACTCCCGGTGTGATTGAATCATGGGCTCTTGATAAAGGATACAATTTTCAAATTAGTAAGCCATATAAAGGGAATAATCTTCCCAAAGTAGATGCTTTTGATTTTCTTATTGTCATGGGTGGACCTCAAAGTCCTTTGAATTTAAAAGAGGCACCGTATCTTATTGACGAAATCAACCTTATCAAAAAATCGATCCAGCAAAATAAAAGAATTTTAGGCTTTTGTTTGGGGGCTCAACTTATAAGCGAAGCACTGGGTGCAAAAACAGCGTGTAGCCCCGAGAAAGAAGTAGGAGTTTATCCTATTACACTGACAGAGGAAGGCTTACAAGATCCGCTGCTGCAAGAGCTACCCCAAACTTTTCCTGTTATTCATTGGCATAATGATATGCCTGGACTGCTTGAAAACTCTGCATTGCTTGGATATAGCCAAGGATGCCCCCACCAAATCATTCGCTACAAACCTCTAGTTTATGGCTTTCAATGCCATTTAGAAATAACACTCGATGGCATAAAAACTATGATTGAAGCTGTACCGCAAGATCTAAAGCCATCAACATTTACACAAACACAAGAAGAATTGGTTGCGCAAGATTACACATCAATTAACAATATGATGTGCAAACTTCTTGATAAATTTATTCGATTAGAAGGATAAATCATGAGCACCATTACCTATTACAATACAAATGCTCAAAACTTTTATGACAGAACCATTAACACGGATATGTCGCATTGTTATAAAAAATTTCTAGATCTTCTTCCCAAAAAATCTCACATACTTGATGCAGGTTGCGGCAGCGGTCGAGATTCAAAATATTTTCTGCATCAAGGGCATGATGTAACAGCATTTGATGGTTCTACAGAAATGGTCAAATACGCAACGAAAGAGATAGAAAAACAAGTACTACATTTACGATTTCAAGATCTTGAGTTTAAAGAAATGTTTGATGGCGTTTGGGCTTGTGCATCATTGCTGCATGTACCTTATCAAGAAACAAAAGATGTATATGTTCGTATTTATAATGCACTGAAACCAGGTGGAATTTTCTATGCATCTTATAAACATGGTAATTCCTATATGAATTCAGATAGCAGAGATTTTTATAATATGGATGAAACAACCATTCTTCCCCATTTTAAGGGCTTATTTAATGTTATAGAAATATGGCAAACTGCCGCTAGAAATTGTGTTGCACCAAGTCCAAGTAATACTTGGCTAAACTTTCTTGTTCGGAAAATATAAATAATGGAAGAAAAAACACTTACCGGAAACCCAGATCTTGTAGATCCTGGTTTTGACTGTCCACCAGATAATCCCTTGCATTTACTGCAATGCTGGCTAGATACAGCTGATCAATTAAAAATAAGTGAGCCAAGAGGACTAGTCTTATCAACCGTTAGCGACCGCGGAATCCCTTCCAGCCGAGTTGTTTTATTGAAGACGGTAGATGAAAAAGGAGTCACTTTTGCAAGCAGTGATGTGAGTCAAAAAGGTAAAGATCTAAAAACTAATCCAGTTGCCGCAGGAACATTATGGTGGCGAGAAACTATGCAACAGATTAATTTTTATGGGCATGTAAAAAAGTTATCATCAGAATTTTCTGATAAAACGTTCAAAGATAGAACTTTAGAAGCTCAAGCTATTGCAATGATTTCTTCTCAAAGCGCTCCAATGTTAAATGAAAAAGATATATACGAAAAAATTTCTGATCTGTTACAATACCCAGAAAAAATTTTTCGCCCCAATAATTGGCACGCGTACCACATTACTATTGAATCCATGGAATTTTGGCATGGAAGTAAAGATAGATTTCATCAGCGACTTCGCTATGAGATAAACAACAACACCTGGCAACATTTAAGATTACAGCCATAAAGTAAGGAAAAATCATGAGCATAATCACTTGGGAAGAATTTGAAAAAGTTAACTTGCGCAGTGGCACCATTGTAAAAGTTGAAGAATTTCCTCGCGCAAAAAAACCTGCATTCAAAGTATGGGCAGATTTTGGTCCTGAAATCGGGATATTACAAACATCAGCCCAAGTAACCGTACATTATACCATTGAATCATTAGTGGGACGCTCTATTGTTGGCTGCGTAAATCTAGGCGAAAAAAACATTGCTGGATTCTTATCGCAGTTTTTGTTAGTGGGATTCGCTGATGAAAATGGGGCCATCTGCCTTGTAACGGTTGACCCTAAGGCTCCAAATGGGATGAAATTGTGTTAAGTAAAATACAATCACGACCATCAAATTTTCCCTTGCTTTTTGCCCTTTTTGTAACTATAAATTTAAATTACAAGTAAGGTCCTTGCTTTCTAGAATCTAGACAGCTGGTGCTTGTTTTAAGTACCCATCCATAAGGAGAAAATTAATATGCAACGTTTCTATGAAACAATTTTCATTGCACGCCAAGATATTACCGCTAATCAGGTAGAATCATTGGCTAAGCAATACACTAATGTAATTAAAGAATTCAGCGGTGAAGTTACAAAAACTGAATTTTGCGGCCTACGCAATCTAGCTTACAAAATTAAGAAAAATCGTAAAGGTCACTATGTTCTGATGAACATCGCCGTGAAACCTGAAGGAATCAAAGAAGTTGAACGTCAGATGAAAATCAACGAAGATGTGTTGCGCTATTTAAGCGTACGCGTTGATGAACTTGATAATGCACCTTCTGCTTTAATGCAAAACCGTGGCTTCCGCGAGGATATCGTACGTGAAGAAGTTCGGACAGAAGCTGCTCCAAAAGAAGAACGTGCACCTATTGAAGAAACAACTGAAGAATTAGCAGTATAGGGGATTCCAAAATGTCAGATTATATTGAAGAAGGCGAAAATTTAAAGCCTAGCATGCGTAAGCAGTTTTTCCGTCGTCGTAAAAGTTGTCCTTTTACTGGCCAAAATGCTATGAAGATTGACTATAAGGATACAAGAACCCTTTCAAAATTCGTATCAGAACGTGGGAAAATGATGCCAAGCCGTATCACTGCAGTTTCAATAAAGAAACAGCGTGTACTGGCAGTTGCTATTCGTCGCGCTCGTTTCTTGGCTTTAATGCCATACGTCAATGGCTAAAGACGACTTAAGACTTATTATTCAAGGCGGCGCTTTATGCGCTGCCTTTTCTTTTATGGCCTTTTTTGTTCCTATTTTGGGTTCAATTTTCAGCTATTTTTCTCTACTACCAATTTTCTACGTTGGAATCTGTTTAGGGATGAAATCCTATTTACTTGCGGTTATTATTCCCTTAGTAGGTTACTTTATACTTCTTGGTTCTGCTGGGATTGGCATTTTTAGTATTACAATTTTTGCACCTTCCTTAACGATTTTGTATTGGCATTTTTTCAAAGAAAAAAACACCTACAAATATTCAGCAATGGACATATTACACCGCCTATCAAGCCGTTTTTTAGCCTTAGTTACTATTGGGTTCTGCTATTTAAAACTTACCAATAACCCTATATTTGAAACACTTACTCATAAAATTGAAACAATCAACAACCTTGCAAAAATTCCCTCAGCACCCAATCTATTAATTGAAACTCTTCCTGGAATAATTTCATTTTTAGGGCTTTTAATGGTTTGGTTAAATTTTCAAATGGCTTACACATTAGCTTTAAAAGCAAATAAATCGATTCGGAAACCGACAGAAAAACAAAATATTTTCTTATCGCCTATTTGGGATGTTGCACTTATCACTGCATTATGGCTAATTATTGCAAATCACTTATTTATAGACTCTCCACTTCTTAGCATTTTCAGTCGCACTGCTTTATGCATTTGCGCTTTTCCTTTACTAATCGATGGATTAGAAATTGCTCAACTAATAGCAAAAGCATATAAACTTCCTCCAGCACTCACTGTAATTTTCATCGTTCTCACATTTTTACTTGTCTGGCCAATGATTTTTGTAGTAGTGTTAGGGCTTGTAGAGCCACTGTGTGGCTTAAAGAAAAAGTATTATTCAAAATCTAATTAGGAGCTCAGCTATGCTAAAGCGTAAAATGCAAGTAATTTTAATGGAGCGCATTGAAAAATTAGGGCAGATGGGACAAATTGTGACTGTTGCTCCTGGTTACGCACGCAATTATTTATTACCAAATAAAAAAGCACAACGTGCTACAAAAGAAAACATCGCACAATTTGAGACAAAGAAAGCTCAACTTGAAGCAACAAACCTTAAACAACGCCAAGACGCTGAATTTGTTGCAAAATCAATGGATGGCACTCAAATCATTATTATTCGCCAAGCCAGTGAAGTTGGTCAATTGTACGGTTCTGTTCGCAGCCGTGATATTTCAGAAGGATTAACAAAGGGCGGTTTTACGGTTGATAAATCACAAATCGTAATTACAACACCAATTAAAACTCTAGGATTGCATACTGTTTTTATTGCACTTCACCCAGAAGTACGTGCGCCAATTAGTGTTATTATTGCTCAGTCAGAAGAAGAAGCAGCGCTAAAAGCTAAAGCTGCTGAAAGTGAAGAAGAAGCACCAGCTGCTTAATTTTTCTACTTAGAAATTAGACCGACGCTTTTATGCGTCGGTTTTTTTATACTTACAACTAATTAGGCAAGCCTTATAAATTCCACCATAAGTTAGAATACCAATACCAACTAGCCCCACCACATAAATAGCTTCATTAATAAAAGAACTAGGGCACCGGACTTGCAGTTGAAGCTGATACACAACTCCTGCCATACAAGAGCTTGCTAAAAGCACGTAAGCTAAATCTTGGAAAAATGTTTTACTTAAATGAATCATCGATTTTTCAGCAAGCTTCCATACTAATAACCCTGCCTGAACCCAAGCTGCCAAACCTGTAGCGAGTGCCATCCCCACATGCAGAAATGGTCCAATTAAAAGTAAATTAAGCGCTAAATTACACCCAACCGTAATCATGCCAATTTTTAAAGGGGTTTTTGTGTTTTGCTTCGCAAAGAAGCCTGTTGTAAAAACTTTACTTAGAGTATAAGCAGGAAGACCAATAGCAAATGCAGCTAAAGCCGGCGCTGTAGACTGCACATGCATCACGGAAAAGCTTCCATGGCCATATATCAGGTCAATAATAGGGTAAGATAAAACAATTAAACCAAATGCGGATGGTATACTTAGCCTCAACCCTAGCGATAATGCTTTTTCTTGCAAATTCATCGCTTCTTTTGCTTTTCCAGTACGCAAAGATTTCGAGAGGCTCGGCAAAAGCACTGTGCCAATCGCTACTCCAAAAATTGAAAGAGGCAGCTGGTTAAGTCTATCAGCATAATACAAATAAGAAAGAGATCCCGTCTGCAATGTTGACGCTAACATCATATCGATAAAAATATTGATTTGCATTGCACCAGCACCAATTGCGCCTGGCACCATTAATTTTAAAATTTTAGAAACAGAGGGGCTCAACACAGGCATTTGCAATCGCAATGTAAATCCCTGTTTTAGCGCCACAAAATATAACCATAGAAATTGCACAATACCTGCTAAAATTACCCCAATACATAAGGCAAAACCTGGCTCTTCCACCGTAAGCAGCAAAGCCCCTATCATAAAAATATTTAAAAGAACTGGAGTTGCAGCAGCTGCAGCAAAACGATCAAGAGAATTCAAAATTCCCGACAATAAAGCAGCTAAAGATATAAATAAAATGTATGGAAAAGTGATACGTGTAAATTCAATTGCATACCGCAAACGATCAGGTGTGTCACAAAAACCAGGCGCAATTAAGTGAATGATCAATGGCGTAAAAACCACAACAAGAATTACAAATGCACATAAAACAAAGACCAGCCAACTAAAAACTTGATTGGCTAAATCATTTGCTTTTTTCTTTCCATCACTTGCAAGCATACCTGCAAATTCAGGCACAAAAGCCGCATTAAAAGCTCCTTCTGCAAAAAAACGCCTGAAGAAATTGGGGAATTTGAAGGCTACAATAAACGCATCAGCAACAACACTTGCTCCTAGGAAATGGCTCATTAACATCTCTCGCACTAAACCAAAAATTCGGCTTACTGATGTTAACCCACCAACGGTTGCAATAGATTTTCCTAAATGCACTAATTGCCCTTAAATCAATTAAAATTAGCCTAATCCCGGAATAAGAGATGTCGGATCAATTGGTTGTTTATCAAGACCTCTAATTTGTAAATTCAATTGTGGCTGAGCAACACCTCCTGTAGATCCTACAGTTCCAATTTTAGATCCAGCTGCAACAACCGCATCAGGCTTTACAATGGAATCAATACTATTAAGGTGCGCATAGGTTGAAATTTTCCCATCACCATGCTTTATCATCACCATTTTTCCATAGCCTTCAGCTTTTGAACCCGCATATTTTACAACACCATCAGAGATAGCTTTTACAGGTACCCCTTTTGGCGCTGCAATATTAATACCTTTATTAAAACTACCATCAGGTTGTTGACCAAAAGGTTTAATAATGCTGCCTTGTACTGGAGGGTTATAATTTCCCGATCCAGCCAAAACAGGCTGATTCATTGCATGTTCACCCATCATAGATTGTGAATTTGCGCTTGCTAAATCAGTTGTTGGCATTTCGTTTGGGAACTGTTCACTTAAGTTCAGTCCATCAACAGAAGGTTGGCTAATATCATCGAGAGGCTTAACAACGATGTCATCGGAAAGCCTTTGTTCTTCCTGCTTGGTGCGTGCCTTTAAAAGTAGTCGCTGACCTGGCACAAGCGTTCCTTCACTCAACTTATTTAATCTTAAAATCTCTGCTTGAGGAACATTAAAACGCTTTGAAATAGATGCCAGTGTATCGCCGTTTTTGACAAGATAGTAATCACTTTTAACAAGAGCCTGCTTCTTTTTTCTTTGAGCTGAAATGACTTCTGCTGGTTGCTCATTTGTCGCACAGCTCGTAAGCAGCAACAAAGCTACACATGCTAGTATATTCATCATGAAAACAGTTCCTTTAATTGTTCAAAAGTCTTGTTATGCGTTATATCCAGGGAAAGTGGTGTGACAGAAATATATTTTTGCCTAATTGCCTCTATGTCTGTACCTGGCTCCGAACACTCTTCCATGTTACCATAACGCTGCTCTCCTGGTCCAATCCAATAGTAAGGAATCCCTCTTGGGTCTTCTCGCTTACAAACATGATCAAAGCATTTTCGTTGACCCTGACGCGTGATTTTAATACCTTCCACCGATTTATGAATTACATTTGGAAAATTAATATTTATCAACACTTGTTCAGGAATAGACGACTTTAACACTTTATCCAAAACACCAGGCCCCCAGTGTTCAGCTGTCGCCCATTTAGCAGGTTGTTTCGGATCAATTGTCAAACTAAACGCCACAGCAGGTATTCCTAGAATTGTTGCTTCTAGAGCGGCAGCAACTGTACCCGAATAAGTAACATCTTCTGCTATATTTGCCCCGTAGTTCACCCCAGATAATACCAAATCAGGCAAATTATCAGTCATCAATAATCGAATAGCAGTTAACACACAGTCTGTTGGAGTACCAGAAACAGCATACTTTTTTTGTGATATTTCAGATATACGAAACGGCATTCGTAGCGTTAACGAATGACTTACAGCACTTTGATCATGCTCAGGCGCCACAATCCATACATCATTTGAAAAACTACGCGCTATAGTCTCGAGTACTTTTAATCCTGGAGCATGAATACCATCATCATTAGTAATAAGAATACGCAAATTACCCACCAATTCTGTCAAATTTCGTATACGGACGGAGCGCTTCAGGAATAGTTATTGAGCCATTCGCTTCCTGATAATTTTCTAAAACCGCAATTAATGTTCGACCCACAGCTAAACCTGATCCGTTTAATGTATGCACGAATTGCACCTTACCTTGTTCATTGCGATACCTTGCATTCATTCGGCGCGCTTGAAACTCGCCACAATTCGAACAACTTGAAATTTCACGATAGGCTTGTGGACCCGGCAACCACACTTCTAAATCATAAGTTTTTCTAGCAGAAAACCCCATGTCCCCAGTACATAATAACATTTTACGATAAGGCAGATTTAGTTTTTGCAAAATTGACTCTGCCGCAGATGTCATGCGTTCATGTTCAAGATTTGACTGCTCAGGAGTCGTAATACTGACTAATTCAACCTTTGTGAATTGATGATTTCTAATCATCCCTCTCGTATCACGTCCTGCTGCACCCGCTTCTGCTCGAAAACAAGGCGTGTAAGCCGTTACGCGCATAGGTAACTGCTGCTGGGGTAATATATCTTGTGCCACCATATTTGTTAAACACACTTCAGAAGTTGGAATTAACCAATGATTATGATTAGTGTGAAAGGCATCGTCTCCAAATTTTGGGAGATTCCCTGTACCAAACATTGCAGCATCGTTAACAAGTAAAGGTGGCGTAATTTCTGTGTAGCCAAACTCATTACAATGGATATCCAGCATAAACTGCGCAAGCGCTCGCTCTAGCTTACTGAATGCCCCTTTTAGCAAAACAAATCTTGCTCCAGAAAGCTTTGAAGCTGTTTCAAAATCCATTAACCCAAGCGATTCACCTAACTCATAATGCTGCTTTGGCGTAAACGAAAAGGTCTTTGGTGTGCCCCATTTTGATACCTCTACATTTGCATGCTCGTCAGAACCAACTGGCGTATCATCTGCTGGAAGGTTAGGAATACTTGCCAAAATATCATGAAGCTTATGCTCTTCTTCTCGTGATGTTTCTTCCAAAATCCCAATGTGTTGTTTAATTTTTTCGCTTTCAAGAGCGATAGAATCGGTCGATTCACCATTACGTTTAGCATCACCAAATGCTTTAGCGATAGTGTTACGTTGACTTTGGTAAGTCTGAAGATCTGTCAAAATTTGACGATGCTGCTTATCCAGCTGCAAAATGCGATCAGCCATTGGCGATAAGCCACGGTGCTTTAATAATTCATCAAATTGTTCAGGATTATCCCTGATAAAACGAATGTCATGCATGATAGGGTTCTGTATTTTGTTTAGTTCTGTATTGAATACACTGTATCACAAGGATTGTAATGCCATAAAGAGCTATCATTGGCACAGCTAAAGCTAGCATACTTAGTGCATCCGGCGGTGTAATCACCGCACTTAATGCACAAATCAAGAAAACCACCATTCTCCAACGTGATTTCAAACTTTTCAAATTTAACACGCCAAAATTCACTAGTGAAAAAAGTAAAACAGGCAATTCGAATCCTAACCCAAAAACAAATATTAATCGTTGTGAAAAACTTACATAGTCACTAATCTTTGGCAAAAAATACAGCGGTATTTCTCCATGTTCAAAGCTTACAAAGAACTCAAATGCTCTTGGTAATACAGCCGTTTGAGCAAACACAACACCTAAATAAAATAAAATCGGAATGCAAATCATCACACCCCTCACGATCTGGCGTTCGACTACATAAAGCCCTGGCTTTAAGAATAACCATATTTGCATTAAAAGAAACGGGAAAGTTAGCAAAAAACTTGCAAAAAGTGCAACATTAATTTCACTAAAAAATGCCTCGGGAAGGCTTGTGTAAACTAATGACCTTCCCTGATTCAAAATTGGCTGCAAAGGCTGTATTAGAATACTTTGAATTTTTTGCGAAAACGTATAGCATCCCAAAAAGCATGCCACAAAACAAAAGCTTACCATCATTAGTCGATTACGTAACTCACTCAAATGAGCATATAATGCTTTTGGTTCATCAATTAACATTTAAATGCTTTCCCAAAGCTTGCAATGCTTCATCAAGCGTATTAATTTTCGGCAAATTTTCATTCAATGGTTTTTTTATACTTTTCTTGATTTGCCCTTGAGTTGTTTTAATACCAGCAATATAGGCAGAGCCGAAAAATTGGTTAACGCGCTGCAGAAGAACAGGTTCCACGTAACGCGCAGTTGCCATTCCAGATGATGTTGTGACAAGTTTTAACACTTTGCCTGATGTTTGTGTATAAATTTCAATAGGCGTAAATCCTCTTGCAAATTCAGATCCCACAATCGTTTCCCAATCATGCAATAACAATGCTTCCTTATACGCTTTTTGAGTACGTAAAGGCTTTAGAGTTCGCGATACTAGGTATTGCAACGACGCCATAAACTAAGATGCATGGATAAGCTGATGCATTCTAGCATAAGTAGTAAAGATAAAGAAAGAAATGCTATCCATTAGGGCAAGCTTGCCTCGCTTGCTCTACCATCTCCTGCCAAAATTTAGCAAAATCCTCTTCGAAAATATCTTGTGGTGCATAGTCAAACGCACCCTCATATTTAATCCCTATAAATTGAACGGCTGGAAAATCAGCAGCTAAAGCTTCTTGTACATCAATTAAATTCTTTTCTCTGTCATCTGCCATTATAACGATTTTTGGCATATAACCACTTCCATAAGGAACTCCTTTTGTCATGCCAACTTGCTGCAAAAACGCACTTAGTACTTTACCTTTTCCAATTCCATTATTCTCACCATTCGAACAAAGAACACCGTGGTAAAGTGTTGGATATCCATCAGCATGTTTAGGAAAATTCATATAAGGAACAACACGTCCTTGAAAAGAAAAATTAAAGCCAAAGTTTCGCAAAGCATCAGTTCGCTTAAAAATAATTTTGTTTTTACTATCTTTCCAAGAACCCGTTAAAGTTGCGGTCAGCGCAATAACTTTTATGCCTTTATCTTGCATCGCCTTTACAACCTTTGGCGAATCTTTTTCAATTAATCGCTGAGGCAGATTTGTTGTAAGTGTTAAAGACATATCTCGTTGAGCGGACGTTAAATTTTTAAAAATTGTCTCTAATACTTGATGATGCTTTTTAATAGAAGGGTAATAAGTTGCTAGATGATTTGGTTGCGTCAACGTAAAATCAATATCAAAAACAACAAGCACATCTTCAGAAGCTTGCGTTTTTAGTACTTCCTCAACTTTGGCCTGCACTTCATGAATTGATTTGACGGTCATTATAGATTTCTCCTCATTGCAGGCGGTTAGCAAAATTAAACAGAAAGCTATAGATAAAAATTTCTTGATCACTTTATCACTCCATATTACATAGACAGTACAGTTCTTCTAATAATAGATTGAATATCAAGTTTCCCAAGGAAAAAAGATTGTTGCTTTATTTTTTGTAGAATTTGCTCAAAAGCCACAGTAACAGTGTCGCTTCCTTCTGGTTGCTTCAAATAGCCATGTGCTAAATATTTTTGGATTTCTTCAATTGTCTTAGGATCACTAATAAAACATGAACTAAACCCCATGAACATAGGATGACCAGCTTTAAAGCCAACACAAAATACGTTTTCCCCACGAGCGTAATTCAAGTGGCTCTCATCTGAATAATTTGGGTGACCAGGAATGTAGAAAAAATCACCTAACTCAATATTATTTATTTCCTTAGTGCTTATGTTTTCAGCATAAATATATGAGCGCATAAGGCTTCTTAGAGCAGATAAGGGTGCATCAGCTTTCATTTTAGAACGCAAGTATTTCTGAATATGAGCTATTCGAATATCTGAAAAAAAGATGTTCATTACCGACATTGAGACAATTTCTGCAGCATTAGTACAATCTATGACTAATTCAGAGCAAGTTCTGATACTGCCGATACATTGGGAAAACGGCACCCCCAAACAAGGCATTACAAGATGCAACTTTATGCCATCTTTTTGAGATGTAGTTTGTTGCCATTCGCTGGGAAGCAGAAATTCTTCTTGCTCAACCATTTTCCCGCAAAGAGTAAGCCTAGGAAGCCTTCCTTTGCTATTGAGAAAACTATAAATCTCAAGCAATGCATTGGTGGCTTGAAGACGCATAAGATTTTCATCAGGTTCCATAGTTCTGCAAGGCCCTATACTAGCGAACCCAAGCTTTTCAAAAAATGGAAACTCCTCACGAGTACTTCCCACACTCATTGCAGAAGAACACAATATTATTACTAATAGAATCAAATTTTTAATCATTAAAAACACTTATTAAAAACCACAAGAATAACTAGCTACCTTAAATCTACTTTTTGGTCAACTTTTCCACCAAATAAAAAAGTAGCCCAAGCCCGAAAACCTTACACAGATTGGTGTTGAGGTATGGGCTAAAATATTTTTTGCCAAAAATTACATTTCATGAGATCCTGATTTCAGATTTTTAGATCGAGGGAAAAGAGCTCTCCTGAAGATTGAAGAATCGA
>CANKYV010000034.1 GCA_947487955.1 Alphaproteobacteria bacterium
GTCCCCCACTGGGTCGCTGGGTTTCCAGATTCCTAAAGCTTGATCGCAACATCTACTAGCGTTGTAGAACTTCTTCGATTGCTTCTCTTACTTTCTTCCTCTGCTCCCGCTGAGCATTAATACGGTACCACTAAAGCGAGATAGTGGTGATTGCTACTTGTTTCCTTTCTGTTTTTGTTCACCCATTTCATGGTTCCCCGGACGGCGACGCTTACCGCGTCATGCCAGGGATGACACATGTTTTACTTCAAGTCGACTTGTCGATTCTTCAATCTTCAGGAGAGCTCTTTTCCCTCGATCTAAAAATCTGAAATCAGGATCTCATGAAATGTAATTTTTGGCAAAAAATATTTTAGCCCATACCTCAATGCCTCTTTGTGTGCGGGTTACAAGCTTGGGCTACTTTTTTTGTTTGATGGAACTAATAATGTGATCAATTTTTATATCGTGAGGCTCTGTTGGTAGATTGTCTAAAACTTGCCAAGAGAATGCTAAACTTACGGTGTAAGGGTGATATTTGTTTAAGTATTTATCGTAATGCCCTCTGCCTCGCCCAAGGCGTTTGCCGTTTAGAGTGAAAGCTAGACCTGGCACAATTAAAAAATCTGGATTAACAAGTGGAGCAGATTGAGATGGTTCATGAATTCCACCATACCCAGAGATTAATTCATTTTTTGATGATGTATGATGAAAGGTGATTTGATCATCAGTGATGCGTGGGTAAGCAACTAAAATATGATGTTTTTGACACTTTTCAAAAATACTTGTTAAGTCGACTTCGTGTTCGATTGCCGCATACAGCCCTACGCAATTTGGTTTATGACTTTTTAAAAAATCCCAAAGAGTTTCCAACAAGTAGGTTTGTTCTAATGCTTTTTGTGCCTCATCAATAGGACAATTTTTCAAGAGTTTTCGCAAATCTGTTTTGTTCATTTTTACTACTTTTGGGCTATTTCTTACTTGCATAACCTGCAACAATTTGGTAATCATAACAGTTAATAGATAAATGAAAAATGAATCATGGCAAAGAAAAGCGCAACTTTAAGTATTAAGCTTCTCAGTTCAGCAGATACTGGGTTTTTTTATGTAACAAAAAAGAATCCACGCAAGAAACCTGAAAAGCTAGAATTTAAAAAATATGATCCTGTTGTACGTAAACACGTAATGTTTCGTGAAGCAAAGATAAAATAAAGCTAATGCAAGTTTTTTCCCCTGTTGTGAAGCTGATGAATTTAATTTTCATCAGCTTTGTTTTTTCCAGTAGCTTATTTTGTGACACTAATCCAAAGCTTTTAGCAAAATTACAACCCTACGTTGTGAGCATAAAATCTCGCAGTATTGTTGCAGCCTACGGGGATGTTTCGCCATCGGCTGGAACAGGGTTCATTGTTGATGTTAAAAATGGCTATATTTTTTCAAATGCTCACGTAGCAGCAGGGAATAAAGTTATTCCTGAATATACAGCTACTCTTTCTTCGGGAAAAGAAATTACACTAAAGCTTATTTATAGTGATCCTGCAGCTGATATTGCTGTTTTTCAGGGAGATTTAAAAGATATTGGCCTTAAAGATGACTTGCATTTATCTTGTGATCCTGTACACACGGGTACTAATGTTTTAATTATCGGCAAAAATGAAAATCGTCATTTTTCAACACAAACTGGCGTAGTCGCTAACCCCAATGAAATTGAGGGACACCTTCCTCAACACGCTATGCGTATTAGTTTAAATATGCAGGGTGGTGGCAGTGGTTCTATGGTCTATGACGTGTCATCAGGTAAAGTGATAGGCATTATCTTTGCATCTAATATGTCCACCAGTGCTTTTGCGCTTCCTATAACCTATGGCGTAGATATTTTAAAAGCTCTTAAAGCTGGACAAGAACCAAAGAAATTTGGGTTGGGTGCCATTCTTGGGTACTGTTCTTTAAGTGATTTGATTAAATACTACAATCTTTCGGAAGACATTGCGAAAGACTATGCTAAAAAGTATCCTGATTCTTTTTTCAGAATGTTAAAAGTACAGAGCATTTTACCTGATAGCCCTGCTGAAGGGATATTAGAAGTAGGTGACTGCGTTCTAGAAGTTGATGGAAACGAAATTGGACCTGATTTATATAAATTAGACAAAATAGTCAATGAACTCGGGACGTCTGGCAAGAAGGCTGAACTCCTTGTTGTGCGATATGGGGAAAAAATAAAATTATCTATTGCACCCTATAATATGAATGAACACCAAGTAAGTCGTATGGTGGTATTTGGAGGAGCAACATTTTTTGAAGCCGATGATGTGATGATTCGCCGATCTGGTTTAAAAGGAAAAAACCGCGTCCTTATTACTAATGCACGATTGGGCAGTAGTTTCATAGAAAAATTGCCCATGTTCCCAGGAACAAATCATGCTTTAATTTGCGTTGAAAAATTAGGAAATTATGACATTTTCACCCTTGATGATGTCATTAAGGCAATTCCTACTTTGATTAAAA
This sequence comes from Alphaproteobacteria bacterium, assembly GCA_947487955.1. Taxonomy (GTDB): domain Bacteria; phylum Pseudomonadota; class Alphaproteobacteria; order Paracaedibacterales; family CAITNM01; genus CAITNM01. The sequence goes on from CANKYV010000034.1 coordinate 2,485, forward strand.
ACGGTCGCTTCACCATTGCTTTTCGCAACTACGGTATAAAAATCGGCTATGATGAAAAAGTTATCTTTAACCAAGGACGCCTTCTAGAAGAAATTAATGTCTTTGAGCATGATGGTAGCGCAGAAGAGTTCCGATTTGATAAAACAAGCCATGACTGGACAGTTAATAGAATTCAATGAAAACCTTATCTCATTGTAGCGCCAAACCTTCACACTAGAATAAAGATGCCCAGTACTACATGGTATTTTGGCTTCTTTTACTACTTCATATGCCAAGAAAAACTCTGAAGCACCAAAAATACAAAAAAGTGTTCAAACCCTACAGGTTTATACAGCAGAACAACTAAAGGATATGCTACAAAGAAACGGATTTAGAGTGTTGAATCAATGTGGAATTGATGGGGCAAAATTTGTTGAGAACGAATCCGATCGTATAGTAACGATTGCGGAGAAAATTTAGGATCTTTATTGTTTTAGTGTATGAAAAACCCCGATCAGGAATATGACCGGGGTGTACTGAAAGTCTTTAACCTAGAGCGAAGACGGCTGTCACATTTTGTGACCAATTTTTAGTACCAATATTAATCTTGGTTGCATACATCACAGCACTTGTAAGACCTGATGCTGGTATGTTAACGGCGGTTGAATCAACATTGCCAAACGTTAGGTTAGAGCTTGAAGCTTGGCCTGGAAGAGCACCAACTGTAGCATCACCTTGGAAGAAACACGCTGCACTTGGGAACTTTGTGCTGCCATCTATCTGTGAGCTTTGTGAGCATGCCGCAATACCACCACTGTTGCCAGATAAGTCTTCTAGGTGCACACTACCAGTGCTTGAGCTTGATGTTGCAATGGTTAGAGCATTCGATCCAGTTAATTTTGCAAGACCAACTTGACTGTTTGTATTCACATTCAACGTTCCCGCTTGATCCATGGCAACCGTTGGCAATTCAAATCCAGCCGTTGCAATAAGATCTCCACCATTTAAACGCATTGACTTGCCTGATGCAATTGGTGTGTTTGAGCTCATTGACACTTTACCTTTTGTTACCTGCACATCCCCTATCGCTGAACCATTAAAAGTACAGACATCAGAACTACTGTTACCGGTGAAGATAATTCCACCCGTAACCGAACCTGACATTACTGCTCCGTTTGTGAAATCAACCGTGAGGTTGATGGTAGGAGGAGAAGAAGTGGCCAATTTGGAGATCGTTCCAGCACCTCCAGCCTGTGCAAAATATAGGACATCTGAACTATCTAGACACATACCCGTAGGATTTTCCACGCTATCAGCAATAGTGATAACAGAATGATCGCTAGCAAGAATTTTTTTGATGTTGCCATCTTGATAGCCGCTGATGTATAAATTTCCTGCGCTATCACGACATATGCCATATGGATAACTTAATCCACTTGCATACACCGAACCAGCACCTCCAGTGGTTGTAGAGATCTTGCGAATATCACCCGAATTCCATTCAGCTATATACACATATCCAAGGTTATCAACGCATACTCCAACGGGTAAATTTAATCCTGTTGAAAGAGTTGAAACACTGCCACCTGAAGTAATTTTATAAATATTATTATCACCTGCGGAGCTGTAATATAAATTTCCGTCGCTATCTAGGGCCATTCCATTTTGAGGGCTATTTACGCCACTTACTAACGTTGAAATTGAGCTATCGCCAGCAAGCCATTTTTTTATAGCACCTGGGCCCCCAAGTTCACTAAAATAGATATTCCCAGAACTATCCACACAAATCGCTGAAGGCGAATTTAACCCACTCACAATAGTTGTTGCCGTACTGCTACCTGCGGGGATTTTTGAAATAGTATCAGCATTGCGATCAGCAAAGTAAACATCTCCAGTGGATGTCCGACAACTCATGCCATCTGGATACTGAAACCCATTTTCTATTTGTTCAAGACCATAACCATAATAAGTTGTTGCGCTAAGATCAGCCATTAAACTTAGACATATCGTTAGCATCCCACACCATGCTGATATAGTCTTATATTTTTGTTTTATAGAAGAAATTTTCATATTCCTGTCTTTCAAAAAATTAAACAACAAGAATAGTGTCTCAAAAAGTAATTAAATTCCCATTAATAGTTTTTTAAACATATGTTTATCGATTTTAAGACTTGTTTTTAATTTTATTATTGCTTTTCTCTTTCTGGGCTGAAGAATTTAGCACATTAAAAACCCCGATCAGGAATATGACCGGGGGTGTGTATGATGAATCTTAGAAAAATTTATTTGGATAATTTTTCTACTTCAACTATCCAATCCTCATACATTTGAGGACTTCCATTCAATCCCATGTGAGGCATATACGTGCTTAAAACACGACCTGTTATAGATTTCCATGGGTAGTTATCAATCACTGAATAGAATCTATCCATTTGTGCTTTTGCTTCATCACGTCTTTTTTCTGCAAAAGCTAGTAATTCATCTGGCAACATGGAATCTTTATGCTGTAAAAATTCAATTTTGGCAGCATTATTTGAAATTGCAAAGATATCTTCACCTAATTTAGCTTCCTCAAGAATTGGGCGAATAGCTCTCATTTGTGTGGCTAAAAATTTTCCCTCTAACTGTTGAACAACTTCTTCAACTTTCATAGACCCTGCACTGAAACTGGCATTGGTTAGAGCAAAAATCATAGCCATTAAATATTTTTTCATATATTTTCTTGAATAATAGTTATTTAAATTAAAATATAAATTAAAATATTTAAAATAAATTTAAAATATTATTAATAAAATATGAATTATTTAATCCACTTTTAAATATTTAAGAGCACACAAAAGCGTAACCTGGCATTGTTCGTAGGCACGGGTGGTCGTAGTAAAGCTATATGCTCAACTTCTAACGTAGCTTTGCTGGGGACAAAAGTTGCTGAGTTAAGTTGATGGCGCCTTATTTTACCTTGGTACTTTTAAAAAGCATTAAATTTTGTAGCTTAGTTTTAGATTAAATGAAAAAGCCGAAGGAGAAATTGAGCTTTGATTCATATGAGGGTGGCTATAGGATATTTTCTTATACTGAGCATATGAAACTTCTGCACCAGCAATGAGGTTATCATTAAGAGCTTTTTCAATTCCTGTTCCTAATAAGAGGCCAAATTGGCGTTTGGAAGTTGTATAGGTTGCAGGATTTACTAAAGGATTGCCAATAAGGTATGGGTACTGACTTGAAATATTCCAACGAGAAAAAATAATACCCGCTTTTAAATAAATAAGACTATCAGGATTAAAAACATACCCCCCCTTAAGGGAAAGAGCATAGGTATCTTTTAAAGTTGCCGTAATATTATGGCTTGATGCAACGCCTGCGGCTTGAGGTGTGTCCGTTTTTTTGCTGTTTTTAATATTTTGCAGTATGCCTTCTGCTTCGACTCCTAGATATCGTGATTTATGTTGGTGACCATATTCTCCATAAAATCCTATTCGTGCATTTCTTCCGGAAAGGGATGCCTTAGTATAGGTTCCATTCATAGCTAGCATATTATTAACGTTATAATCTGTTTTCAAAGTATCAGCAGACTTTACATGGGTTTGGCTATATCCTATGAACGAACCAATACGCCATCCAGAAAAATTAAAATTTGAAGAATTTCCTATAGTTGAGATCGCTGTTGCTCCAAAAAGCAAATTAAAAATAAGCAATTCTCTTTTCATCATTATTCCTTAAAAATTTGCTGCTTTTTCCCTTTGTTCTTAATTATTAATAATTAAAATAAATTTTTAGTTAATTTTTCCTGAAAATTAGTATTTCACTTATTAATCATTAATATTTTACCCAAAATTTACAAATAATAAATAATTATTACCTATTATTTAAATAGTAATATTATTTTTTATTTACTTAATATGACTAATGTTAATTTAATCAAATACTCTTCAGTATTTTTTTCTGCTTTTGCTATTTTTTTTAATGTGCAATCTTCCTTTGCAGTAGTAACCTCTTATGAATTTTTTACAAACAATCTTAGTCCTAAAGACATACTTGCTGAAATGGGAATAACAAAAGCAGGTATATCATCTATTAGTGCGGCGATCGATTATATGGAAGAAGCTATCGGTGGGGATGGAGTTCCAATGGATCGAATAAAGAAAGCCAATGCTCTTTTGGATGGCACGCAAAGTTTATCAGGCTTCAATAACTTTACTGTGACAGCAACGGCTACGAGATCATCTAATACTGTTAGCATTACTGGCAATGATGGCTCATCATCTCAAACGTATTCAATAACATATTCATCGCCTATTGCCTCTGGTGATACATTTACATTAACGAACGGAAGAAAATCTATAATTTTTGTCAATAACAGCGGTGGCAGTATTACATCTGCTAGTGCTCTTACAACATACCTCGTAGGGGCCTATCCGGTTAACTTTGTTATATCCAATAATATCTCTGCCAAAATTTCTGCACTCAGTATTCTTTTAGCTGCGACAAGTGGAGGCGCTGCCGGTACAAATACCTCTATTTATGGAAAAACACTAACAACTATTCTTACTGGTTCTATAAGTAGCTCTCTTGGTGCTGATCTTTTGGCGAGCCCAACAGGTGATGATGCCACTGACCTTGCAACAGCTCGTGCTCTTTTAGTTCTTTCTCTTGGTGCAACGCTTCAAGCAGACATTCAAACAATTAATGCTTTCCTTAATGGATTAGGATCGGGATTAACTACGCAAGCACGAATTGGTAGTATTTTTAGTCAAATTGATGGCACGGCAGACTATTCTGGCAATATTGCTAGTAAGCTAACTACACGAATTCAATTGATTCGCAGTAGTGCATCGCAACTTTCTACTGCTATTGATGATGTTGCCGATAACGTTGGGGGCAGTGCTTCAGATCTTTATGGCAATATTGGTGCTGCTAATTCAGCCCTTGGAGGTAGCGGGACGGTAATAGCACGGATTGGCAGCTTGGGAAGCGCTTCTTCACTTTTTTCCATGATTGGTGCCACAAGTTTGGCAAACCTTGCCGCAGCATTAGGCAACACCGGCTCTGGGAATAGTGCTATCGCTGCTTTGTTAAAAAGTGGAAGCTCGAGCACTTCGCTTTATGCTTTAATTGTTGGCTCCAGTGGCATACTCAGTCAAATCGATGGCACAACAACTGATTCTGGCAATATTGCCGGAAAGCTTACGACACAAATCCAAGCGATTCGAAGCAGTGGTACACAGCTTTCTACTGCCATTAGCGCTATTGCTACTATCTTAGGCGGCACTGAATTAGACCTTTATGGAAATGTTGGCGCTGCTAATTCAGCCCTTGGAGGTAGTGGGACTTTAATATCTAGGGTGGCAACTATATATAATGCGCTTCTAGCAAGCCCAACGAGTGTTGTCATCACAGACCTAGCTACCGCTCGTGCTCTTTTAGTTCTTTCTCTTGGTGCAACACTACAAGCAGATGCTGAAACTCTTAACGCTCTCCTCAATGGAACAGCAACAGGATCAACAATAGAAGAGCGAATTGCCGCTATCTTTAGTCAGATTAGCAATGCAAGTTCAGGTAATGTTACCGATGAACTAACGACATTCATACAAGCGATTAGAAGCAGTGGTACACGGCTTTCTACTGTTATTAGTGATGTTTCTAATAACGTTGGGGGAACTGCGTCAGATCTTTATGGCAACGTAAATACTGCTAATACAGCTTTAGATGGAGTGCAGAGTTTATCAGGATTAACGAGCTTCACCGTCACCGCAGCCGCCTCAAACCCAGGAGGTAATACGGTGAACATCGTTGGTGATGATGATTATTTATCATCTATAACATATTCAATAGCATATTCATCACCCATTGCTTCTGGTAATACATTTACATTGAATACTGGAAGTAAATCTATAACCTTTGTTAACAATTCTGGAGGTTCGATTACATCAGCAGCGGCTCTTGCGGCATACTTAGCTAATGCTTATCCTGTCAGTGCAATTATTAAAGCAAATACGAATACTAAAGCAACCGCATTAAAATCTTTATTGGGCGGAAATAACTATAGTGTTATAAGCAATGCGGTAGCTATTTTTTCTATCTTGGGAGGCACAAATTCGGACCTATATAGCAATGTAGGCGCTGTTAATTCAAGCTTGGGAGGATCAGGCGTCACTACACTAGCAAAAATTGGCAGTTTAGGAAGTGCTTCTTCACTTTTTTCTATGATTGGTGTCACAAGCTTGGCTAACCTTACTGCTGCATTAGGTAATACAGGTGCTGGTAATAGTGCTATCGCTGCCTTATTAAATGGTAGTACAGGCACATCTCTTTATGCATTGCTTGTAGGATCAAGCGGTATCCTTAATCAAATCGACGGCACCACGACTGATTCCGGTAATGTTTCAGGAAAACTTACAACACAAATTCAAGCGCTTAACAGCAGTGCTACGCAGCTTTCTACCGCTATTAGCGCTGTTAATTCAAGCTTAGGAGGTAGTGGAACCACAATAAATCGAACAAAAAGTGTTAATGCAGCTTTAGATGGGGTACAAAGTTTATCCGGCCTAACTAGTTTCACCGTAACGACAGCGGCAACTAATTCAAGTGGCACGATAAGCATTATGGGTAATGATGGTTCAGCTGGCAGGTCTTATAGTGTTGATACTTCTGTAAGTGGTATTAATCTCGGTGATGGAACAGGTGGCACAACAGCCATCGCTAATGGTAGCACTGTCACTTTAACTCATGCTGGCTCTGGTAACACTATTACCTTCGTCAATAACAGCGGTAGTAGTATTACTTCTGCCAGTTCTCTTGCGACCTACTTAGCCAATGCGTATCCTGTCAGTGCAATTATAAAAGCAAGCACGAGTACTAAAACAACTGCATTAAAAGCCTTATTGGGCGGAAATAACTATAGTGCTATGAGCAATGCAGCAGCTGTTTTTGCTATCTTGGGGGGTACTAATTCAGACATTTATAGCAACATGAATGCTGCTAATTCAAGTTTAGGAGGAGATGGAACAATTATAGAGCGAATTGGCAATCCAACGCAGGGTAGTAGTGCAAGCAACCTTGCTGCTATTATTGGTGGAACTAGCACTGATCTTGCTACTCAAGTAGGTGATCCAGGAGCAGACAAGACAATCATTAGCAATATAGGTGGATCAACAACCAACATTCAAGAAGCTTTAAATGCTTTAGCAACAATACTGCTTAATAATACAAGCTTTTCCTCTTCTTTGTATACTCAGGCTAGTAGTATGAGCACGACTTTAGATAACGGCTTAAATTCATTACCAAACGGAAACACTTCTGCAACAATAGGATCAGCAGCCGCAAGTGATGGTTCAGGTGGTGTCAATATAACCATGTCAGGCCTTGGTTCAGCTAATGGTACTTATAACCTACCCGCTGCAACAATTACAGGTAATATAGCAAATGGCAGCACATTTACGCTAACCAATGGTAGCAATAACATAGTTCTTTATAATCGAAGCGGAGCAACTATCAACACACAGGCTAAAGCTCTTAGTTACTTAAGCAGCATGTATCCAGCGACATCTCAGATTGCGACTGGTGTCTCTGATAAAATATCTAACGGATTAAACAAAATGCTGGGTGGTTCGGCAACTAGTATCCGCGCAAGAATAGCGGCTATTGATGCTATTCTTCTAACAAATCCAACAGGTGTTATTGCTACTGACCTTGCAACAGCTCGAGCTCTTTTAGTTACTTCTCTTGGTGCAACGTTCCAAGCAGACGTTGAAGCTCTTAATTCTCTCCTCAATGGAACAGCATCAGGGTCAACTACTCAAGCACGAATTGTTAATATTCTTAGTCAAATTGATGGCGACACTTCAGGCGATGTTGCGGATAAACTAATAGCACAAATTCAAGAAATTCAAAGCGATGCAACGCAGCTTTCTACAGCTATTAGTACCGTAAGAACGGCAATTGATGGTTCTTCAGGTGCCGTTGTATCTGGAACAGGAGGAAGTGATTTTGGATTTACCAGTTATAGTGGCACAACTTCCCAAGTCTTTGCGGATGAAAATATTACTGTTAGCTCAAATACGATTACAGTAAAAATTGGTAGTGACAGCTACACTTATAGCGCATCTACTTCAGCTATTAACAATGGTAATACCATAACTTTTACTGGGCCGAGTGGAGAATCACTTGTTTTGATTTATACAGGTGGAGGTATCAATAATGACAATGCAAGTGCAAACGCAAATGATTTGCAAGTAGCATTAAATAACTTCTTTCAAACTGGCTCAAGCATTACTCCAGGTAACTTATCTTCTAAAGTAGCAGCTTTGGGAGAAAGTATCGATGGAGCAACATCTTCTAATCTAATGATGGGATTAGCTAATTTAGGAACAGTAATCGATGGTTCTTCAAGTTTCAGCATAGCTGGCACAACAGGAGCTGACTTCGTTGTACCTGCTTATGATGGTGCAACCTCTCAGGTTTTTGGAGCTGACGCTTTCAGTAATGGAGGTACAACCACAATTAGCGTAACAATAGGTACAGATACCTATACATATGATAATACAGATGTAACAAACATTGGCGGGTATGGAACAATCCGATTCACAAATGGTAGTAAATCTTTGATTATTCAAAATAATACAGGTGCTCCAATCACAGCTGGCACAGATCAAAACACAGCTGACTCTATTGTAACAGCTTTGAATACTTACTTTGGAAATGGTTCCAAGCTCAACGCTGCAAACTTGAGTGCTAAGATTGGCAACCCAACCCTTAATGGCACTGCAAGCAACCTTGCCGCTGTTCTTGGTGGCCCAGGAAGTGATATAGCTAGCCTCGTAGGAGACCCTGTTACAGCTAACGGCGGCATATCTGGCCTTATTAATGCTCCTAATGCAAGTAATGATCATGGTGTTTTTAGCGACTTGTCTGGTTTCCAAAGCGCTACAAATATCCATGATCAATTCAACGCATTTTTTGACTTATTTGCTTCAGGATCTGTTACTTTCGACTTTTCCGGCGGAGCACCAACAAGCTTAGCTGATTTTGTCAGTAGAGCTGTTTCTAGAGGACTTTCTGAAGCTTGATGTTTTAAGGTTGTACCTAGGAGTATTAAAATTCTTAATCTTTAATTAGAATCTTAACCTGGCACTGCCCATAAACACGGATGGATTGCGTAGTAAAGCTATTATGCTCAACTTCTGGTGCACCTTTGCGCTGCTCAATAACGACGATACCATTTGGTGCTATAAGTTTTTGCTCAACTAAATATTGCAGCGCTTTATGCTCAAGTTCTTTATCGTATGGCGGATCAAGAAAAATCAGATCAAATGGCTGAGTACTCATTAATTTAAAAATATCTGGAACGACTGTGACTTGGTTGTTGATGGAAGAACTCATGCTTGAAATATTGTTTTTGAGCACCTGTTGAACCAAGGGGTTATTCTCGCAAAAAACAATTTGACCAGCGCCTCGTGATATAGCTTCTAAACCTAGAGCACCCGAACCTGCAAATGCATCTAGCACGTGCAGATCTTTAAAAGATATTAAATTGTTAAGGATATTAAAAACAGCCTGGCGCAGTTTATTTGAAGATGGCCTGGCAATGGATTGCGGAGGAAGTTTTAAAGGTTTCCCCTTAAATTGCCCTGCACAAATGCGCAGCATTACAACCCATAGTCGTTAAGCTTTTTATGCAGCGTGTTACGGTTAATGCCTAAAACTCTGGCTGCCTTTGCTTTATTACCTTTGACGGCATGAAGAGTTTGTTTTAAAAGAGGACGTTCTACTTCGTGTAAAACCGTCTCATATAGGCTTGAATCGGTAATATTATCACCTTGAGTAGTGAAATACTCTTTCACCATTTTTTCAATAATAGTTGCAATTCCAATCATAATTTTATTCAGATTCTATTCGTTGGTTATAAAAATTTTGAACTAGCTCTCGCATTTTTATCGGGCATTCGGTTTGGTTAACGTGGACCCGGTACTCTGCGGAATCTTTAAGTCCCTTACTGTACCACCCTAAATGTTTACGGGCAATCTTGACACCGCCTTCAACACCATAAAGTTGCAAAATATCCTCAAAATGCTCGAGAACAATGGCTAGCTGTTGTTGCACGGA
>CANKYV010000035.1 GCA_947487955.1 Alphaproteobacteria bacterium
TTTAATGTTCAAAAAATTCGGGTGAAAGACGTGTGGCATTTAACTGCAAAACTATCTCGTAAAATTCTTGCTCACACTGCTGCTTTCTTTATCAAAAAGTCTTTGCAGTTCGATCTAATCTTCTCTTAAAAACTCGCACACTGCGTTAATAAAAGGAGTAATTAGTACTAAGCTATTTGAACCTAAATAGAAGGTTATGTGTTTAGCTTAAAAAAAGAAGGCGCATTATTTCGTAAAAGATTGCCTATCCATGGTATCTGGCACTATGCAGTTATCATAATAATCTCTACAATTTTAGTAACAACGTCCTTAAGTTATACCATTTACACTTCACATATACGTAATATAGACAGAGAACTTTCCTTAAAGGCTTCACATATTGAAAAAATTTTTTCCGAACTTTTAGAAGAAACCAGTCACATTTTATCATATGCTGGTCGACAAATTATTCGTTCTAATAAATTTAATGATCTTAATTATATTGCTCGATTTCTTGATCAGGTATGGGAAGCCGACTTTAAAGCAAAGTCTTGCATTACATTTATTGAATGGGTTGATGATCATAACATGCAACTTGCTAACAGCCAAATTGGAATTATTCCTGATCCAGTAGACATGTCTTTTCGTCCGCACACAAAAGAATGCCGGAAAAAACCCTGGCAACTACAAATATCCCCACCTTGCGTTGGTATTCCTAGTGGTTTGTGGGTTATTCCCGCTGGCATTGGCGTTGTTGATACAGAAAAAAACAAATTTTTAGGCATGCTAGTAGTTGGCATTAGTGTCGCTGCCATTACAACAAAAATTGTAGAACTAACCCAAGCAAATCAAACAAGTTTTATAGTTTTAGATTATAGTGGTAATACTATTTTACAAACAGCTGATAACGTAACAAGTTTAAAAAATCCATTTCATCAAAAAGCTCTTCAAGAACTTCTTGCAATATCTAAAGAAGGCTTTTTAAGAGATTCATTGTCCAGTAATCAAATTGATTATCGCTATTGCATTAAAATGGATAAATTGCCTTATATTATTCTTGTTGGTCGCCATAATACTGTCTTTAAAAAAGATTTCTATGCACTTGTTCTTCCACGCATATTAGAGTTTGGCGGCATGGCAATATTTTGTTTGTTATTGCTTTATTTATTCAAAAAACATTTAATTCATTTTTCAAAACTTTCTTATAAGGCACGAGAAAATTTTCTGCAAACTTCTAATGAAGATTTTTTTATCTTAAGTGAGATTATTTTAAGACGCTTGCGAGCCATATTAAAACCTTCTCTTAATGACCCTCATAGGCTAATTATTATCGAACGTATATACAATGATATTATTCAACTGAAGCAACTGTCTACATCTGAAATAAATATTATATCCATAGATGTAAATAAAACATTGGAAGAAAGTGTTTTGGTTATTTCACAATTAATTTTTTTGCAAAACAAAAAAATCACTTATGAATTTCAAGCTGATATCCCAAAATTTAATACCGATGAATTACGCTTTAAGCAAATCATTTTAAGCCTTTTATCAATAGCTATGGAAGGAACTAAGGATGGTTGTGAGATTCTTATACGTACTTATGTAGAAAACACCGAGCATAATAATAAACAACTAATTATCCATATAATGGATAATGGTTTTGGACTCAGCAGTTTTGAAATTAAAAGACTACGTGACTCTCATCATTTTCCACCGTCTCAACATTTCAATGGAACAGAGCTCGACATTCAAGAGATCATCCGCCTTGTCGAATTACTTGGTGGAAACTTTCAAGAACTTAGCGCTGTTAATAAGGGGCTCGATATACGATTAACCTTACCATACGATGATATCAATAAGATAAATAGAGAACCATCATCCAAATCCAACATTTACTCTTTTACTCGTAAAAAATGGAAGCGAAAAGGAAGCTCATATGAATAATACTCATTATGAATATAAAAATTTATCTTTTTTTCAAACACAATACGATGATTTAAAAAATCACCGTGCTATTCAACACCCGCTGTTTAGCTTTCTTGAAAAACAATCTATAGGATCTTTAAACTCTCTTCAGTTTCAGGCTATTAGAGATAATTATATATACAGAACTCTAAATACCATTCCTTGCATTGCTTATGCTCTGATAGCAGCAGTAAAAAATTTAGATTACGAAGCAATTGCTCTACTAGGAAAAAATTTATCTGAAGAAACAGGTGAAGGTAAGGCAGAGCAATCTCATGTTTTTCTATTGTTATTTTCTTTTAATGAGCATGGTCAACGAATATTTTATCTTCCGCCAATTCATCATGAAGAATTAGATTTCTCGCCCTTTATTCTTCAAGGTGTTAGAAGTTTTACTGCTAAACAAAAAGAACTGTATCAATCAGCAACCTATCCTTTAGTTATAGGAGCTAATATGGGACAAGAATTAGCAGCTGAATCGATGTTGCAATCGTTTTACCAATCACTTTTTGTACCTTACCAATCTTTTTACACCTCCAGTGATTACCTAAGAGTAAGCAAATATTTTGATTGTCATCTCGATGGCACTGAGAAACAACACGCTTTAGATACATATCAAATTGCCGCTCGTCTTAGTGAATGTCCTGATAATTCCGCTTTGGTACTGGAAGGCGCAACGCGTTTTTTAGATCTGCAAGCAATGTTATGGGATGGACTATATGAGTTGTTAAAAAGTTTAGCCCCAGAATCAATGACGTAGTTCATTCTAGCTTCTCAGATCAAGATAATAATTCTTAGAAAAATTCATCTTATCAAAATGATTTTTTAGACATTCCCAAAAAGGATCAAAAAATCCTTGTATAAACAATTCAGTAATACACATGGCTAATATCCAACCAACAATAAATGTAATAAGTCTCCCCATATAAAGCATATTTACGTTGCCATTTTGAATAATGCAGCTAGGAATTAGTATTTGTATGTATCTTTTTATCTATAAAGATCTAAAAAATATACCTATCATTTTGTATAGTACAATCATATTATCGTGACGCACGATAATTTTTGAAGCTTTTCAATATTATAAGTTTAAATTAAGCAATTAAGGTGTATCTAAGGATTTTAAAATTTCAACACCTGATACATTATCTAGTTCACCTGTATAATTATACAGCTTGTTATTATTCTCCATAGGCTTATTATGCCCCCATCAATTTAGGTGTAGAAAGTGTTATGGCACAAAGAGATTTAGCTTATCATCCTTTAAACGATTCTGCGTACATGTCGCCTCAAATGAAACAGTTCTTTCAAGGCCTGCTTTATAATGAATTGCAAAAATTAGTTGAGGAAGAGCATTTGTGTGCCTCTGCAACTTTTGAAAATATCAATCAACAACCTGATATTATTGATCAAGGCTCAACAGAAAATTTACGATTGAATCATCATGTCTTCCATGAGCATGAGAAGCGGTTATGCCGTCAAGTTGAGCTTGCATTACGGCGATTAGCTTGCGGGAACTATGGATACTGTATTGTCACCGGTGAGCCTATAGGAGTGAGCAGGCTTATTGCAGCTCCGTATACTGCTTACTCTTTAGATGCTCAAGAGGATCAAGAAAGAAGACATTGAAACTGCGAGAGTGGGATTCGAACCCGCGGCACGCGTCAGCACACAACGATTTTCGAGACCGTTTCATTCAACCACTCTGGTACCTCTCCAACTGATTGCAAATAAGCCATAAATTTGGCATAAATTCAACTATAGCTCAGAATATTCAAAGGTAATTCTCACCGAGGTCTTTTATTAAAAATTTTTTAACTTTTCAAAGGTTAAAATAAGATCTGGAAAAAATTAAAATAAATTTTATGAAGTTTAAAATATTGTTATGCGCTTATTTATTGGGAATAAGTATCAGTTTAAGTTTTGCGGGCCCCCTGCTCGACAGTTTCAAGGAAAAGCAACAGCCCTGCTTAATAGATTTCGGCAATAAATATCTTCAAAACGTTGGCCCTCATGTATTCTATCCGTTTGGTGGACCAGACGTCACTTATCCGCTTTTACTCTTTCCAAACTTTGAAATTCTAACGCTGATGGGGCTAGAACCAGCAGAACCTGTAGAAGGTTATCCAGTAGCACTAGATAGTGATGCTCTTAGTAATTTGTCATCCTTGTACAGGCGCAGCTTCTTTATTACTGACCAAATGGCTTCAGGGGTGCGAAACGTAGCGACTATTATATTGAAACAACTTGAAAATCTAGGCGCAACAGATATTACAATTCAGGCAATTGATGGCAGGTCAAATGCCGTACAGATCAAATTTACTTACAACGGTAAAGCCCGCATGATTAGGTATTATAAGGCAGGTCTCGATAATAGCCAGATTGATCTTGAATTTTTAAGCACCTTAAAACCATTTAATGTTGTGCTTTTCAAAGCAGCATCATACTTACCTCATCAAAAAAAGTTTAAGATATTTAGAAATTTCATATTAGAAAATGCCAATACCTTTGTGCAAGACAGCACAGGCATACCTTACGAGTATTTAAAAGATAAATTTACATTAGACTTGCATGGCCGCTACCTTATGCCTTATAAATTTCCAGGGGGATTTGAGCAATTAAATTTCAGAGAATACAGTGAGACGATGAATAATCCTGTTCTAGACATTTGTTTTGGATACGGTTGTAAAAAAGTTCCAACAAATATTTTGATAGCGACTCGAAAAGAAACAGTTGGTTTATAGCTAGAAATGAAGAGCAAATGTGTTTTGTAAATTTTAAGTTGATAATTCTGTCTTTTTTATTTTTAGCATGTTTTGATCATTTAAAAGCTAGTGATGAAGAATCTGATGATTTTGAAGAAGCAAAATCTCAGCAACTTAATGAATCTTATAAGTCCGGTAATGATCTTACAAGCATAAATAGCTCAACAAGAAGAAGAACAATTTCGGCGGACACTATACTAGCAATAAAACCTTTTAATACTTACCAAGTCGATTGCCGCGCACTCTTTAATAGTTATTGCAGTAATAAGTTGTTTTGTGGTGATGATGAAGACACAAAAAGTGCGCTTACTTCCCTCATGGATGAGGTTTTTAGCGCTTATGGTGCAGCAAAATTAGAATTACTTTTAAATGAGATAAGCTCTCATCGCATTGAAGATCGAGAAAGCGTAACAGCATTTGAACAGTGGTTTGAAGAGCATAAGCAGGAACTGCTATCTAGAACGTGATATTTTGCCAAAAGCCTTTAAATCACTTATGATATGGTAAATCAGATACTGAGGTTGTAGTTGAACACTCCTTCTTATGATGAAAAGAAAACACTGTGGGCTATTTGCTGGGTCACGTTTCTGTGGAGTGTAGCTTCTTTAATGGTATTTTCGCTGCTGCCAACTTTTTTGACAGAAGAATTAAATGTTTCAAAAACAACTCTTGGTTTCATTGAAGGTATTGCCATATTTATGGCCTTTATTGCGAAGGTTTTTTCTGGCGTTTTAAGCGATGTTTTTAAGACAAGACGATCTCTTATTATTGCAGGAACAATCGGCACAGCGTTCGTAAAACCATTATTTGCTCTATCCTCTGGTGTATGGTCAATTTTTTGGGCACGCACTCTTGATCGGCTCAGTAAGGGAGTACGCTCTGCTCCATCTGACGCGCTTATTGCAGATATTAGTCCTAAATCTAGTCAAGGGACATCTTACGGTATGCGCTACACACTTGAAACTGCAGGGTTTGTTGTAGGGGGCGCCTTAGCCTCTGGAATATATGCGTTCACTGAGAGCTACCGAGTAGTTTTTTGGTGTTCTATTTTACCTGGCATTTGCGCATTAATCGTGCTCTACAAATTTGTACATGATAATGCAGCCATTCGAAAACAGGCTGCCTGGCATTGGTCAGAAGCACGTCATTTACCCAAACGCTACTGGCAGATTTTGGGTGGAATCTTTATTTTGATGCAAGCACGCTTCAGTGAGGCATTTTTAAACCTACGCGCAAAAGATTACGACTGGTCTGTAGCACTTATTCCTCTTTTGTTCGTTGCATACAACATTGTATGCGCCAACACCGCGTGGCCTATGGGTAAATTAGCAGATCGCACCAGTAGATTGCGAGTCTTATTAGTTGGGCTCCTTGTCCTGGTAGTAGCCAATATTATTATGATCATGGCACCAAACAAATGGTGGATTATTGTAGGATTCATGTTATGCGGCCTGCACATGGGAATGACCCACGGGATGCTTTCAGCTCTTATTGCGGAAAATACTTTGCCACACCTACGTGGCACTGCTTTTGCCATATATTATCTAATAACGGGTGTTGCCGTACTTCTTGGTAATAGCATTGCCGGATTTTTAGCAGAGCATTTCCATGGTGGTGCTTTTTATGGTGGCCTAATTTTTACAAGCCTTTCAGCGTTGTATTTTTATAAATTGTCAAAAGAGAATGAGTAATACATTTCATAACTTTTGCCGAAAATTTTTCTCAGATAATGTTTATGGTGGGTTGCTTATTGTGCTATCTACAATAGCATCTGCAACAACTAACGGCACAACCCATAGTATTTCAAAAGATCTCCCTCCCATGGAGATTTTATTTTTCAAATGTTTCGTAGGCCTAACTCTGCTTTTTACCGTATACAGACAAAGATTTTTCGCTTTTTTTAAAACAGCTATTTTGCCTATACATGGGCTAAAAGGGGTTTGTGGAGCTTTGGGAAACTGGGCTTGGATCGGTGCTGTACAGTACTTACCTTTAGCAGAGTCTTCAGCACTATCAATTACCAGCGCCTTTTTTACAAGCTTTGGTGGTATGTTGTTTTTCAAAGAAAAGTTTCACCTCAAAGCTTGGGTTGCTATTGTGGTAGGATTTGCTGGCGTATTGTTAATCTTGCATCCAAGCCAAAAACTATTCAGTTATTATGCTTTTTTACCGCTTTTGTCAGCTGTGTTTTTCTCAGCGTCTTCTCTTTTTGTGAAGCGCTTATCCAAAGAAGATTCATCACAAACAACATTAATTTACCTTTTAAGTTTTATGGCTATATTTGCGCTTTTTAGCCAAATACATACCCCGTGGGTTTTACCACCGCTCGATGAGGCACCCAAATTAACAGTCATTGGATGTAGTTATGTAATAACGCAAATCTGTTTAATTGAAGCATATACTTATGCACACACAAGCTTTTTAGCACCTTTTAAGTATGTACGTTTTCCAGCTAATATTTTTACTGGTGTTCTATTTTTTGCTGAAATTCCTCCACTTACGACCTTGCTTGGTGGGGGCGTTATTTTACTTAGCTATGCTTGGCTAATTCGCATTGAATACAAAAATAAAAAAAGAAAAACTTAAGCAGCTATTTCTGCTGTACATTTAGATTTTTTTTGCCGAACGCTCTCAGATTTTAATTGTCCGCAAGCAGCCAATATATCTCGTCCCCGCGGTGTACGCACAGGTGATGCATATCCAGCACGATAGACCACTTCAGCAAATGCAGAAATTGCCTGTGGCGTTGAACATTCATAAGGGCTACCAGGCCAAGGATTGAAAGGAATCAAATTAATTTTTGCAGGAATACCACGAATAAGTTGCACCAGCTTTCTGGCTTCTGCTACTGAATCATTAACCCCTTTTAACATAACGTATTCAAAGGTTATACGACGCGCATTACTAACGTTGGGGTAATTACGGCAAGCTTCTAAAAGCTCTTTCAGAGGGTATTTTTTATTAATGGGTACCAATTCATTACGCAGCTCATCGGTCACCGCATGCAAGGAAATTGCCAGGCTAACGCCCAGTTCATTACCGCAACGTTCTATCATCGGAACGATACCTGAAGTTGATAAGGTGATTTTGCGCTTTGATAGGCTTAGGCCTTTTTCATCAGTCAGAATTTTAATAGCAGTTGCGACATTATCATAATTATATAATGGCTCACCCATCCCCATAAGAACGACATTACTTACATGGCGATTACCAATTGGAGTAGGCCACTCATGAAAAACATCGCGCGCAACCATTACCTGCCCTACAATTTCTGCTGCTGTTAGATTACGCACCAGCATTTGAGTGCCTGTGTGGCAAAAAGAACAAGTTAATGTGCACCCAACTTGCGATGAAATACATAGAGTTCCGCGATCAACTTCGGGAATATGCACTGTTTCTGCTTCTTGCCCATCAGGAAAACGCAATAGCCATTTTTGAGTACCATCGACCGATGCTTGCGCTTGTGATACGAAGGGGCGCTCAATAGTATAAAAACTATAAAGTGCCTCTCGTCCTTGCGCTGCAATATTATTCATTGCATCAAAACTTCGAACGCCATGATGATACAACCAATTCCACACTTGCTGTACGCGAAATGCTGGCAATCCCAACTCAGCAAATTGAGATATTAACGCCTCTCGGCTTTGGCCTATGATATTTATTTTTGTCATGAACAAGATATAGGGATTATTGTTAAGATAAACAAGCCTTAAAAGCTGACCTATGCCTATGGGATGTAAACTTTCAACTTCAGATTAACGAGTTACAATAATGCTGTCTAGTTCGCTTTCATATTCTGATAGTAACTGACATTACCCTTGTAATTTACATTTTTGAAACATATATATATTATTATTGCTATTTTTGATAACTTTTGTGAAAACCATAAAAATATTTTGTTTAATCCTAGCCTTTGTATTTTTTAAAGCCTCAGGAATCGATAATGAATTACAAGAACATCTTAATTGCATCGAACAAACTACAGGACAAGCAGTAACAGGCAAAGAATACCTTGCCTTTACTCTTTTTGGAGGATGCTTCACAAATATAGATTGTTTAGAAAAACTATGCATGACTCGAGAAGGATGTGAAATTCAGTCTTTTCAAGAAAAACTTAATAAATCAAATATTGTAATTCACAGCGAACACAACTGCACAAACTATCTTGTTTATAAAAAATCGCCATCAGAACTGAAAATTCTTTATAGCACAGAGTATTCATTGCAACCTCCTTGTTCTTCGAACCTTTTATATTCTCATCTCATCAGTAATGCATTTTCTAGCGCTGATATACAAAATGTTACTATTCACTCGCCAATTTTTACAGAATATTTTGGGAATCACGTTGAATACTTAAAATTAGAATGTCGTAGATCAGGTGCAGATATTAACGTCTCTTTTAATATTTTTGATAGTTTAAAAAATAGAGACAGAAGTAAAGATGATGAAAAAATAGCACGATGCTTTACCATGGGTGGTTCCTTTAATTGGTTTAAAAAATTCAGAATACAGCTAAGTCCTATAGATCCAATTAATTACCATACCTTAGGTGTGCAAAGTTGCATTGGTTCTGATTGCAATGTTTTTGTGAACGCATTTTTAGTGATAAATTGGCTAAAGGACATAGATCCACGAGGTATTACAGACTATCGTTTATTGCACAAAGTGATGCAAAAAATGATAGATCTTGAAATTGTATTTAATAGAACAAATGACGCTCCTAGAGATCTTTTTGGAAGCATTATGGGTCTTATTGAACGTACCAGTAAGTACATGGGGGCGTTACAACGTTATGAACTTGATCACCCAAGTGTAATGTGGAAAAGGATTCCTAAGTTATTTATTTACAAAGCAACTGAGCTTGGCATGAGAGCAACTGTTGGCACAGGAGAGTTTATCCTTGCCATGTTAGGACTTGAATGAAACTTTACCCGGTAAATAAAAGAGCCTTTATTTTTTAAGATTCGAAAGAAGGCTCTTTTTCAGCTGATTTTTGTTTTCACTATAATGTCAGGCATTCCTTGCGTTACGATTTTAGCGGCTTTCTCACAAGCTTCATCAATGCTAAGAAATGTTGTATCCAAAATAATAGTTTCTTCAGCTATTTGCATAGGCGCTTCTTGACGATTTTGATCACGTTCATCGCGGAGTCTTATGTCTTCTAAAATTTTTTGCAAAGCAGATTTTTCAAGTTCTTTTGTGCGTCTAAGTGCACGTACCTGCTCATCAGCTGTAATATAAAGTTTTACATCTGCTTGCGGTAAAATTACCGTACCTACATCACGCCCATCAAGCACAACACCTTGATATTTAGGCTCTATATTATTTGTAAAATCACGCATTTTTTGCGTTAGCACTCTCCTTAAGGAAGGAACAACAGCTATTTGCGATGCAATTGAAGCAATTTTTTCGTTGCGAAGATTATTTTCAATAATACATTTTGTGTCTACTTTATGCGCAATTTCTTCTAAACGAACAACATCTAGCACATCAACACCTTCTTGAATAACTAAACGGGCAGCTTCCCTATACAACAGTCCAGTATCAAGGTGTTTGAGACGGAATTTTTCACTCACAAACTTTGCAATGGTGCCTTTTCCAGCACCTGCAGGCCCATCAATCGCAATAGAAAATGACATAATTATTTTATCCTTATTTTTCTTCTTTAAAGAACCTGGTTTGAAAAAAACTTGCAAGTTCTTTTTTTATTAATCACAATTCGCTCATGGAAAATACGAAAATTACTATTGTTGGAACAGGTTCTTGGGGAACTGCTTTAGCTATCAGCTTTCACAATGCTGGCAAAAGCGTTACTCTATGGGGGCGTCGTGCTGAATATGTGACTGAGTTATGTGCACAAAGATGCTCAGCATACTTACCAGGCATCTCTATTCCTAAAACATTGCCTATAACTAGCAATATAAAAGAAATTTCAGCGTCTAAAGTAATTTTATGGACAGCACCTGTACAGCAGAGCCAACAGCTAATGGAATCTCTAAAAGAGTACATTCCTTCAAATTGCCCTATTGTTCTTTGCAGCAAAGGGTTAGAGCTACAAACTCAAAAACCCTTATCAAAACTTTTTGAAAATTGCTTAAAAAATCCTATCGGCGTTTTATCAGGTCCTAACTATGCTGATGAAATTGCAAACGGTTTACCAGCAGCTTCTACTCTTGCTTTTAAAAATTTAGAATTAGCAAATCAAATAAGCCAACTTTTACGCCATAAAGCATTTAGGATATATGCTTATGATGATGTTGTGGGCGTTGAATTAGCTGCTGCTTTAAAAAATGTTATAGCGATTGCTGCAGGAATTGTTATAGGTAAGGAACTTGGAAAAAATTGTTTAGCAGCTCTTATAACGCGAGCAAGTGCTGAAATTAGTCGCCTAATTTGCACTTTTGGCGGACAAAAAGAAACGATACAAACACTTGCGGGGATTGGTGATTTAGTCTTAACGTGCTCAAACGAAAAATCACGCAACACAAGTTTAGGCGTTGCTTTAGCACAAGGCTTGTCATTAGAAAAAATCTTAAATGCTCGAAAAAGTGTTACCGAAGGAGTACCAACTACAAAAGTTGCTTTTGACTTGGCACAACAACACAAAATTCACACTCCTATTATTAGCGCTGTTTATAGCGTTTTGCATGAAAAAAAATCTATTGATGATGTTTTGTCTTTGTTGTTGAATAATCAACATGATCGAGAGTTTGAATAATGGCATATTGGCTCATTAAATCAGAACCTAGCAGTTGGTCATGGGATGATCAGGTAAGAAAAAAAATCACTCATTGGGATGGCGTAAGGAATTATCAAGCACGCAACAACTTGAAGCAAATGAAAATTGGCGATCTTTGCTTTTTCTACCATTCAGTTGTTGGTAAACAAATCATGGGTATTGTTAAAGTTTGTGCATCTTATAAAGATGATCCAACTGATTCTTCAGGTAAATTTGGCATGGTTGATGTGGAGTATGTGGAATCCCTAGAGAAACCCGTAACGTTAGAACAAATTAAGAACACAAAAGAACTACAAGATTTAGCCTTAATTAAGCAATCTCGCCTCTCGGTGATGCCAGTAATGCCGCAACAGTGGGCGTGTATTTTGAGGTTAGGAAATTATTGATGCTGCATAAGAGTGTCTAGCAAGCGCGGTATCTGCCTTGTTAAATAAAAAGGCACCGATAGTAATGTATATAAAACTTCTCTACCATCGCTAAGTTTTGTCGAAATAGGCGTAATACTTGGCAAATCATCATTGATACGCACAGCAATTGATAGCTTTT
>CANKYV010000036.1 GCA_947487955.1 Alphaproteobacteria bacterium
TTAAAAAGGACTTTCAAATTTCTCACACTCGCCATCGATCTCCCATTAATGGCTTTATTCACATCTTTTCAACCCTTGTCGCTTATACCTTGAAATCAAAAAAACCTTGTATCAAATTTAACCATCTAATCCCGAATTAGGGTTCTTAGACTCATTTGCATAAATTCCCCAAACTTGCTTACGAGAAACCCATCCTTTAAAACGCCCTTGGTCATTGCGAATTTCTACTTTGCACCAGTTGGGTTGGGTTTCTACAACAGATGCTATTACTCCTGGTTCTGCGCGTGCCACAACTGCTGACTGAGAATCCGGTTTTGCGTGAAGATTTTGCACGTTGCTCATTATAATAATTGTTCGTTTTCCACAAAGTAAGCTTTTGTGCACCCATCCTTCAGTGCCTTGATGATCACGGATCCTTCGCCACGTATCAAATTCCGCAATGATTTCAACAGGCAATCCTTGACGCACAAATCGCCACTCAATGGGGTAGTTATTCCCAGGTCCTACGTGCATGTGAATTGAGTTTGATCGCAGAGATGCAAACCTAGGAAGTGCTTGAGGTTGATTGGCAAAAAGAGCGCCAAAAAGAAGAAAAATAAGAAAAAGTCTCACCATCCAGTTGATCCAAACCTATTAACGCCACGTACTGTATCATCAAGATCTTCTACTTCTTTCCAAGTGATTCGTTGATAAGCAGCAATAACCATTTGTGCAATGCGCATACCTGGCTCAATAACAAAAGGCTCTTCCCCATGATTAATAACAATCGCGATAATTTCACCGCGATAATCCGCATCAATAGTGCCTGGAGTGTTTAGTATAGATATGCCATGTTTTAACGCTAAACCTGAGCGAGGACGAATTTGAGCTTCAAATCCATTTGGCAGGGCAATAGCAATCCCTGTAGGTACAGCTACTCTTTTTCCAGGTGCTAAAATAATTGGTGTATCAATTGCTGCGGTCAAATCCACACCCGCACTATCTTCTGTAGCATGAGCTGGTAGTTGGGCATTTCTTAAGTTTTTAATATTTATGTTCATATTGTAAAAATTACCTAAAATCGTCTTTTTATTATCCTATTTTTAAAGAGAAAGCAAGGCTACCGATTGGCAGACCTCTGTTATCTCCTGTTTTGATTATACGAGAATTTTTTAGATTTTAGGTATTAAAAAGTTTAACAGCGATGCTTTTCATAATTTCTATCACTTGGGATACTCGAGTATCAATCCCCTCTGCTTGCAAAGAAGTGACTCCATATTCCTTCAATCCACAAGGAATAATGCCTTGGTAATTGGCCAAATCAGGATTCACATTTAATGATAACCCATGCCAAGTAACCCCTTTGGTAACACGAATACCAATGGCAGCAATTTTGCGTTCTCCTTTGTCATCATCAAGCCACACACCAACTCTTCCTTGCTTTCTAATCCCTATTAAACCAAAAGTAATTAATGTTTTGATTATCCATTCTTCCAAAGTTTGCACAAATAACCTGATGTCATTGCCTCGCTTCTTAAGATCAATCATTACATAAACCACAAGCTGTCCTGGTCCATGATACGTATGCTTACCACCACGTTGTGTTTGAAAAACAAGCAACGAAGAATTTAATAAATCTGCATCATTAGCGCTTGTTCCCGCCGTATACAAAGGCGGATGCTCTAAGAACCAGATCACTTCTTCACTGCTTTGGCGAATATCTTGAATAGTTTCTTGCATGAATTGCAATGCGTCTGGGTATTGCACCAGAGCATTTGCTGTTAAAAATTTAATAGGATGCTGCATTCATTTAAGCTTTTAAAAATAAAAAAATTGTCTATACATCGTATCTGTAAACAATTTCATCATAAAACTTTCCATTAATCTCAGTTTTGACATTCCCACAAATACTACCGCCCAATTTCTCATAAAATTTTCGAGCAGGGAGATTTTTCTCAAGTGCTATTACAATATAGGGGAGTAACTTTTCTTCTTGAAGTTTTTTCGTTGTAGCATTCCATAACAGTTTGCCTACACCTTTGCGTTGATGCTCTTGGTCCACATATAAAGCAAAAATTTCTCCTTTACCAAACTGTGGATGTCTGGAAAATCCAGCATCACACATCCCGATAATTTTTCCCTCGTATTCAGCAACAAAACCCCAGAAAGATTCTTTTTGGCTGTAGTTAATTCTCCCAGCTAGCCTTTTTTCAGGGCAAATGTTGTCTAAATACTCTTGATCAAGAATCCCTTTATAAGCATGTTTCCAACCCTTAATTTGTACACTAACTATATCTGCTGTGTCCTCAAGCGTTGCAGGTCGTAAATGATAAGGAGATGATTTAAATCTAAAAATAATCCGGTTGGGTTGATGTTTATCAAAATCAACTTTTTCAACAGATTCTGTAAAACGTTGGTTAGTATATTTAGCAATAACATATTTCCAAAAACCATAGGCAGGTGTATTTTCAGGAATTATAGAAAGCTGCCAGAAGCCTGGGAATTGCTTCCATATATCTTGGGCTATTTGTTCCCCAATTCCTTTGCCTTGAAATTTGCCAAATACAAAAAATTCACTTATTTCCCAGCAAACTTTTTCTTCTTTGTTTTGCTTGCGTAGCAATACAAAACCGGCAAGCTCCTCGCCAACTTTAATTAAAAAAGCTTGACGATTTTCTTCTGTAAAATAAATCTTAAGATCAGAACATTCATGCATTCCATTTTTTGGGCAGGCCCATTCATGAGAAGTAAATCCACATGAGCGCGATATGTCATACACATAAAATCGCGCCATGTTTTGAATTACTGAATAATCAGCTAGCGTTGCCGGAATAAGCTTTGCATCGTATCTAGCTTGATGCTCCATATTAGCTATTATAGTACAGTTCAAATTCTAAAGGATGTGGATGATGCGCAAGACGATAATGTTCTTTCCATTTCATCTCAAGATGTGACTCAATCAATTCCTTAGAAAATACACCCGATTTTGTTAGGTATTCATGGTCGTTTTCTAGTGTTTTTAAAGCTTCGCATAAACTTCCACTAACAGTTGGTAGTTTCTTTGCTACATCTTTCTCTTCGAATAGATCAATATCCTGCGCTTCGCCTGGATGAATCTTGTTTTGAATACCATCAATTCCAGCCAAAAGCATTGCAGAAAAAGCGAGATATGGATTTGCTGTTGCATCAGGAAAACGTACTTCAATGCGTTTTGCTTTTGGCGAATGCACAACAGGAATACGGCACGCTGCAGAACGATTCTGCGCTGAGTAAGCGCAAATTACTGGTGCTTCATAGCCCGGTACAAGACGCTTATAACTATTGGTGGTTGGATTGGTAAACGCGTTTAAGCTTTTTGCATGTTTTAAAATACCGCCAATGTAAAATAATGCGGTATCAGAAAGCCCTGCGTAGTTCTTGCCACTAAATAATGGCTCAGAACCTTTCCATAAGCTTTGGTGCACATGCATGCCAGATCCATTGTCTCCAAATACAGGCTTTGGCATGAATGTTGCCGTTTTTCCATATAGATGAGCAACGTTTCTAACGACGTATTTATAAATTTGCAATTCATCCGCAATTTTTACAAGTGTGTTATAAACAATTCCTAATTCATGTTGAGCAGGAGCAACTTCATGGTGATGTTTTTCAACTTTCAATCCCATCTCAGCTAATTTTAAAAGCATCTCAGAGCGCATATCTTGTGCAGAATCTACTGGTTGAACAGGAAAATACCCTCCTTTAGGTCCAGGGCGATAACCATGATTTTGTGTTAAATCTTTACCAAAGGCTGCACCATTTTGGCACGGAAACTCATCAGAGTGAATTTCATAAAATGTTTTTTCAGCGCGCGCCTGAAATCCTACTCCATCAAAAATAAAAAATTCTGCTTCTGGGCCAAAAAATGCTTCATCAGCAAGGCCTGTGCTTTGTAAATATTTGATACATTTTTTTGCAATTTGGCGTGGATCTTTGTCATAAGGTTCCCCCGATTGCGGATGACATACATCACAAATAACAATGGCTGTTGGGTATGATGAAAATGGGTCTAAATGCACATTGCATAAATCTTTACCAAAGTCTGGCTTTAAAAGCATGTCTGATTCATTAATAGCGCACCAACCTGCAATAGATGACCCATCAAAAAGCAAGCCATTAGTACATAAATTCTCATCCACAGCACTTGTTGGATAAGTCATGTGGTGCCAAGTACCTCGTATATCTGTAAACCTAAAATCAACAAATTCAATTTGATGGTGCTTTAAAAAATCAAAAAATGCTCGCATATATATAACATAAAGAAAGTTTACCTAAGGCTAACGAAGCCGCAAAAAAAGTCAATCAATATTCAGCTGAATTTTGTATCCTTTTTCACAAAATTCTTTTGTGTTTTCAAATTTTGTTGAAAATTTTTTATCAAGCTCAGATAAGCGTTTAAATTTTTTCGAATGCTTATAAAATATCCAAGGATTAACTCCGCGAAACTTAGGTTTAGGAACAAAATCAGGCGTACCTTCACCATCTTTTAAAATACGATAAGCCGTTTTAGGAATTTTGGCTTTTGCTAATAATCGCGTGATTTCTGGATCATCACATGCATTAAATTTATCTAAAATTTGCTTATCAATTCCAAAATGAATATCGTTTTCAGTAATGCGTTGTAACTGCATAGCACGTTTTAAAATTCGACCTGTTATATGATAAACAGTTAGGCTATTTGCAGATCCCCAAAAACTTTTTGTCAACGCCAATGACAAATTAGCAAACTTTTTTGCTGCTTTAAGTGCTGTAAAACACCATTTATCTTCTTCGTAGCGCAGCTTGCTTGTGATGAATGCGGTATCCTCTTCTGTTATCATTTTCAATGTAAGCGCGGTATGCAAAATATAAGCGATATTTTCAGCGCACATGTCAGGTGCTTGTTGTTGAATACGTTTAAATTTAGGATTTTCAGGCACAATATCTTGTTCAGCCCAATCATATCCTCTAATAATTTCAGCTACCTTTGTATGTTGTAAGAACCATTCATGAATGGTGTCTTGATAGTTAGGTATTCCAAAAACAATATCTGCTACCTGAGAAAAAACAGTATTTGAAATGTCATAAGTAAGTGCTGCTATTTGCTCTTGCAGATCTCCTCCAAAATTTTGCACAAGCCATAGCATATCAAGACAATGATCAATTCTGTTAAGTTTAGGAATGTTATTCCAATAAGCCGGAGTGCCAGATTGATCAATATCTTTCAGTCGTTGCATGTGCTCAAGATTGTATATCTTTAATAGTTCATCTTGCAGTTTTAAGGAGCCAAAAATTGTTTTAACTTCAACATTTTTTTTAGGTTCTGAGATGCTACTGGCTGATAGTATAAAAAATGCGAAAAACCAAATAAAAATTATGGATTTACATGATATTATTTTTTTCATTCGTCCTCTTGTCTCCACGGTGGGGTTGCGTTTTTACAGGTAGTTATGACAATATCAACAATCTTAGTTTATAACGTTAACCCCTATGATAAAAACTTTTAAGTGATCAAGAGTAAAAGATGACTAAAATTGCTGTTCTTATCCCCTGTTATAATGAAGAAAAAGCTATATATAAAGTTGTAAAAGATTTTAAGTCTCAAATTCCTAGTGCTGAAATTTATGTCTATGACAATAACTCAAAAGATAATACTGCTTTAGAGGCCGCTCGAGCAGGGGCAGTTGTGAGATTTGAATCACGCCAAGGTAAAGGCCATGTTGTGAGAAGTATGTTTGCTAATATTGAAGCTGACATCTATCTCATGGTTGATGGTGATGGTACTTACGATTGTTTGCGTGCTCACGAATTAGTCGATACACTTTTGAAAAATCAGTTAGATATGGTTATTGGTACGCGCGTTGAGAAAACAGAAACTGCGCATCGAGCTGGGCATAAATTTGGCAATCAACTATTTAATTTTGCGCTTAAAGTGCTGTTTCAAAGTAACTTTAAAGATATTTTTTCAGGATACCGGGCTTTTTCGCGTCGTATGGTAAAAAGCTTTCCTGCTATTTCAAATGGATTTGATATTGAGACTGAACTATCAGTATTTGCTCTGAATCTAAAACTACCAGTAAAAGAAATAGAAACTGATTTTTTTGATCGTATAGCAGGCACTCAAAGTAAATTATCTACATTTAAAGATGGTTTTAAGATAGGTCTGCGTATGTTGTCTCTATTCAAAGATTTTCGCCCATTTTTATTATTTTCACTAATATCAGTAACTCTCATATCATCTGGGTTATATTTAGGTATTCGAGTTATTCAGGAATTTTTGGCTACAGGATATGTGTATCGTATTCCGAGCGCCGTGCTTTGCGTGGGTTTTCTTGTGCTTGGCTTTTTAAGCTTTGCATGTGGCTTGATTCTAGATAGTATAAGCAATCAGCGCAGAGAAAACTTAAGATTACATTATTTGCGCAATTAGATATTTTTATTTTCATAAAATAAATACCATTGAACTATTTTGGTGCGATTTTTATGAAAAAATGCTAACGTTTAGCTAACTTTTTTGAATAGTTGATTTATGAGCACGCAAACGACCACAGATATAAAGCCGGTTTCTTTAGAAGAGGAAATGAAGAGATCGTATCTCGATTATGCAATGAGTGTAATTGTCTCGCGTGCTCTTCCAGATGTGCGCGACGGTCTAAAGCCAGTGCATCGTCGTATCTTATATACTATGAAAGAGATTGGCCTGGAATATAACAGGCCACACAAAAAGTCCGCCAATGTTGTTGGTAACGTGATGGCAAAATACCACCCTCACGGTAACCTTGCTATTTATGATGCAATGGTTCGAATGGCGCAGTCGTTTAGTTTGCGTGTGCCATTGGTTGATGGCCAAGGTAACTTTGGATCTATGGATGGAGACCCACCTGCTGCAGAACGCTATACAGAAGCACGCTTAAGCAAGGTTGCACATTCATTACTTGATGATATTGATCAAGATACAATTGATTTTCGTGCTAACTACGATGATACAACGCTTGAGCCAATTGTTCTTCCGGCGAAATTCCCAAATCTACTAGTAAATGGTACCAGTGGAATTGCTGTTGGCATGGCCACCAATATACCAACCCATAACTTAGGTGAAATTGTTGATGCAACTTGTGCATTAGTTGATAATCCAGATCTGACCCTAGAAGAAATTATGCAGTATGTGCCTGGTCCTGATTTCCCAACGGGCGCAACTGTGCTGGGGCGTAAGGGAATTATTGATGCTTTTAATACAGGGCGTGGCAGCATCACTATTCGTTCAAAAACAACAATTGAAAATATTTCAGGCAATCGTGAAGCAATTATTGTTCATGAAATACCGTACCAAGTTAACAAATCACGTATGATTGAAAAAATCGCAGAGCTTGTTCGCGATAAAATAATTGAAGGTATTTCTGATCTACGAGACGAATCAAATCGCGAAGGTGTTCGTGTTGTTATTGAGTTAAAAAAAGATGTGAATGCTGAGGTCATCCTTAATAAGCTTTATCGTCATAGTCAGTTACAAGTAAGCTTTGGCTATAATATGTTGGCTTTGGTGCATGGAAGACCTTTGCAACTTTCCATTAAAAGCATATTGCAGCATTTTATTGATTTTCGTGAAGAAGTTATTACGCGTAGAACGAAATACTTACTAAGTCGGGCACGTGAAAAAAGTCATTTATTACTTGGGTTTTCTATTGCCGTTGCTAATCTTGATCCGGTCATTGAATTAATTCGCGCGTCTAAAGATCGTAATGAAGCAAAAGAACAACTATTAGCTCGTGCTTGGAATGGCGAATCAGTCGCTGCATACATTAAGCTTGTTGAAGCTAATACAGATGTTGTGAGTATAGATGGTCAATATCGCTTGAGCGAATTACAAGCAAACGCGATTCTAGAATTGCGCTTACATCGCTTAACTGGGTTAGAGCGTGAAAAAATTCTAAAGGATTTAGATGATATTGCTAAAGATATTAAGGAATATCTAGATATTTTGAGTTCTCGCCAACGTGTTTTGGATATCTTGAAAGATGAATTAAATGCAATTAAGGAGATATTTCCTAGTCCACGTCGTACTGTTATTGAAGACGCCGTTACTAAACTTGAGTTAGATGATTTAATTCAACGTGAAGATATGGTTATTACAGTGAGCCTTGGTGGATATATTAAACGTGTTCCATTGTCTACTTATCGTGCGCAAAAACGTGGTGGAAAAGGTCGTTCAGCAATGACCATTAAAGATGAAGATGTTGTTTGTGATATCATCATCGCTAACACTCACAGTCATGTATTGTTCTTTTCAACTCTCGGTAAGGTATACCAAATGAAGGCTTATGAGCTTCCATTGGCAACTCCTCAATCACGTGGAAGAGCAATGGTTAATTTGTTGCCGCTGGCAGCTAATGAAACAATTTCAACTGTATTAATATTGCCTGAAACAACTGAACGCAATGCTCAAGAAGTATTTTTAATGTTTGCAACAAATACAGGTAATGTGCGTCGTAATAAGTTAGAAGATTTTTCAAACATCCCAAGTAATGGTAAACGTGCCATGAAGCTTGATGATGCAGGTGAAGAATTAATTGCTGTAAAGTTGTGTACAGAAAAAGACGACGTAATGCTATTTACTAAGAAGGGATTATGTAATCGTTTTAATGTTGCAGAAAATGTACGTGTATTTGCAGGACGTGATTCAAATGGAGTGCGCGGAATAAGATTGCAGCCAAAAGATTATGTAATTAGCATGACTATTTTGAACCCAGGTAAGGTCAGTATTGAAGAGCGTAATGCGTATTTGAAAATGGCTAAAGCAGCTCGCCAAGGTGCAGCGGACGAGCCAGAAATTCTTGATAGCGAAGAAGAAGTTGTAGCAATTTCTTTGACTAATGAGCGTTTTGAAGAGTTGCAAGCTCAAGAAGAATTTATTCTAACTGTTACTGAGAACGGTTTTGGAAAGCGTAGTTCTGCGTATGAATACCGTACTACTAAGCGTGGTGGTGTTGGTTTTGATAGTATTATCACTAGTGTGCGTAACGGCGGTGTTGTTGCAGCATTTCCTGTAATAGAGCAAGACCAAATTATGCTGGTGACTACAAGTGGTCAGGTGATTCGTTGTCCAATTACAGATGTTCGCATTACTGGTCGTCGTACTCAGGGCGTGATTATTTTCAGGATTGATAAT
Source organism: Alphaproteobacteria bacterium (assembly GCA_947487955.1). Taxonomy (GTDB): domain Bacteria; phylum Pseudomonadota; class Alphaproteobacteria; order Paracaedibacterales; family CAITNM01; genus CAITNM01. The sequence goes on from CANKYV010000036.1 coordinate 9,164, forward strand.
GGAGAAACAGTTGTTTCTGTAAGCAAGGTGGAAGAGGGCGATGAAGAGGAATTAGTTGCGCCAGCTTCTGAAATAATATAAGGAGATTCGGTGAGTACTAGTATAAAAAAAGGTTCTCCAGATAGATTTGGATACGAGTGGAGTGTATATAATAAAATTCTTCCTATTTATGAAGAGCAGTTTAAACGTTGGACCTCTCTTATACCTGAGCATGAATGGAAAGGAAAAGATCTTCTTGATGTTGGCTGTGGCACAGGTAGAAATTCTATATGGCCTATCAAATACGGAGCTAACAGGGTTGTAGCTATTGATGTTGATGATGGGTCATTAAAAAGTGCAAAAGAGAATTTAAAAGAATTTTCAAATGCTGAAGTCAACAAAACAAGTGTGTATGACATAAAATATGCAGATCAATTTGATATAACTTTTTCTATTGGGGTTATTCACCATCTTGAATTTCCAGAGAAAGCTCTAATAAAAATGTTTCAAGCAACAAAAAAAGGTGGAAAAGTTTTAATTTGGGTTTATGGATATGAAAATAGTGAATGGGTTGTAAAATACTTGAATCCTTTGAGAAAATTTTTATTTTCAAGATTACCAATTCAATTTACACATTTTCTTTCTTTATTTCCCACCGCAATTATTTATTCCTTAGTCCGTATGGGGTTGGGTAAAATAGAATACTTCAAATTAATTCGAAAATTTACTTTCTGGCACTTACGCTCTATTGTCTTTGATCAAATGCTTCCAAGCATTGCAAACTATTGGAAAAAGGATGAAGTTCTTGAGCTTCTGAAAAAAACAGGTCTTAAGAATATCCAAATAACTCATGTGAATGACATGTCTTGGTGTGCTGTTGGTATTAAGTAATAAAGAGTGAAAAGGTGAGATCTTAATAAATTTGTGTACTTGGAAAAATTTATTAAGTTTAAATATTAACAGGACTTTTTAAGACAGTAATCCACTCTTTTCCAAACAATTGGAATTTTGCTAGAATGTCACAAAGGTATAAGGTTAGTGTATATGTCCTCAATAACGGGTAAACAAGATATGAGTATGGATGAGATTTTAGCATCCATACGAAGTTATGTTTCTGAAGGGCAAAATCTTCCAAAAAGCAACGCAGACTCTTTTCAGTCAACTGAAGTTACTCAAGAAAAAAGAACTTATAGCGCAGAAGTTATTCATCTGACTGATGAAATTGTGCCAATTGAAACAGTGGATTTACCGGTGGTTTCGTCTACTCTTTCTCCTTTATTGCCCATTGAAAAGCCACTAGCAGAACAAAATGCACAATATACGAATGCTCAGTCAGCTACTAATTCATGCCGACCTTCTGATAATCCTTTTAGTCGTCTACAAAGTGAGATTGTTGCTTCCATACAAGCACCAGCCAATCCGTCTGTTGACGATTTGCTTAATCAGCTTGCGACCCCATTGATCAAGAATTGGCTTGATCAGAATTTGCAAAAACTTGTTGAAACTATTGTAGAAAAAGAAATAGAACGGATGAGACGCAGCTAATATCCTTGAATAATTACGCTGGTGTTTGCTATATTCTTATAGTTCGGAACGTAGCGCAGCCTGGTAGCGCACTATTCTGGGGGGATAGGGGTCGTGGGTTCGAATCCCGCCGTTCCGACCATTTTTGGAGAAAATTATGTTTACCCCCACGTTTTTGAATGCTGAGCTGTCTCAGTTGTGGAATCAGCTGGAAAAATGGTATCGTGCAAATGAAGAAAATTCCGTTGAGCATCTTTTAAAACAATATATCTCTATAGAAAATTGTCATGCACTAGCTGCTGAAAAAGCGCAGAGCATTATTCATAAATTAAGAAAAAGTAAGTTAAATTCCTTACGAATTGAAAATTTATTACAGACTTATCGTTTGAGTACCCAGGAAGGCTTAGCTTTAATGTGTATGGCTGAAGCACTTTTACGCATTCCAGATAATTCTACAAAAAGTAAACTTATACG
>CANKYV010000037.1 GCA_947487955.1 Alphaproteobacteria bacterium
AGGCACAGAAATGGTAATGCCTGGAGATAATGTGAACGTGAAGGTTGAGTTGATTGCACCAATTGCGATGGATGAGGGTTTACGCTTTGCGATTCGTGAAGGTGGACGTACTGTCGGCGCTGGTGTCGTTGCTAAAATTGAAAAATAAAAATTAAGATTGATTAAATTAAAACCCTATCAGTTAGTTGGTAGGGTTTTTTATTTATCTGGGAATTTTTCTTGTAAACTGGTACATTTTTCTATTATGTGATGCTGGCTATTTATGCGAAGAGCTTTGAAATCGCTTGGGTGCGATTATATTTACCAAGATACTCCAGTGGATTTTAAAAATGCTCTAGCCGCTGTGCATACAAATGCTCAATCTGAGCATCCTGCTTATGCTTGTAAAACATTAGAAGAGCTGAAAAATGCAATGCTTGCTTTTACTGGATGTGCATTAAAAAAAACAGCCCTAAACACCGTTTTTTGTGATGGTAATCCAAATGCTGATGTTATGTTGGTTGGTGAAGCTCCTGGAGCAGATGAGGATATGCAAGGCTTGCCTTTTGTTGGCCAAAGCGGGCAACTACTTAGCAAAATTTTCCAGGCGATTGGCTTGTCTCGTGACAAATTATATATTTCAAATATCCTGCCTTGGAGACCGCCTGGAAACCGTACGCCAACCAATGAAGAAATCGCAATTTGCCAGCCATTCATTGAACAGCATATTCAATTGGTAAAGCCAAAATTATTAGTTTTTTTAGGGGGTGTTTCTGCAAAAACACTTTTAAAAACTACAGAAGGAATTACTAAATTGCGCGGTCAATTTCACGAATATAAAACCCATCAAGGTGATGTTATTCCATGTTTTGCAACTTATCACCCAGCGTATTTAATGCGTTCTCCAGGTCAAAAGGCCCAAGTATGGCATGATGTATTGAAGATAAAATTACGCTTAGCTAGTAAAGCTTAATACTCAAGCTTTGGATGTGTATCTCGGCACAATTTTAAAAGTAGCCAGCCAAATAATAAACAAGCTGGTACGGCAAATATTGCTTGCTGATAATCTGCAGCAGAATAGATTCGCGCTCCCTCACTATCCAGCATGCCTGTCCAGCCATTGTCTAATATCCATCCCATTGTTGGTTGAAATATGACTCCACTAAGCATGACAATAGCATTAGTATACGCCAAAGCTGTCCCGCTTACTTGGTTTGGCACTCTCTCTTTTACAACACTAAAACAAAGAACCTGACCACCAAGCCACAGGCCACCTATGAACATGGCAATAATTGTTGGAAAGTACCCAATACTTTGTGCATATGATCCAATGAAAAAACATACTGCACTTGCAATTGCTGAAAATTTCATTATTTTGATATAGCTTTTTTGTTTAAAAGCAAATTTTGCAATAATGGGGCTGCCAACAGCCATACCTATGAAAATCATGGTATTAACAAATGACGCCCACTCATTGTTGACTTCCAGAGCACTCATTAAAAATGGAACTGCCCATAATTCTGCAAAAGATGAAATGGGTACATACATTAATCCTCCGATTGCTGCGGCTAAAATAATTTGTTTATCAAAAGCCAAAATAAATAAAGATTTTCGTAATCCAACAGCAGGAGCAGGTGTTGTTGTGTTTTTTGTTTTGGGTTTATTTCGAATAAGTGTCCAGCACAAAATTGTGACGACAATTCCAGCGTATGCTAACCACATAGTCGCTTGTTGCCAGGTCGTATAGTTGACAAGCTTAGCCAATGGAACACCTGCAAACATACCTCCCAGAGTGCCTAGCATGTTTGTAAGGCCAGCGATAAAAGCAAATCTTGAAGGAGAAAACCAATCACTAGCAAGTTTTAAACAAGCAACAAATGCACAAGCAGATCCCGCGCCTACTATAAATCTTGCAATTTCAGCAGTTGCAATATCAGAAGTTGACGCAAAAATCCAAGTGCCAATTGTGCATAAAATACACGATAACGAGATTACAAGGCGTGGACCAATTTTATCAAGCAACATACCACTTGGCACTTGCAGAATAACGTATGAATAGTAATAAAAAGATGTCAATAAGCCTAAGTGCGTAGCATTAATAGCAAAGGTATCCATAATACCTTGGGTCATAACGCTAGCGCCTGCGCGTAATATCATTTCATACCAATAAAAAATTGCAGCAGCTATCCATACTGCCCACGCATTAACTATTATTGGTTTGCGATTCGTGTTTGTTGGTGGCTGAACTTTTGGCTTGTGGTTATGTACGCCTGAAAGTTTCACTTTTAAATCTCCTTTTTGCTGGCAACTCGCGCCAAATTACTATTTTTTACTAACAAATTGCATACCTTGAATTGCTATAAAGCCAAAAATGCTAACCAGCATTAGGTAAAAGGCAGGTGATGTCAATAATTCCGTTTTGTAGATTAGCCATGTGGAAAACCATGGGGCGGTTCCTCCAAAAATAGCAGCACTAACATTGCAAACAAATGAGCTTGCAGAATATCGCACATCTACAGGAAACAATTCAACAATGACAACCGGTAATACCCCATAAACAGCAGCCATAACAACAGCAAAAAACAATTGCATCAGCCAGCATTCCACCACATTGCCATGAGAAAAAATCACAAATGCTGGGTAAGAAAAAAGCAAAAAAGCAGTGGCAGCAAAATACATAATTTTCTTATAGCCAATTCTATCGGCAGCTATTCCAAATACAGGAATAAATAAAACCATGCAAAGTAAGTTGACTGTGTTCATTTGCAAAGCAATTTGCATAGGCATTTTTGCATAAGTGGTTAGGTACGTGGTCATGAAAGAAAATAAAATGTAAATGCCTACTACATCGAATAAGATAAATCCCATAGCTTGGGCAATTTTTTGTTTATGTTCTTTAAAAAGAGACGTAATCGGCAATCTAATTCTTTTACTGATTGTCTTTTTCATTGATTTAAAATATGGTGTTTCTTCTGTGTGTTTTTTAATGTAAACACCCGCAAATAAGGCAATCAAACCAAGTAAAAATGGAATACGCCAGCCCCATTCTTGCAAACTATTTTCGCTTAATAGATTGCTAAAAACTACGGCTACAGCAGAGCCCATAAGGAAGCCCACGATTACACCAACTGATACTATACTCCCGGCAAAGCCTTTCTTGTCTTCTTGTGCATGTTCAATTGCAAAAACAAATGACCCCCCGTAATTTCCGCCAACAGCAAGACCTTGCACTAAGCGAATAATCACCAAAAAGATTGGCGCTAAAATGCCAATTTGGTGATAGGTGGGGATAATCCCAAGCAAACAGGTCGATATTGCCATCATCACAACCGATAATGAAAGTGCCCTGCGTCGTCCTAATCGATCTCCCATATAGCCAAAAAACAGAGCCCCAAGCGGACGCATGATAAACCCTGTCGCAAAAACAGCAAAAGCTGACATAAGCTCCATGACCTTATCTGCATGAGGAAAGAAATTCTTTCCAATAATGACTGCAAAATAGCCATAAACAGCATAATCATACCATTCAAACATGGTAGCCAAAGTGCCTGCGATAATGTTTTTATAGTTAGATCGGGTGGTCACCTCATGCGTTATCATGATCAATGATCTTCTCGATAAGTCTCTTTAATAAAAATCATGAGTATTCTGCCCAGTAAAAATGCTAGAAGAACTGCTGTAAAAGCAAATTGATAGTCTTTTAAAGCATAAACTGGTGCGCCAGCCTCATTAAAATTGCCATCCCAAGAATAGTCAATTAATTTTCCTAATAGCGGTTGAAAAACAAATCCGCTAGTCATACATAAAGCATTGGTAAACCCAACGGATGTTGCGCTGTATTTTATGGGATTGCTTTCTTGAACTGCTGTAAAGTACAGAATCGAAAAACCAGATGCAGTACCAGATAAAAACATAAACGCTAGAACTGTATGAAAAGAAAGTTCTGGCGCATATAAAACTATAGAAAAGCCAATAAATGTACAGGTTACTGACAAAGACATAACCCTGCGGCGACTTTTCCAATAATCAGAAAGCTTAGCGCTTACGGAGCAGCCTAAAGCGTACCCAATTAGCACCATTATACCGCCATAGGAGGCAATTTCATTTGTAATGCCAAAACGTTGCATTAAATATGGTGTTCCCCATAATTCAGCAAACACGCATAACGGTAAAAACATCATTAAGCTATATAAACCAATTAGCCAATTTTGTGGTTTTGCGGCAATAATTTTTAATCCGTCTAAAAGTCCACCTTCATGTGGGATGAATTTTTTACCTTCAGGTTTATCTCTTATAACCAGCCAAGAAATTATCATAACAACACACCCAGCAATTGCAGCAATGATCATTGCAGAACGCCATCCCTGTATATTTGCAAGGTGTGCAAATGGTGCTCCACCAAATATACCTCCAAAAGTACCCATCATCATTGAAATGCCGGCAATGAAAGCGAATTTTGACTTATCAAACCATACGGATGCAATTTTTAAGCTGCAGATGTAAGCACAAGCAGATCCCGCACCTATCAAAAATCTACCAACTTGTGCAAAAAACACTGAATTGCTTTCAGCAAAAATAACTGCTCCAATCACACAAAGCAAAGCTGATGTTGTCACAACTTTACGTGGGCCAAATTTATCAGTAATAACTCCACATGGAATTTGCAAAGGCACATAGGCAAAGTAATAAAAAGCAATTAAAAAGCCAACAGAGCCAGCAGAAATACCAAAATCTGCCATTAATTCATTTGTAATAACCCCTGGAGAAGCTCTTAAAATATATTCATATAGGTAAAATGATAGGCAACAAGCAAGTATAAACCAAGCTTTTGGTGAAGCTGAGTTTTCTTCTTGTTTTATTTTTTTAATGCCGCTCTTATCTATTTTTTTCGTTGCCAATGACATGCTTCTCCCAAGTTTTTTAATCATGTAAACAACGAATGTTAGCACACAATGATAAAGTTAATCAAAAAGTATGTAATTTTGGAAAAAGTTGCGTATTATTCCTTAAAATAGATTTTTAATTTTAATAAAAATAATGCACTTTAATAAATCTGTGAATTTTGCTGATAATAGCAAAATAATTTTTTTATATTTTTTATGAAAAGTGTTTTAGAGATTTTATTTTTTTGTTCTCTTGCGGCGACTATTTTAGTTCTTGTGCTTGGTTTGAGTACAATGTTTTCGAAACGAACAAATCGCTTAGTGCTTAGCAATCGCTTTATGCGCTTGCGTGTTGTGCTGCAAGGCCTTAGTATTATGCTGTTTCTATTATTGTTATTATTGAAGTGAAAAATATTCGAAATTTTTCGATCGTTGCTCATATCGATCACGGAAAATCAACCTTAGCTGACCGTCTTATTGAATTTTGTGGGGGCGTTGAAACCAGAGATATGAAGGAGCAAATCCTTGATTCTATGGATATAGAACGAGAACGTGGAATTACCATCAAAGCTCAGACTGTTCGTTTGAAGTATAAAGCAAAAGACGGAGAAACCTATTTTTTAAATCTTATGGATACGCCGGGCCATGTAGATTTTGCCTATGAAGTGAGTCGATCTTTGGCTGCCTGTGAAGGCTCGTTATTGGTGGTTGATGCAAGTCAGGGTGTTGAAGCTCAAACTCTTGCTAACGTTTATCAGGCTATTGATAATAGCCATGAGATTGTTACGGTTTTAAATAAAATAGATTTGCCCGCTGCTGAACCAGACCGTATTAAGCAGCAAATTGAAGATGTTATTGGTTTAGATGCATCAGAAGCTGTTTTGATTTCTGCTAAAACAGGCATAGGCATTCAAGATGTTTTGGAAGCTGTTGTTCAAAAACTTCCTCCACCTAGAAATTCTGATGATGTTGATGCTGCCAAAAAACCCTTGAAGGCGCTTTTGGTTGATAGTTGGTATGATCAGTACCTCGGGGTAATCATTTTGGTGCGCATCATGGAAGGCGTTTTAAAGGTTGGTCAACGCATTAAAATGATGAACGCCGGTGTTGTGTATGATGTAGACCGAGCAGGATTTTTTACACCAAAACAAGAACTTTTAAAAGAGCTAAGTCCAGGTGAAATTGGCTTTATAACTGCGAGCATAAAAAGTGTGGCTGATTGTAAAGTTGGTGATACCATCACCGATGAAAGAAAACCAACAGCTGAAGCTTTGACTGGGTTTAAGCCTTCGGTGCCGGTAGTATTTTGTGGATTGTTTCCATCTGATGCAGCAGAATTTGAGCATCTGCGTGATAGCTTGGCTAAGCTTCATCTAAACGATGCAAGCTTCCATTTCGAAGCTGAAACGTCAGCCGCCCTAGGCTATGGCTTTAGGTGCGGATTCTTAGGTTTGTTGCATCTTGAAATTATTCAAGAAAGGCTTGAGCGTGAATTCAATCTAGACCTGATTACCACTGCTCCAAGCGTTGTTTATAAGGTTCACCTGAAAAATGGGAACGTGCTTGAACTGCATAACCCAACTGATATGCCTGATGTGGTAAGAATTGAACGCATTGATGAACCGTGGATCAAAGCTACCATCATGGTGCCTGATGAATTTCTGGGGTCAGTTCTGAATCTTTGTACTGATCGACGCGGTGAGCAGGTAGACTTAACTTATGCGGGTAATCGCGCCATGGTTGTGTATCGCTTACCTCTCAATGAAATTGTTTTTGATTTTTATGATCGCTTAAAATCAATTACCCGTGGGTATGCATCGTTTGATTATCAAATAGAAGAATACCGTGAAGGAGATCTGGCAAAAGTTACTATTTTGGTTAATGCTGAACCTGTTGATGCCCTTGGAATGATTGTGCATCAAGCCCGTGCTGAAAGCCGAGGACGTATGTTATGCTCTCGTCTAAAAGACCTTATTCCAAAACAACTTTTTAAAATCGCCATTCAAGCTGCAATTGGTGGAAAAATTATTGCTCGTGAGACTGTTTCTGCCATGCGCAAAGACGTTACAGCTAAATGTTATGGTGGTGACATTAGCCGCAAACGCAAACTTCTAGATAAGCAAAAAGCGGGTAAAAAACGCATGAGGCAATTTGGAAATGTTGAAATTCCACAAAGTGCATTTATTGCTGCCTTAAAAATGGATGATAATTAAGCGTAAGGACTTCTATGAAAAAAGTAGTTATAGCGATTATTGCATTGATAATCAGCGGATTGGGATATCTAATATATAAAAAGCAGGAAAATCAATCTATGAATGTTCAATTAATTCCACGAGAGATTTTGTTTAGCAATCCAGAACGAATCAATGTGAAATTAAGTCCTAATGGGCAGCATTTATCATATTTAGCTAATCTAGATGGTGTGCAAAATATATTTATAGCTACAACAGATAAACCTAAAGAATCTGCTCCAATTACCAAAGATACCGCAAGAGGAATTCGACAGTATTTCTGGTTGTATGATAATCAACATGTTGCATACCTTAAGGATGGTGGTGGTGATGAGAACTGGTGCCTGCATATAGTCAATATCCCTACTAAAGAAGATGTGATACATACACCAGAAAAAATTAAAGCGATTGTTTATCATGTTTCGCCTAAATTTCCTGAGGAAATTCTTATTGGCATAAATGAACGAAGCAAAGCATATCATGATGTTTATCGCTTAAATATTCGTACCGGTGAAAAAACACTTATTTTGCAAAATGATCAAAAGTTCAGTGATTTCATTTTCGACGATGATTACAATTTGCGTTTTGCAACTCTTACAACAGATGAGGGTGGCGTCGAATATTTCAAGGCTCTTTCAGTTGATAAAACAGGAAAATATACCTGGGAAAGCTTTATGAAAATAGGCATTGAGGATGCCTATATACCGCCATTGTTAGCAGGTTCGACTCGACTGCTAGGTTTAACGCGCGACGGTAAAGTTTTATATATGCTTGATAGTCGTGGGCACGATCTAAATACCCTCAAATCCATTAATCTTGATACCAAAGTTGAAACTATTTTAGCTGAAGGAAAAAAAGCTGACATTGAAGATGCTATGTTTGATCCTAGTACAGGAATAGTTCAAGCGTATTCAATTTATTATCTTCATGAAACTTGGGCTTATTTAGACAAAGAAATAGAGCTCCATTTAAATACCATAAAGCAAACTTTGAAAGGTGAAGTAAACGTTGTTAGTCGTACATTGGATGATAGCCTTTGGGTTGTGGCTGATATGAAAGATGACGGACCGATAGGATACTATTTGTATAACAAAAATAATAAAACTCTAACTTTCTTATTTAACCATCGTGACAATTTAAACAAATACAAATTAGCCAAAATGGAAGGCGTGGTGGTTAAAGCACGCGATGGCTTGGAGTTACCTTGTTATATTACAAAGCCAGTTGGTGCTAATGGAGCAGTTCCTTTGGTGCTTGTGGTTCATGGTGGGCCATGGAGGCGTGATAAATGGGGCTTTATATCAGAAGTTCAATGGCTTGCAAACCGAGGATACGCAGTGTTGCAAGTAAATTTTCGCGCTTCTATCGGGTTTGGTAAAGCCTTTATTAATAAGGGGAACCTAGAGTGGGGCAGTAAAATGCACGAAGACTTGCTAGATGCTGTAATTTGGGCTGTTAAAGAAGGCATTGCGGACCCAGAAAAAATTGCTATTTATGGTGGAAGCTATGGAGGATATTCAGCTCTTTGGGGGGCAACTCAATCAGGAAACGTATTTAAATGCGCGGTAGATATTGTGGGCCCTTCCAATCTACAAACACTTCTTGCGAATTTTCCGGCCGATTGGGCTTCATCTATGGAGCAATGGTATCGTCGAGTAGGTGACCCTAGAACAGTAGAAGGAAATGCTTTATTAAAAGAACGCTCCCCTTTAACGCATGTTGATAAAATTCAAATTCCTATTTTAATTGCTCAAGGTGAAAAAGATCCTCGAGTGACACAAAATGAATCAGAGCAAATTGTTGCAGTCATGAAAGAAAAAAATCTGCCGTTTATCTATATGTTATTTATGGATGAAGGTCATGGATTTGCAAGACCTGAAAATAAGTTTGCATTCTACGGAATTGCGGAACGTTTTCTTTCCAATAACTTAGGAGGGGAATTTCAAAATCTTACTAATGAATTGGATAAATCGACGTTGATTTCAGAGCATAAAGCAGAGCTAGCTACGCATTTTAAAAATGGATGATAATTAGTAATGAATTTATCCTCTAAAACACTTTCATCGGTTGGAATTAAAGAAATTTGGGGACTTATAAAGCCCTGGTGGAAATCTGATGAAAAAAAATTGGCATGGATGGGGGTGATTTTTCTTATCACTTTGAGTCTCTTTTCAGTTTATATTGGAGTGATACTTAATGAATGGTCACGAGATTTTTTCAACGCTCTTGAGCAAAAAAATCTAACAGAATTTTTTCATTTGGTGCGTATTTTCTTTATTATTGTAGCTGTATTTCTTCTTGAAGTTTGTACTCGTCACTATTTTATGATGTGGTATGGATTTCGTTGGCGTCGCTGGTTAACTAGGAAAATCTCTAGCCAATGGTTTGATTCTAGTGCTTATTACAAAATTCACCTTTTATCAGAGAATACTGATAACCCAGACCAACGTATAGCAAATGATATAGCGCAGTATACTTCTCAATCTGTGTCTTTGTTTATGAATTTTTTCAGGGAAGGAGTAAATTTTGTTACTTTTTCAGTTATCCTATGGGGCCTTTCAGACATTATTTATCTCAAAATATTTGGATGCTCCCTTCCTATCTATGGGTCATTAGTTTGGGCGGCACTTTTGTACGCATTTTTGGGTATGATCATAGTGCTTAAAGTTGGTCGCCCTTTAATTGGCCTAGATATTATTTCTGAAAAAGTAGAAGCAAATTTTCGGTATCGTTTAATGCGAATTCGTGAGCGTCGTGAAGAAATTGTAAAGCTCCAAGGAGAAATGTTTGAGCAGCATCGTTTGAATGAAAGTTTTTTAGATATCGCTAATAACTTTTATAAAATCTTACGTCAAACTATTTACATTAATTTATTTCAAAATTTTCACATAAATGGACAAATGTTTATACCTTTAATGATTGTTGGTGGGCGTTATTTTTCAGGTGCTATTACTCTTGGAATATTGATGCAAATTCGTGGCATATTTGCTGAAGTTGTTGGTTCTTTGAATTTATTTATGCAGTCCTACATAGAAATTGCAGGGTGGTTAGCATCTATAAAACGTATTTGTAGTTTTGAAGATTCCTTGAATCAAGTAAAAACCACACATTATAACATTCCCTTAAAAGGAGACAGTATTAAAGTTAAAGATTTGACTATCCAAACTCCTGATCAATGCACCATATTAAAATTATCCAATTTTTCTTTGAATAAGGGAGAGCGTACTTTACTGAAAGGTGCTTCAGGATTAGGAAAAACAAGCTTGATTCGTGTGTTATCTGGAATCTATCCCTATTTTATAGGAAAAGTTGTTACACCTGGTATGGGTCACTTATTTATTGTGCCACAACGTGCGTATATGCCCTTAGGAACATTGAGACAAGCACTAAGTTATCCGAGAGAAGTTTTTGATAATGCATTCATAGAAAAGGCTATGAAGATGTGTCAATTAAACCATTTGGTAAATGCCTTGGATGAGCTCGATGATTGGCAAAACCGTTTATCGCTTGGGGAACAACAACGAGTGAATTTTGTGCGTATTCTATTGCATAAACCACAATGGATTATCATGGATGAGCCAACATCTAACTTAGATCGAAAAACTGCTATTCACTTAATGGATATTTTGGTGAAATCTTTACCCACTGCTTCGATATTAGTTATTTCTCATCAGCAAGACGAATTTATAAAAGATTTTTCCATTGTTAATTTGTAATTCACTAATACTCAAATCTTAACCCTAATTCGGGATTAGAAATAAGTCTTTACAAGGAATAGAAGGCTGTTTTAGATAAATTTTACCAAGAACTTTTCTAAACGGCCTTCCATGAAAAAAGATATCACAGAATTATTTGTATTTCTTGATGAGTTTTGTAAACAG
>CANKYV010000038.1 GCA_947487955.1 Alphaproteobacteria bacterium
TGTTTGCTGCCGTTGTTTTTGCAGAGGACTTGCCAAAGCTAAACAAGCTGCTCTTAGGTTTTGCTGGCGAGCCATCAGGGTTGTTAGAGGTTGTGGGTTTTGCTGAGGATTTGCCAAAGAGACTACTGCCGAAACGGGACGACGTTGAAGCTGGCTTATCCTTTTGCTGACTGTGGTCTGCCGCAGATGGTGTCGAGGACTTTTTAAAGAGGCTGCTGCCGAATCTCGACGAAGTAGAGGCTGGCTTGTCCTTTTGCTGGCTGTTGGTTGGTGTTGAGGATTTGCCAAAGCTAAACAAGCTGCTCTTAGGTTTTGCTGGCGTGCCATCAGGGTTGTTAGGTGTCGTGGTTTTTGCAGAGGACTTGCCAAAGAGACTACTGCCGAAACGGGACGACGTTGAAGCTGGCTTATCCTTTTGCTGACTGTGGTCTGCCGCAGATGGTGTCGAGGACTTTTTAAAGAGGCTGCTGCCGAATCTCGACGAAGTTGATGTTGTTTTTCCCTCTGCTGAGTTGTTGGCGGCCGTGGTTTTTGCAGAGGACTTACCAAAGCTAAACAAGCTGCTTTTAGGTTTTGCTGGTGTGCCATCGGGGCTATTAGCTGCCGTGGTTTTTGCAGAAGATTTACCAGAGAAGAGGCTGCCGAATCTTGAAGAAGTGGAGGCTGGTTTGTCCTTTTGCTGGCTGTTTGCTGGTGTTGAGGACTTACCAGAGAAGAGGCTGCCGAATCTTGAGGAAGTTGAGGCTGGCTTTTCCTTGGCTGGACTGTTTGATTGAGTTGAAGATTTGCCAAAATCAAACCAGCTACTGTTGGATTTTTCAGTCGTTGCGCTTGGATATGATTTTTTCTTTGATGCGCTTATTCTTGAATACTGTTTTTCTTCCGGAATACTGACTTCTGTAGCGTTTAGCGTTGGAGAACTTTCAAGTGTTACCCTAGCCATAGCAGAATTCATGTAAAAAAAACTTAAAAGAATTACACTTAACGCTTTCATGAAATAAATATAAAATGCATTTTTATAAATTTATTATAAATAAATAGTATAAATGAAAAGTTAATTTATTAATTGAGCGCTTGTAATAACTGCTCCATATCCTTTGCTAAGGGAGCAAGAAAGGAAAGTTTTATGTGCGATATTGGATGTGTAAATGATAATGAGTAAGCATGTAGGGCTTGTCGTGAGAAAGAATACAGAGCTTCTGGCCACAGACCTAACTTAAGTTTTTTTCCATAAATTTCATCGCCAATAATTGGCGCGCCTAGATGATGCAAATGCACTCTAATTTGATGTGTTCGGCCGGTATGAAGTTGACACTCTATGAGACTGATTTTATTTTGAGGATCTTTTAAAGAAGTAAAAATTTTTAAAATCTTGTAACTTGTTTGAGCGCTTTTGCCATTTTTTGTGACGGCCATTTTTTGCCTGTCTTTTGGGTGTCTTCCTACATGTGCATCAATCATTCCAGATGTTGGATAGGGGGATCCCCACACAATCGCCCAATAGATTTTTTCTAATTGTTCCGAGCGATCATGAAATTGCTGTGATAATCCCTGGTGGGCTTCATCAGTTTTTGCAACCACAAGGATGCCACTTGTGTCTTTATCTAATCTATGGACAATGCCAGGGCGTTTCACGCCACCAATGCCAGATAGACTATCACCACAATGGTGTAGTAATGCATTAACTAAAGTACCATCGTAATGCCCAGGGGCGGGATGTACAACAAAATCAGCTGGTTTATTAATGACTAAAAGATGTTCGTCTTCGAATAAAATATCCAAAGGAATATCTTGTGGTATGGGGTCCGCTTCAATTGCTGTTGGCACTATTATGGTATAAATTTCCCTATTTTTTACTTTCGTATTTGCGTCGAGAGGTTTTGCGGGGGCAGATTCAATTGCACTTTCTTTTAATAAATCTTGAACGCGCGTTCTACTAAGGGGGGTGGTGAGACTTAAAAATTTATCTAAGCGAAGATTGTGGTGTTCTTCTTGCGCCACTACTTCATAATGTTTTTCATCCATTGGGATTCCAAGGTTCGTATGAACGCTTTGCCTTTGTTGCTAATTTGATAATTTTGGCTTCCTGTCTTGGTTCAGGCTTATATGCTTGTGAGGTGCCGGTAAAATTAGGTTGGTGAGGTTTTTGCCAAGCGTAAACTTCTCCTTGTAGGGGCTGGTCTGCCCTGTAGTGCAGCCAAGCATGCCATTCAGGAGGAACCTTACTTGCTTCGTAATCTCCTTGATACACAACCCACCTTCTGGGCTTGCTTCCATTAGAAATTTGCTTAGATTTTTCTTCATAGTAGCGATTTCCATAATTATCATGACCTACAAGTCGGCTCTTGAACCAAATTAGCAAACGTATTGTAAAACTCATTCAATAACTCTTACACTTAAACTGGTACTATGATAATTCACAATCAGTAAAATTTTGGTTTACGTATGCAAAAAATTACAATTACGGCTCCTACCTTAAATGAGGCTTTACTAGAAGTCAAAAAACGTTTCGGTGAAGAGGTGGCTATTGAACGCACGGAAGAGATTAATGATCAAGTGCGTGTAACAGTGGCGCTTTTTGAAGGTGATCAACCTATTATTGTGCCGTCACTTAAAAGTGCTGAGAAAAATCTTATTGATAATCCTTTGTTAGCTGTCAAAAAGGTTGAAGAGATTTGCGCAGAGCACTATCTGGGGCAGGATTTCCAAGATTTTTGGTTGAAGTGTTTATCTCCATATTTAACACTTACAGGCATTAATATTGCGGAATCTTTATCTGAATGTTTAAATTTTGAGTCTCAATGGATACGAAAAATCTTATCGTTAAAACCCGTTGTTTTTTTAGGATCCTTTGGGGTTGGTAAAACCCAAATTTTAGCAAAAGTAGCCGCTTTGTTAAAAGCTCGCGACCGTGCTGTTGAAATATATAATATGGATACTATAAAAACATCTGGGCAGGGTCTGCTGCAAGCATACGCTCATAAATTGGATGTGCCTTATTACTTTGGTAAGGAAGGCTGGAAAGCCCTACAGGAAAATATTAGAAATCAAACAGATGTTGTTAAGCTAATTGATACTCAGGGGGTCAATTTAAGCCATTCAAAAGATTTAGATTGGATTACCACCTATGTAGAAAAATTTGTTTTTGATCCAGTTTTAGTTGCTCCTTGCGATGGGTGTGTAAGTTTAACTTCAAGCTATACGAGTTTTATTAAAAAGTTTAATGTGCGCCATCTAATATTAAGTAAATTGGATTTGGCTGGTTCCTTGAGTTTGCCTGTGCGTTTGGCTTGGAATTCAGAAGTGCCTATTGCTATGGTTAATAGTTCTGCAAACTTAAGTGATAGTTTGCAATATTTTAATGCGGCAAAATTGCTTAATGCTTTAACTGGTACTGAGATGGCGGAAGTGGAAGATTCGAATTCTTATTTAAGGGTAGAAATCTAATTCAGATTAGGGTTGAGAAAGTTAATATCTTATAAAGATTTGCTGTAGTAGGGTAGGGATAAGTTAAAAACGCATAGAAATAAGTTTAATGGCGACATTCACTAGATTGCCACGCTTTCTTCGAAAGCTCGCAATGACGTTAAATACAAGGTTTAACGTTGCCTTGGACACAATGTATGCTTTGAAGAAGCTGGTTAAATCTAGCTTTTTTCGAAAGCTTGTGAGAGCACGATTTGGCTTCATCTTTTCTCTGTCCATTCTGTTATCTAGCTGTATGGTGCCTCCTGAATTAGGCCCTAAAATAGAACCTCGCAAAGATCTTGTTATGTATAAAGGGCAGGGTAAAAATGAATTCATCTACCCGGAGCAAGATTGGTGGAAACTCTACAAAGACCCACAATTAAATACATTAATTGAGGAAGGGTTAGCTAATTCACCTAGCATTTTAGAAGCTGTAGCCCGAATTCAAAAAGCAAATGCGATAGCGATAGTTGCTGGTGCTTCTTTACTTCCTTCTGCATCTGTTGATGGCGCGGTGAGTAAGTATCGCCAAAGTTATAATATGGGTGTGCCTCCTGCTTTTGTTCCAAAGGGTTTTCGAGGTACGGCACGTGTAAGTGCAAATTTTGAGTATGAGCTTGATTTTTGGGGTAAAAATAGTGATGTACTCATTGCTGCTGTTTCTGATGTTGAAGCAGCAAAATTAATGCTAGCTCAAGCTAAAATTATTTTAAGTACAGCAATTGCTGAATTTTATGCAAATCTTGCTCAATACTATGCAGAACTTGATGTTGCTGTTGAAACAGTTTCTGTTCGTGCGCAAACTTTTGAATTATTTGAGAAACGTTGTAAAAATGGGCTCGAGAATGAAAGTACAGTAGAACAAGCACGATCAAATCTTGCTGCCGCTGAAGCTGATTTAGCGTTGATTGAAGAGACAATTAGTTTAACACGTAATAGTCTTGCTGCTCTTATTGGCGCAACACCGTTGCGTGCTTTAAAAATTGAGCGTCCTAATTTAGCAAATATTACTTCATTTGGGGTGCCATCAATTATTCCTGCTGATTTAATCAGCAGAAGGCCCGATGTTATAGCAGCAGAGCTAACGCTGAAATCTGTAGCTAGCCAAATTAATATTGCTGAGGCTGGGTATTATCCTAATATTAATCTTACTGGCTATATAGGCCATCAATCTTTGGGGTTGGATACTTTCATGAAAAGCAGCTCTTTAATTGGGTCTTTGGGACCAGCAATTCACTTGCCTATTTTTGATAAAAAACGTGTGGAAAGCCAGTATTTATTATCACGCGCAGAATATGATGCAAGTTTAGCTGCTTATGAATCAGCAATTGTGCAAGCTTTACGTGAGGTTGCTGATGCTATTACAAGTCACCGAGCTCTGGATGTTAGAACTTCAAAAACAACTGCTGCTATAAATGCAGCTGAACGTGCTTATAAAATTTCAAGAGGTCGCTACGATGGTGGGCTTTCAACCTATCTTGATGTTTTGCGTGCAGAAGATAATTTGATTGTTAACCGGCGTGCGATGGCTCAAATAAAAGCAAGGGCATTTATTCTTGATGTAGCTCTTATTAAAGCACTTGGTGGAGGATTTAGGCCTATGGATGAGGGAAAAACGCAATGAGAGAAGTAATACATAATTTTTTGAATGCTAACCCTGAAGAGAAAAGAAAGAAATTATTTCTAATGCTTGGGGCATTCGTAGGGGCAGTTGGGTTTATTTTTTTGACTTATTATGTTTTTGTGGGCTCGAAGCACATAACTACTGATAATGCTTATGTTGGTGCGGAAATTGCGCAGGTGTCCTCATCAGTTAGTGGTACTATAAAAGAGGTTCACTTTAAAGATACAGATATTGTTAAATCTGGCGATGTGCTTGTTACTATTGATGAAACTGATGCCAAGTTGGCACTTGCTCGTGCTAAAGCAGAGCTTGATAAGGCGCAG
The DNA here is from genome assembly GCA_947487955.1 of Alphaproteobacteria bacterium. Classification (GTDB taxonomy): domain Bacteria; phylum Pseudomonadota; class Alphaproteobacteria; order Paracaedibacterales; family CAITNM01; genus CAITNM01. The sequence goes on from CANKYV010000038.1 coordinate 5,416, forward strand.
GCTGATTTAGAGCGTGCAAAAATAGATAGCGAACGAAGAGAAGCACTGGCAAAGTCCGGGTCCGTTTCTGCAGAAGAAGTTACTAATTCCAAAAATGCTTTTAAAGTGGCTCAAGCCATATTTGATGCAGCACAAGCGGCATTTAATCAAGCGGAAGTTGATTTCGAGCGTACAATTGTTCGCTCACCTGTTGATGGAGTGGTTGCAAAACGTCAAGTGCAGCTAGGGCAACGTGTGCAGCCAGGTTTTGTTTTAATGTCAGTAGTGCCAATCCGAACGTTACATGTTAATGCTAACTTTAAGGAAGTGCAGCTTAGAAAGGTGCAGATTGGACAGCCTGTAAAGCTTACTGCGGATTTTTATGGTTCTTCCGTAGTCTTTCATGGAAAAGTTGCTGGTATCGCTGGTGGTACTGGATCTGCATTTGCTGTTATTCCAGCGCAAAACGCGACGGGGAATTGGATTAAAGTTGTGCAACGCCTTCCTGTTAGAATTCAGCTTGATCCTGAAGAATTGAGGGAACATCCACTTCAAGTTGGTTTGTCTATGCAGGTAGATATTGACGTTTCAGATTATAAAGAATGAAAAAAACGGATCAACACCCAGTACTCACGCCCCTTACAGGTGCTAAGCTCATTATAGCAGCGATGTTGCTAGCGTTTGCGAATTTCATTGTTGTTTTAGACATGACTGTTGCAAATGTTTCTGTTTCAAATATTGCGGGGGGCCTTGCTGTATCTTTATCGGAAGGCACTTATGTTATTACGTCGTATGCTGTTGCTGAGGCTATTTCCGTGCCTTTGACGGGATGGCTTGCTGGACGATTTGGTACAGTGCGAGTTTTTACAACATGTATGATGCTGTTTGGTGTTTTTTCTGCTCTTTGTGGCTTTTCTGATAGTCTTGGAATGTTAGTAACCAGTAGGGTATTGCAAGGTTTAGCGGGAGGGCCATTAATGCCTTTATCGCAAACATTGCTGATGCAAATTTTTCCCAAAGAAAAAAAGAGTGCTGCTTTAGGTTTGTGGGCCATGACAACTCTTGTTGCGCCGGTGATGGGGCCCGTTGTTGGAGGGTATATTTGCGATAACTGGGGTTGGGGACATATCTTTCTTATAAACATTCCTTTGGCACTTGTGTGTAGTGGGGTACTGCTTAATTTGCTGCGCCGTTTTGAAACAACATTAATAAAAAATAAGGTGGATTTTATTGGTCTTGGTCTGTTAATTATTTGGGTTTCAGCCTTACAGATTATGCTTGATGAGGGTAAGAACTACGATTGGTTTGAATCAAATACTATATGGGCCTTATTAATTATTTCTCTTATCGGCTTTGCTTGTTTTATGATATGGGAACTTACACACGATCATCCTATCGTTAACCTCCGTATTTTTCGTCATAGAGGATATGCTGCGAGTGTACTTACTATCAGCTTAGCTTTTGGTGCTTTTAATAGTTCAATTGTATTAACACCTTTATGGTTGCAAAACTATATGGGATATACAGCTAGTTGGTCTGGATTCACAACGGCAGCACTTGGGATTTTGGCAGTGTGTGCAGCGCCAGTTGCTGCAAAATTCTCGACAAAATATGATCAGCGAATGCTTGTGTTTTTAGGGGTTGGATGGCTTGGCTTAGTTACTTTTTATCGCTCATTTGGCGCAACCGACATGACCCATCTACAAATAACTATACCTATATTAGTGCAGGGAATTGGCATGCCTTTTTTCTTTGTGCCTTTAACGGCTTTGGCATTAGCTAGCGTTAATTCTGAAGAGATTGCCTCTGCGGCTGGATTAATGAGCTTTTTACGTACTTTAGCAGGTGCTATGGCAACGTCTTTAGTTACAACTTCGTGGGAAGATCGTACAAATATTTTACGTAATGATTTGGTTGATAAAATACTGCCTCCCGAACAAATAGCTTCCATGCTAGGAGATGCAAGTCAAGTTGATCAAACAACGGCATTATATATGCTTGATCAAGTGCTGCAATCCCAAGCTGTTATGCTTGCGACTAATCATATTTTTTTGGTTGTATCGTGCACCTTTATTTTTGCAGCAATGGCCATTTGGTTAGCACCGAAACCAAAGAAAGTAGTTGATACGTCTGTTGCGCATTAAATTTGCAAATCATTGTGTTTTTATGCAGGTATACCAAATACTTCGTCATATTTTTTACGCATAATTTTGATATTCATTTTTTTACGAAGATAATCCCAGTACTTCTTTGAAGTGCTTAGCGCCTTCAATTTTTGCAGTATGAGAAATATCGTGCCCGCCTTCATTTTCAATGACTTCTTTTACAGCAGCATTGAACCAAGATGCGCCAACTCTTTTCTTAAACATATCGCGCGAGTAAGGATAGATTTGACCAAAGTAAGGATCATCATTATTGATTGCCATGACAATTGAGCGAGGTTTTTGGATATTTTCTCCTGGCATCCAAACCCAAGGGCAACCTGCAAAACATAAGCTGCCACATGGTGAGGGAAGGGAATATGCGAGCATTTGTGCTAAAATTCCCCCTTGAGAATACCCTACAAAATGCAAATTTTTTATTTCAATTCCTTCTCGCTTTATGAACTCTTTAATTTCGTTCTTTAAATTTTGAAATTGAGGAGCCATGTCTTTTATCTTGCTTAAAAGAGCACCAATATTTTCAGGTGTTTGGTTTTTAGGGTCAGAGATGCGTATTAAATCAGGTAGTAAAGGATTTACATCAAACCAAGAATGATTCTCTGCCTCTGGGATATATACAGCGCATTGAGAAGTAGTAGGCTGGATACCTTTTTCTATTGCAAAATTAATCCATTCTTTACATGTTTCTGCGCTTCCATTTAGGCCATGTAAAAACACAATTCCAATTTTTCCATGCGCATTAATGCATTGTATTGCAAGCAAAACTAAAAAAAATAATTTTAAGAAATATTTTTTACTCATAATTTTCAATATATTTATTATATATTCATTTATAAATATAACTTATGTTGATTAAATAAGTATTAATATCATTAAATTATTTATATTTTTAATATTTATTAATTGTGAAATCTATCTTGAACATTCAGTGCAATCAAGGCACTGTAGTGGGCAGGAAAACAAAAACAGCTTTTTAAAAATGCCAAATATTTTACAAATTATTCATACAGACGGGTGGAGGTTCATTGCAATTTTTGCAGCAGTCGCCTTCGTGATGGCAATGATTAACCCTAATTTAGGGTGGGTTGGTGCTATTTTGACCATTTGGTGTATGTACTTCTTTAGGAACCCGCCAAGAACTGTGCCGATGCGCGAAGGACTTATTGTGAGTCCTGCCGATGGAATTGTGTGCCAAATTATGTCAGTTGTGCCACCTGCAGAATATGAAATGGGCAAAAAAGAGCGTGTGCGCGTAAGTATTTTTCTTAACGTGTTTGATGTTCACGTAAACCGTGTTCCTGTTGCAGGAGTGGTGCGTAAGGTTATTTACCATGAGGGTCAATTTTTAAATGCTTCTTTTGACAAGGCTAGCGATAAAAATGAACGCAATACTATTGTGCTTGATGCTAGTACTGGTGAGCGAATCGCGTTTGTTCAGATTGCAGGACTAATTGCAAGGCGTATTCGCTGTGATATTACGTCACACGAAGCAGTTGAAACAGGTCAAGTATTTGGTTTGATTCGATTTGGTAGCCGTATGGATGTTTACTTGCCTGAAGGTATGGAACCTCTTGTTGTTGAGGGACAACGCATGATTGCGGGTGAAACAGTATTGCTTGATTTAAATAATGCAGAACCCGCAAGGCGTGGGGTAAAACGTTAATGGTGGTCAGACGAAAGGACCCGGTTCAAAAGAAAAAGGGGCTTCTTAAAGGGCGGTTGCGTAAGAAATTGGGTGAGCGCCGTATAAAAGTTGAACCTTTTACAGCACTTCTGCCGCATATTATTACCGTGACTGCGTTGTGTTCAGGTATAACGGGGATTCGTTTTGCTCTGCAAGAAAATTGGGAAGCGGCAATTTTTGCTATTTTATTAGCTGCATTTCTTGATGGTGTTGATGGCAGGCTTGCACGTTTGCTTGGAACAGCTAGTCATTTTGGGGCTGAGCTTGACTCATTTGCTGATGTTATTAACTTTGGAATAGCTCCTGCTTTTGTTATGTACTTTTTTTCACTGCATAGTCTTGGGAATCCTGGATGGGCTGTGATTTTGTTCTTTTGCGTGTGTATGGTTTTGCGTTTGGCTAGATTTAATGTGATGGCCTATGACGAATCAAAGATGCCCGCATGGGGCAAGCATTTTTCTGTAGGTGCGCCGGCACCTGCAGCGGCGCTTTTATGTCTTAGTCCTTTAATTTTTAAATTATCTGGGCTTGGGTCTTTTAGTCCAGTGAGTGTTGCTGTAGTTATGGTGTGTGTTGGTTGGTTAATGGTAAGTCGTGTACCAACTGTATCATTGAAAAAATTGCCGCTTTCTCAGCATCATACAATTCCTGTGGTGCTTGTTGTTGTGATTTTGCTTGGTTGTCTTTACAGTGAGCCATGGTTAACCTTAAGTGTTACAATTTGTGGATATGTCTTATCTTTGCCATGGATATATTGGAAGTACTGTCAGTTCATGAAAGTCGAAAAACCTATTCAACACGTGGAAAATTAAAGTAAGGTGCGCGATGTCACCTATTCTTCTTGATTTATCGTTACCCATTGTAACGCAAAGACTTGTTATTCGCCCTATGCAGCCGGGCGATGGTAAGCAGCTTTTTGCTCAAATTAATCAGAGTCGTGAAATGCTAAAGCAATGGCTTCCATGGGTTAATTCTGTGCAATGTGAAGATGACAGTGAAATAACCGTACGTACCTTTTATGCAGATTATATTTTGCGCAAAGCATTTCACTTTGTTGTTTGTTTGGATGGGCAAATTATTGGTGGGGTAGGAATCAGCGATATCAACTGGAAAATTAGGCGCATGAATGTAGGCTATTGGTGTGCGGCACAATATCAGGGGAATGGTTATGTTACAGAAGCCGTTAATGCTTTGATCAATTTTGCGTTTACCCAACTAAAAGCACAAAAGTTTGTAATTCTATGCGATAGCGAAAATACAAAAAGTATTAAAGTTGCAGAGCGCTGTGGCTTTGCTTTTGAGGCTGAAACGCTAGGTGTATTAGATCATCCAGGTAATGGTGAGCTGCGTTTGGGGCGAAGGTATGCAAAATATTGTTAATTTTCAGTAAAAAGGATGTTGACAAAGTAGGTAGTAATGACTAGATTATGTGGACGTGAGACGGAAGGTTTTACGGATGCTATTTGAAAAGTAAAGAAGAATTTGTGAAAGGTAAGAGAGTCGGTGGGACGAATAAAGGGTTCCACAGGCTAT
>CANKYV010000039.1 GCA_947487955.1 Alphaproteobacteria bacterium
ACCCCCAGTGTTTGCTGAAAGATCTTCTAAGTGAACATCCCCAGTACCTGAATTTGTTGTGGCAATCGTTAATGCACCACTTCCGGTAAGGGTTTTTAATCCAACAGTACTATTGGTATTAACATCTAATGCACCAGCTTGATCCATCGTAACTGTTGGTAATTCAAACCCTGCAGTGGCAATAAGATCACCACCGTTTAAGTGCATAGATTTTCCACTCGCAATAGGTGCTGCAGAACTTATCGCTACTTTACCTACGGTTACTTGTGCATCATCGGTGGCAGAACCACTGAACGTACAAACATCAGAACTTGAACTGCCTACAAATTTTACTTTACCTGTAACAGGGCCGGCCATTACTGCGCTGTTAGTAAAGTTGATTTCTAAAGTGGGGACGTTTAGAAAGAGTCTGCGGATAGTATCGTTATTTGTATCTGACACATAAACATTACCAAGTGCATCAACGGCAATACCAGTAGGATTATTGAATAGTGCTGCAGAACCTAGTCCATCACTTGAACCAGATGATCCTGCTAAACCAGCAATTGTTGAAACAGTATATACACCGCTATTGTTTGTAAGTTTACGGATAGTATTATTGCCTTGGTCTACAACAAAAAGGTTTCCTGATGCATCAGCAGTAATGCCCAAAGGGTTGTTAAATGTAGCAGCTGTTAAGCCGTCTCCATCAGCAGAGCCAGATGATCCTGAGATACCTGCGATAGTTGATATTGTACCGGTTGGATTGATTTTCTTGATAGTATTATCTCCACTGTTTGCCACATACAAGTTCCCGGAAGTATCTATAGTGATACCTTGCGGTGTATTAAGGCCGCTCACAAAAGTACTAACAGCACCTGCAGACGTGATTAAACCTACGTAATTTTGGCTATTATCGGTGAAATAGATATTATCTCCCGCATCAACTACAAAATTAGCAGCATTATACCCCCAGTTACCTGAACGAATATCTGTCTTGTTTCCATATTCATCAATTATACCAATACTTCCAAACGAATCAGCAACCAATATATCTCCCTTGTATAACGTAGTTGTAGTTGCGGGAAAATCTAGGCCATGAGAAACATAACCAAGGGTAGAGACATCATATACACTCCCAGCGGTTGCTATTTTTCGTATAGGATAATATTGCTCCCATGACAAAGAACGATTTATATCAGGCACATAAAGATTGCCAGAAGAATCTATGGAAAGCATTTGGGGAAGGCTGAATCGTGCTGCACCACCTGTTCCATCAACATCATCCGCATCTCCAGCACTTCCTGCTATAGTCTCGACCTGATAACTCGCCTCAAGACCAGCAGATAATAACATTACCATAGCAATGGCTACACACCATTTTGTAAATATTTTTAGTCGTGATTTTTTTAAATACTTCGTCATATTCCTATCTTTCAAAAATTAATTGATAGAAATATTCTCCCAAAAAGAAATTAAATAATAATTAATTATTATTTAGTAATTTACTATAGGATTATAAAATTTATAAACAGTTTTATAATTTTTCTTGCTGGCTTTTTATTGGTCTTTGCAACATTGATAATTTTTATGGCATAGTTCGTTCATGTCATTACTAAATATTAAAAATCTCTCCGTTAGGTTTTCTCCTTCTGGTCGCCCTGTGGTTGATGCAGTGCAAGGGGTGAGTTTTTCTGTGCAGCCTAAAGAAACGCTAGCATTGGTTGGTGAAAGTGGTTCAGGAAAATCTGTTACTGCTTTTTCTATTTTGAAATTATTGCCATACCCTATGGCTAGTCACCCTTCGGGTGAAATAATTTTTGATAATCAAAATCTTTTAGACCTTTCAGACCAGCAATTACGTAACATTCGTGGACGTCGCATCGGTATGATTTTCCAAGAACCTATGACGGCGCTTAACCCTTTGCACACTATTAGTAAACAGATTGCTGAAACGGTACGCTTGCATTTGGGATATTCAAAAAAGCAAGCTTTAGAACGTGTTAAAGAATTACTTGAATTAGTTGAATTTACCGAAGGAATTACGCGTTTAGATGCTTACCCTCATCAATTGTCTGGTGGTCAACGCCAACGTGTGATGATTGCGATGGCGCTAGCTTGTAATCCTGATTTATTAATAGCAGATGAGCCAACTACTGCTTTAGATGTGACTATCCAAGCAGGCATCGTCAAATTACTGCAAAAATTACAAGCAGATCTTGGTATGTCAATGCTGCTTATTAGCCATGATCTAAGCATGGTCAAACACTTGGCGCATCAGGTTGCAGTAATGCACCACGGAAAAATTGTTGAATGTGGCAGTACCCATGACGTATTTCGTGCTCCAAAACATGAATATACCCAACGCTTAATTGCTTGTGAGCCTACAGGTTCTCCAGAGCCACTTGCAAAAAATGTATCTACTCAGCTGGAAGTTAGTAATTTGCGAGTTGCATTTGAGAATAAGGCGTTGTTTAGCTTTAAAAAAATCCCTCCAAAAGTTGCCGTAAATCAAGTATCACTATCCCTAAAGCAAGGGGAAACCCTAGGTGTAGTGGGTGAGAGTGGTTCAGGAAAGTCAACGTTGGCTTTTGCGATTTTAAGGCTTGTGGGCTCAAGCGGTAAGGTCGTGTTTTTGGGTAAAGAGTTACCAAAATCCTTAAAGCTAATGCGTTCTCTTCGTAAGGATTTACAAATCATTTTTCAAGATCCTTTCAGTTCTCTAAATCCACGCTTTTCTATTCTTGATGTGGTATGTGAGGGGCTAAAAATTCATGAATCAAATTTGCCAAAAGATGCGTTGCAACAACGAGCAGAAAAAGCCCTAGAGCAAGTGGGTCTTCAAGCTGAATTATTAAGTCGTTACCCTCATGAATTGTCAGGTGGACAACGCCAACGTGTGGCTATTGCACGCGCACTTGTGCTTAATCCAAAATTGGTTATTCTCGATGAACCAACATCCGCTCTTGATCGCTCGATTCAGGCAGATATTTTAGATTTATTGCGAAAATTACAAAAAGATTTGCACCTATCATATATTTTTATTAGCCACGATTTGAAAGTTGTTCGTGCCATGGCTCATAGAATGATTGTGATGCATCAAGGACAAATTGTTGAGCAGGGAAAATCCCAAGAAATTTTTGAAAAGCCTCAACATGCATATACTAAAACTCTTCTGAACGCTGTCTTAGAGTAATTTGTGTTGTATAAGCTTTTTAAAATTTATAATTTTTTCAAGCGTCATCTCTTTTATGCATTCAGAATCAAAACTGTTGGTGTACGTGCACTTATTCTGAAAGATAACAAAATTTTGTTAGTCCGACATACGTACATTGATGGGTGGTACTTCCCAGGGGGAGGGGTTAATTCTTTTGAATCTACGCATCAAGCGGTGATCAGGGAAGTTCGTGAAGAAGTTGGAGGAGTAGCAGCAGAGCCCGTGAAATTGCTAGCTGCTTACTACAATACCAAACCAGGTTGGGATGACTATGTTTTGTTATTCAAGGTAGATCTTCTTCAACAAAACGATTTTTTTGATCGTGAAATAGCTGAAACTCGCTGGTTTGATGTTGATCAATTGCCATACGACGTGACAGTCAGCACTAAAAAACGCATTGAAGAACATGTTTTTGGAGCAATACTGGAGGAGTGCTGGTAGAATTAGCTTCTTGTGACATAAAATCTTATTGCAATTTTTTTAATTTTATTTTCATATTATTTCTAATAATAGTAAAATTTTCTTATAACATGACTTTAAAAACGATATTGTACAGTTTCCTTTTCTCAACATTTTTCTTTTCATCAAATGTAGTCGGAGTTGAATATAATCAACTTTTTGAAATTCAAAATAATGGCAGAATAGCTAATAACGTGTCTGTTCGTGGAGCTACCAGTTTGTGCCTTGGAATAGCTTTAACGGGTTTTGCTGATTCTGTCTATGTCGGTATTCCTACTGCATTTTATGCAGTATTTTGTGGGTTGTACGATTCCTTCAAGTGCCGAGAGAGTGCTTTTTTGCACAATGGAAATCAAAACAAATATTTTATGAAAAGCCTTGCTTACGCGGCAGCAAGCTCTTTTCTCTTGATTGACGGAATATTAGACGCAAATCAATGTGATCATGCTTACTTTGGAGCTCCATTTTTGTTGCTCGCTGGAATTATAGATAACGCGTATGGATAAGCCTATAAATTTACCATGATAATTTAAAAGAATTTGATTAATACCATTTCCAATAAATATCTTCGCTTAATAGATTCCCACATTCGGCCTAAAGCTCTTGGCAGGGGGCTGGCAGCAAAAGTATATATGTCGCCCCTGGCAAGGAGCAAAGCGACGCAGTCCGGGGGTCTATGTATTTATGGAAAATGGTATAAGACATTTGACTTGTTTTTCCAATCGCTTCTACCATTCTAATAATAAAGAAAATTTTTTCTACTTAAAGATGTTTTTGAAAGTTATTCTTCAGGCCGTGTGCTTTTGCTATTGCCTAATTCCATTGAAAGCAATGGACAATATTATTGATACTTTTTTATCAGCAGATCTAGATCCAGCATATGTGCGCACGCCAATTAATGTTACTGAGAGCATAGAAATATGTAAAATCATCGGCAAGGTACAAAGTGGCGCTTCTCTCATTGCAAATGTTGTGCCTTGCTTATTCGATGGTTTTTCAGAAGCACAACCTTTAGTTGCATTCTCTACTTTTTATTGCGCGTGTATTTATGCTTCAATAAGTTTCGACTGGAATCAGCCTAAATACTGCGCTGATTGTGCAGGTGAAGAAGAGACAAAACTTTTAAAGAAATTGATTTTTCATCAGCGCCAACAAGCATTTCTATACGCTACAGGAAGTATATGCATGTTTAGCAATCAACTCGTAGATCCTACGTTGCGTTCATTATTTTCCACATTCGGAATGGTATTTTTATTAACAGGAACAACGAACAGTTTTTTATTTAGCTAGTCCACTTGTAACGCAATACTATAGCAATTTTGCTGCTTTTATTTTTTGATTAAAAATAGATGGCGCTAAAATTCTTACATAAAATGTCTTTTAAAAAGTAGGTTGTTCGGTTCTATTCTTGGTGATAAATGAAATTTTAAAAAGCGTATTTCGAAGGAGCTTGTCGTTCCTGGCATAGTCATTCAGGGTATACCTACAGCTCCCTTGCCTTAAAAACCTTGCAAAATCTGTGTGGTTTTTGTAATAATACACCCTAGTGTTTAAATTTTTTGGTAGGCATGTCAAGCGTGGCACGAGCTACTTCTTCGGTTAAAAATACAGGTCAATTTGGATTTTTTGATTCTGCAGCATTCCTAAAAGCCTATGAGCAAATGGTTTTGATTCGTCGTTTTGAAGAACGCGCGGCACAGCTTTACGGAATGGGGCTTATTGGTGGTTTTTGCCACCTCTATATTGGTCAAGAAGCAGTTGTGGTTGGTATTCAATCAGCTATGCAATCACAAGATACAGTTATTACCTCCTATCGAGATCATGGCCACATGCTGGCTTGCGATATGAATCCTCGTGGTGTTATGGCCGAATTAACCGGGCGATCAGGTGGCTATTCAAAAGGTAAAGGCGGCTCTATGCACATGTTTAGTCGTGAAAAAGGTTTTTACGGTGGTCATGGCATTGTTGGTGCTCAGGTGCCAATTGGAGCTGGGCTTGCTTTTGCGCACAAATACAAAGGCGATAATGGTGTTTGCGTTTCTTATCTTGGTGATGGTGCCGTTAACCAAGGTCAAGTCTATGAAACTTTAAACATGGCAGCGCTATGGAAATTACCAGTAGTATTTGTTGTTGAAAATAATGAATACGCTATGGGTACTTCAACGGCTCGTGGAACTTCTAATCCAAATTTTGAAAACCGTGGTGAACCATGGGGCATTCCAGGACGAGTCGTCAATGGAATGGATTTACTCCAAGTGCGAGAAGCCGCTGAATGGGCGTTAGAACATGCACGCTCTGGTCAAGGTCCAGTACTTCTTCATTTTAAAACCTATCGTTATCGTGGGCATTCGATGTCTGATCCAGCGAAATACCGCACTAAAGAAGAAGTTGAAGAAGTAAAAACGCAACACGATGCTATTGATTCTGTGCGAAACCTTGGTCTAACTTCAGGAAAAATCACAGAAGCTGAATTTGAAAGCATTGAAAAACGTGTAAAAGACATTATGAAAGACGTCATTGAATTTGCTCAAAAATCACCAGAACCTGATGAATCAGAGCTTTATACTGATATTTTGGTGGAGGCGTAAATGGCAACACTAACAGTACGTGAAGCTCTGCGTGATGCTATGGCTGAGGAAATGCGCCGTGATAACAATGTTTTTGTCATGGGTGAAGAAGTCGCTCAATACCAAGGTGCTTACAAGGTAACCCAAGGTCTTTTACAAGAATTTGGAGAAAAGCGGGTTATTGATACGCCTATTACTGAGCATGGTTTTGCAGGACTTGGTGTTGGCGCTGCTTTCTTGGGACTAAAACCCGTTGTTGAGTTCATGACCTTCAACTTTTCCATGCAAGCAATTGACCACATTATTAACTCTGCTGCTAAAACTCTTTATATGTCAGGCGGGCAAATGGGTTGTCCAATTGTATTCCGTGGCCCCAACGGGGCAGCTGCTAGAGTGGGGGCGCAACATTCTCAATGTTTTGCTAGCTGGTACGCGCATGTTCCAGGCCTTAAAGTTGTAGCGCCTTATAGCGCGGCAGATGCTAAAGGTCTTTTAAAATCAGCTATTCGTGATCCAAATCCTATTGTTTTTTTAGAAAACGAACTAATTTATGGCTCAAGTTTTGAAGTGCCAGATGACGAAGATCATATCGTTCCTATCGGCAAAGCTGCCGTTGTACGTCAAGGATCCGATGTCACTTTAACGGCATTTTCTATTTGTGTCCGCCATGCTCTAGAAGCTGCTGAAATTTTAGCGCAAATGGGAATTGATGCTGAAGTTATTGATCTACGTACAATTCGCCCTCTAGATACGGAAACAATTTTAGAATCCGTTCGTAAAACTAACCGTCTAGTAAACATCGAAGAAGGGTGGCCATTTGCAGGTATTGGGGCGGAAATTTGTGCTTTGGCTTGCGATAAAGCTTTCGATTATTTAGATGCTCCTCCCCTTCGTGTTTGTGCTGAAGACGTACCCTTACCATATGCAGCAAACCTCGAAAAATTAGCATTGCCAAATGTTGAAAAAATTGTTCAAGCTGTAAAAACCGTTTGCTATAAGGACTAATATGCCTATCCAAGTTTTGATGCCTGCTCTAAGCCCAACCATGACAGAGGGTAATCTTGTTAAATGGCTAAAAAATGAGGGTGATAAAATCAAGGCTGGTGAAGTTATCGCTGAAATTGAAACCGATAAAGCAACCATGGAAGTTGAAGCGGTAGATGAAGGCGTTCTTGGTAAAATTGTTATCCCTGCTGGTACCGATGCCGTTAAGGTTAATTCATTAATTGCGATGATTTTAGAAGACGGAGAAGATGCTTCTTCCATCACTATTGAGATACCCGTCATTGCGAGGACTGATAGCACGCGGCAATCCAGTGAAACTAACCATGATGATACTAACGGGATTGCCAAGCCCTCTTCGATGGCTCGCAATGACGGGGAAAGAATCTTTGCAAGTCCTTTGGCTAAAAGAATAGCTGCTCAAAAAGGCATTAACTTAAGTCAAATTCAAGGCTCAGGTCCGCGTGGGCGCATTGTTAAAAATGATTTAGAAAATGCTAAATCTTCCCCTACACGTACTTATTCAGATAGCGCTTTCGAAGATATTAAGATCAACGGTATGCGAAAAACTATCGCTAAGCGTTTAACTGAAGCCAAACAAACGATTCCGCATTTTTACTTAACGATTGATTGTGAAATTGATGAATTATTGAGTTTCAGAACGAAGCTCAATGCCATGCCAAATGCTAAGGTTAAACTCTCCGTAAATGATTTTATTGTACGAGCCACGGCTTTAGCGCTTATGGACGAGCCCGATGCTAATGTAACCTTTCATGGTGATTATGTGCGCCGCTATAACCAAGCAGATGTTTGTGTGGCTGTTGCTATTGATGGAGGTCTTGTAACTCCAATTGTAAAAGCCGCAAACTTAAAATCCCTCAGCGAAATAAGCCTTGAGGTTAAAGATTTGGCTGAAAAAGCGAGGGCAGGGAAGTTGCCTCCAGAGGCTTATCAAGGTGGCAGTTTTACCATTTCAAACCTTGGTATGTACGGCATTAAACATTTTGATGCCATCATTAACCCCCCTCAGGCTTGCATTTTAGCTGTGGGTGCTGGTGAACAACGTCCAATTGTAAAAAATGGCAATCTTATCGCTGCAAACATGATGACTTGTACTCTATCAATTGATCACCGGGTACTCGATGGCGCCGTGGGCTCTGGTTTCTTAAAAGCCTTTAAAGGCTACATCGAAAATCCCTTAAGCCTGTTGGTTCTATAATACCTCGTCATTCCAGCAGGCATTGCCTGCGTGGAATCCAGTGTATGTTATCTATTTAAAAAATGTCTTATAGAAAATTCGTCACTGTAACGAAGTTGACGACCTCAAAAAATTTCAGTCACACTATTAGTAGTGTAATTATTCTCTTCGAGTCATTTTATGAAATGCTTACTTTCCCTGATTTTTGTTTTTTTAATAAGCAGCTTGTGGTCAACCGAAATTCCTACAGCTGAGAATTGGGAAGAAGTAAAAAGAAAAATTTCATTTTGCCTTTTCCTTATCACAAAAGTTTGGAGTATTGATAATTCTACTACCATTGCTGAAGTTATAGAGCATGCAAATTGCTCAACGAATCTAGCCTTTACTAAAGTCATGGAAAATCTTCAAGAGGTTGTAATTTACTGTGCCAAAAATGCTGAAAGAGTTTCTTATGCTCCATGGTGCAACGACGATATAGCTAATCATAGTTTCTACGATCAAATAACAAAATGCCGTTTTCTTGTGGCAGATGGTTGTGGTCTCTCCAGCAAAACCTGTGATGAAATTACGCAGCTGTGTCAAAATCTTAAAAAATCAGCTTTTCATAATCCTGATGAGTGGAAAAATTATTGCAATTCGGCAAAGATTTTTGCAGCTTTTGATGTTGTTTTGGGAGTTCCTTTATTGGCATATAGCTTCATTGATTTGCGCAACGGTAATAACGCAGAATGCACAGAATTATATAAAGACCTTTGCTGGTCAACTTGCTACGCACTGCGAATAACATGGCAAATAATGGGGCATTACATGCGATCCACTTCCGTTGTGCAGTGGGCCGGGACTCCATACGCTGAGGCAGAACATCTGCACATCAATTGTCTACGTAACGCAATGTTATTTTGTGGCATTAGCTCAATTTGCTATTTTTCAGCTTATTTAGTGCCACCTAGTAAATTTAACCAACAATCCTTATTAAGGTTTTGCAGTGCCTTATTTTTATTAGGTGCTGCTGCTACAGAGATTTTTAATGTTGAACCTTTTGGTTGATTTGTTGGTTTCTTCAAGCTTTTGAATTTTACAAAAAAGTAGCCCAAGCCTGAAACCCGCACATAAAGAGGCGTTGAGCTATGGGCTAAAATATTTTTTGCCAAAAATTAAATTGTGTGAGAACCTGATCTCAGATTTTTAGATCGAAGGTGAGCTCCCCTTGAGATTGAAGAATCAACAAGTCGACTTGAAGTAAAACAGTGTGTCATCCCTGGCAGGGCGTGATTTACGCGCCGCCGTCCTGGGGGAACCATTCCAGGTATTAGACATCGTCATCCTGAGCCTCCGTAGGAGGCGTGAGGATCTATTCAAAATCGATAGAACTGGATCACCACGACCAACTAGGTGGTCTCTTGAAGACAAAAGTGTGTCGTCATTGCGAACCTCCGCAGGAGGTGTGGCAATCTAGTCGAGTAATTACTAAATTTAATAGCAATTTGTTCCCACTTGAATCTAACCATATCTAGTGGTATACATTAACTCTATATCACAGTCAGGCTTTGGGCGACCTTGCCCACCGATGCAGTATCGGCCTGATGAGGTTTAATCGGAAACAAAGGAGACTATATCTATGGCTATGCCAACATTTACAATGCGCCAACTATTAGAATCAGGCGTACATTACGGACACAACACTCGTCGCTGGAACCCTAAAATGGCACCGTACATTTTTGGTGAACGCAGCGAAGTTCACATTTTAGATTTACAGCAAACTGTTCCAATGTTGCAGCGTGCATTAGAAGCAGCTCGTGATATCGTGAAATCAGGCGGACGCGTGCTCTTTGTTGGTACGAAAGTTCAAGGTTCAGATATTGTAAAAGAAGCTGCAAAACGTTGTGGTCAACACTAC
>CANKYV010000040.1 GCA_947487955.1 Alphaproteobacteria bacterium
CAAATTCTCCAGCGCTTTCAGAAGTATCAGCATCTACTCCGCTTGGTACATCAATTGAAATAATTGGATCAGGTTTTTGATTGAGCATTCTTATTAATTGTTCAAAAGTATCGTCAGGTTTTTTATTCAGCTCAATGCCAAATAGTGCATCTATATGAATGTCACCAAAAACTGGCGTATTTGTGAATTCGATGTTGGGGTAAAAAGTTTTAATTTGAGTTAGGTCTAGGTTAGAAATACATTGAGAAGGTAAAATAGGCATGAAAATGCTTATTTTTTCTGCATGAGGAGCTAAAAACAAAGCAGTTGCGATACCATCTTTTCCATTTTTTCCGGGCCCTGCATATACAACGATATGATCGCTAGAGAAAGGGCCGTAATGTTTTAAAATTTCTTTTGCGCATGCAAAACCTGTAAGTTCTATTAGGCTATCTTCATCCAAGCCAGCTGTTTTTAGATAATCTGCTTCACATAACTTAACGGACTCTTTGCTCAAAATTGGAAAATGATTCATGACAGGCCCTCTCTTAATTTTAATTTATAAATTTTATTGTTTAAACACCATATAAACTGATTTTTTCAGTTTTTTGGTATTTTTATTTCTTTTTTCAGTATAGAAGATTCTTCTTAGGGATTGTCAATTCCTTTTCGAAGGAATAATTTCTTCTTTATACGATGAGAATCTATCAAGCGATATCGCTTAAGCTTTTACTGCTTTGGTTTTTAGATATGGCTTTAGATATCTACCTGTGTAACTTTTTGCAACACAAGCTAATTCTTCGGGAGTGCCTGTTGCGATAATGTCACCACCGTCATCTCCTCCTTCAGGTCCCATATCAATAATCCAATCGGCAGTCTTGATCACTTCTAAGTTATGCTCAATCACAAGAACGGTATTTCCTTGGTCTACTAGGTGGTGCAAAACTTCTAGTAATTTTCTTATATCCTCAAAATGCAATCCTGTGGTTGGCTCATCAAGAATGTATAAAGTTTTTCCTGTTGCTCGTCGTGATAATTCTTTTGCTAATTTTACCCGCTGAGCTTCTCCACCTGAAAGAGTTGTTGCTTGCTGTCCTACTTTTATGTAACCAAGTCCTACTTGTTTAAGGGCGCGTAATTTTTCAGCGACAGCAGGGTTATTTTCAAAAAAGTCTGTTGCTTCTTCAACAGTCATGTCTAATACATCCGCAATACTTTTGTTTTTGTATGTAATTTCTAGCGTTTCACGATTATATCGTTTCCCATGGCATTGATCGCATTCTACGTATACATCAGGCAAGAAGTGCATTTCAATTTTTACAACCCCATCACCTTGGCAAGCTTCGCATCGTCCGCCTTTAACGTTAAAAGAAAAGCGACCTGGTGTATATCCGCGTGCTTTTGCTTCTGGCATGCCTGAAAACCATTCACGAATGGGTGTGAAACAGCCAACATATGTAGCGGGATTTGATCTTGGAGTACGCCCAATGGGAGATTGGTCAATATCAATAACTTTATCTATATATTCAGAGCCTTCTAATGTTTTATGTATTCCTGGAAGTTCTCTGCCATGATTAAACTGGCGATTTAGGGCTTTATATAAAGTCTCTATTACAAGAGTTGATTTTCCACCTCCAGAAACGCCTGTAACACAAGTAAACGTTCCTAATGGGAATGTGGCATCAACATTTTTTAAGTTGTTGGTTTTTGCGCCGGTAATTTTTAAAAATTTTTCTGCATGTCCCGTTCTGCGATTTGCTGGTATGGCAATAGATTTTGTGCCTTTTAAGTATTGACCTGTTAGACTTTTTGAGCACGACATGATGTCTTGAGGAGAGCCCTTAGTAATGATTTCTCCCCCATGTATTCCAGCAGCTGGCCCCATATCAATGACATAATCAGCAGTACGTATAGCATCTTCGTCATGCTCTACTACAACAACCGTATTTCCTAAATCACGTAAATTGCGTAACGAATCAAGCAAGCGATCATTGTCACGTTGATGTAATCCAATTGAGGGTTCGTCTAAAACATATAATACGCCCGTAAGCCCAGATCCTACCTGTGAAGCTAAACGAATACGTTGACTTTCTCCGCCTGAGAGAGTACCCGCAGCTCTTGAAAGGGTTAAATAGTCTAGACCTACATCAATAAGAAATTTTAATCGATTATGAATTTCTCGTAATATTTTATCGGCAATTTCCTGTTGTTTTTTCGTTAGCTCAAGCTCTTCAAACCATTTTAGAGCGTTTTTTATGGAAAAACTGCAAACCTCACCAATGTGCAGCTCTGCAAGTTTAACGCATAACGCTTCGTCCTTTAGTCGATGTCCTTTGCACGAATGACAAGGTGTCTCATTTTGAAACCTTCGTAAAAACTCTCTCGTCCAATCACTCTCTGTTTCTAACCAGCGGCGCTTCAAATTTGGAATAATTCCTTCAAAAGGCTTTTTTGAAATATATTTTCGAACGCCATCGTTGTATACAATAGGAATAATTTCAGTGCCCGAACCATATAAAATTATTTTTTTTAAGTTTTCTGAAAGGTCTTTGAATGGGATCGTTGTGCTTTCTCCAAAATAGTGAGCAATTCCATCCAGTACTTGGGCATAGTATTCCGATGTCATTTGACCTCGCTTACTAACAGCTGCATTTTCTTGCGCTGACCAAGGAGCAATTGCTCCTTCACGTAAGCTTAAGTCAGAATTTGGAACAACAAGTTGTTCATCAAAAATAATTTCTATACCTAAGCCATCACAAGTAGAGCAAGCTCCATGAGGGCTATTAAAAGAAAATAAGCGGGGCTCAATTTCTTCTAAGGTAAAGCCCGATACAGGGCACGCAAATTTTGAAGAATATGTTGTAATATTTTGGGTATCAGCATTTTGTACCCAAAGTAGTCCATCACTTATTTTGGTTGCTGTTTCAATAGAATCTACTAGACGTGTTTTTAGATCCGCATTATCTGCCATTACTAAGCGATCAATTACTACTGCAATCGTGTGTTTTACTTTTTTATTAAGGGAAGGCGCTTCTTCAATAGAGTAAATTTTTCCGTCAATATAAACTCGTTGAAACCCCTTTTTTTGTAGTTCTGTAATCTCTTTTTTATATTCACCCTTGCGATCACGCACTATAGGAGAAAGCAATATAATCTTAGTTTTTTCAGGAAGCTCGAGGATACGGTCAACCATCTGACTAATTGTTTGCGCTTCAATAGGAAGTCCGGTTGTTGGTGAGTGCGGTATACCTACGCGAGCGAATAATAATCGTAGATAGTCGTATAATTCAGTGACTGTTCCAACCGTTGATCTTGGGTTTTTTGATGTTGTTTTTTGTTCAATTGAAATTGCTGGGCTTAACCCTTCTATAGAGTCTACGTCAGGTTTTTGCATTAACTGCAGAAATTGCCTGGCATACGCTGATAAACTTTCAACGTAACGGCGCTGACCTTCTGCATACAATGTATCAAAGGCGAGTGAGGATTTTCCAGACCCACTAAGTCCAGTAATGACCACTAATTTGTCACGTGGAATATCAACACTGATATTCTTTAAGTTATGCTCACGAGCGCCACGAATTCGAATTACATCTTGCATTATTGACCGCTTTATTAAAAAATTTGTAGGGTATATTTAAAGCTGCTAATTAAAATGCAGCATGTTTTTACAAAACACTCGCAAGGTTAGTACAAATTACTTGTGCAAGCAACATTTTAGAATGGGTAATATTATGCGTATTGCAATTGGAGCTGATCACGGAGGGTATACCCTTAAAGAAAAAATTAAAATAGCTAAGGGTGAAATTAAATGGGTTGATGTTGGGGCATTTAATGACGATAGCTCAAATTATGCTGAATTTGCTCATGCTGTTGCTAAAAAAGTCCAAAATCATGAAGTAGATTTTGGCATTCTTATTTGTCGCAGTGGCATTGGCGTATCAATCGCAGCAAATCGTCATAAAGGTGTTTACGCAGCTTTATGTTTTAATAAGCTAATGGCCACGAGTGCACGTAGCCATAACAATGCAAATATTTTATGTTTTGCTGCTGATTACACATCATTTGATCAAGCCCAAGAAATGGTTCAGGCTTTCTTATCTACAGTTTTTGAATCGGGAGGGCGTCACGAAGTGCGTGTAAAAACCATTGATGATCTTACAGGCAAATAATTTAGCAGTATGTCTTTACACCTTGCATTTTTCTCAAGCCTTTCCTACATTGTAGACAGCAAAATATCATTATAGTTCGTATGAATAACGCACTTATTTTAGTTATAATTTCTCTGCTTTTGATTGCCTGTGAAAGCGTAAAGAGCACGTTGGGTATGGACCATTACCAGGCTGATGAGTTTAATATTAAGCAAAATGATCCCCTTGATGTGCCGCCAAATTACAAACTTATGCCACCTCGTACCAAAGACAAAGACGGT
The DNA here is from genome assembly GCA_947487955.1 of Alphaproteobacteria bacterium. Classification (GTDB taxonomy): domain Bacteria; phylum Pseudomonadota; class Alphaproteobacteria; order Paracaedibacterales; family CAITNM01; genus CAITNM01. The sequence goes on from CANKYV010000040.1 coordinate 4,409, forward strand.
AAGAGTATGCCTTTAAATCCATCTGCTGAAAAAGCTAAGCGAGTTGCTGGTGGCGGAGAATCGGAAGCTGTCCTTTCTAAGGCAAGCCAAGATGCTTTGAAGAATGAAACTGGTTCTGCTGATGATTCCGTACGTGAACAAGTTGATAACGAATCAGAAGAGGAAGGCCATGGCGCCTTAGACAAAAAGCTTAGCGCTTGGAAAAAAGAATTTGTCAAAAATGCTAAGTCTATAAACTCTGACAAAAATGCTGCTGGTGAACGTCCTGTTGCAAAATTGAACGAGCAACTGAAACATGAATCTTCTGAACACCATGAAAGTTTGAAAGAAAAAGTTGAAATTGATATGGAGCAAAGAGCTGTAGAGCAAGATAGTGAAAAAGGCATTGTTTATGCCGATAGGGTAGAAGAGCTTAGAGAGCGCAGATGATAAAGAGTATCTTCTTCGGCTTTTCTTGCATCGTTGCTTTTTTGTTTGCGGATCAACAAGATAGTTTTAACGTTGTTGTCAAAGATTTAATGGCTGCTGGAAAAACAGTACGTATCTCTCCTTTTAAAGGGATAGGGGTCGTTACTGTTAATCTATGTTTTAAAAATGTAGGTGAAAAGTTGTCGCCAAGGCATAAAGAGTCTCTTGTTGCTTTACTTGCTAAGGCTATGGGGGATGCAACAACGTCAAAGACGCGTGAACAATTACAGGCTTATAGTCTTCAACATAATGTGCTCGTATCTTTTGGTGTTAATGATGATGATTTTGTGATTGTCGGAAAATGCCCGTCTCATAAATTAGCTGAGCTTTTTTGCTTGCTTAAAGATATTCTTTTTTACTCGCGATTTAATGATCGAGATTTATTGCGCTTTAAAAGTGAAATAACAGCAGGAACTTTGCAATCACTGCAATCACCAAATTCTCAATTAGGTGAATTAGTAAAAAAAACTATTTTACCTAATCACCCTTATGGGACCTTGCAAACAACCTATCTTGCAAGCTTAAAAAATATTAGCAGTGCTGACTTGAAATCATATATGAATGCTCATTTTGCTCAAGAAAATCTTATTGTTTCGGCATGTGGTGACATCAATGAGGAAGATCTTATAGCGCAAGTTTCTGATATCATTTCACTTTTGCCAAAAACTTTGAAAATCCATTTGCCACAGGATGTGAAGTTAGTTGGTCCTTATAAGGAATATACACAAAGTTTTCCAGTGCCACAGACTGTAATTCAGATGGTGCATGACGGAATAGATGTGCATCATCCAGATTTTTTTGCATTACAAATTGCAATGGGTTGTTTGGGTAATCCAGGAATAGGTGTCTTATGGAAAAAAGTTCGTGGAGAAAAAGGTCTGACTTATGGGATCGGGGCAGGTTTTTCAATGCAAGATCATTATAACGTTTTTTGCATTGCAACTTCTACTCAAACAGAAACAGTAGAGCAGACCAAGGAAGCGATTAAAGGGGTTTTAACTGATATTTGTCAAAATGGATTTTCTACTGATTTAGTTGATATAGTGAAAAAAAGTTTTCTTGGAAACTATAAGCGCTCTTTCGCTTCAACGGGTCATATTGCGGCAAGATTAACAAAATATCAAAAAGAAGGTCGTCCGCTAGATTTTCATAAAATACTTATTGAAAAAGTATCAGCATTAACAGTTGATGATGTGAACAATGCGTTTAAAAAATTCTTAAAGCCAGATCAATTTGTTGTATTTACGGTGGGTAAATGAAATATATTCTAGCGCTGCTTATAAGCTTTTGCTTTGGTTCATTGTATTCAAAAATCATTCCTCAAACGGCTACTTTAACAAATGGGTTGAAAGTTATTGTTTTTCAAAATCCCTTATTGCCATCCGTCAATGTTTTTACAAAATATGATGTTGGTACAGCGGATGATCCTGCTCATTTAGTGGGCTTATCACATATGCTAGAGCATATGATGTTTAAAGGATCTTCAAAATATCCTAAAGGAGAAATCGATAGCATCCTTAATAGTTGTGGTGGGATTTTCAATGCACAAACTAGTTTTGACACAACTATTTATACTTTTTCTTTGCCTGCTGAACGCTTAGAAACAGCCCTCGATATCGAGGCAGATCGCATGGAAAATTTAATCTTAAATGAAGATGAGTTCTTATCTGAGCAAAAAGTTGTCCTAGAAGAGCGTCAGCAACGCCTAGGTAATCATCCTTTTCGTAGCGCTGCAGAAATTTGGCGACGCTCTATGTATATAGCGCATCCTTATGGAATATTTCCTATCGGTTATGAATCGCACATAAGGGCTTATACTATCGAAGCATTAAAAACCCATTATAGTAAGTGGTATGTTCCAAATAACGCTACAATAGTTGTAATTGGCCCATATGATTTAGCATATGTATTGCCAATGATCGAAAAACAATTTTCCAATATTAGTCCAAAAGAATTGCCAGCACGTGTACGTATCTCTGAACCTGATCGTGAAGGTCTAGCGATGACGTTGGAACAAGAAAATCCTCGCGCAGAAAATATATACATCAGCATTTCTTATCGTGTGCCCACTCTAGTTGCAAGGCCTGAAGCTTACTTAGCTATGCGTACACTTGAAAGTACCCTAGCAGGTTCAGATTCTCGAATGCTTACTAAAAAAATGGTTAAGGAAAAGCGTTTGGCCCTTAGCGTCTCTTGTGTTTATACCTTTGGAAAAGATGACATGGACTTTACATTCAGCTTGGTGCTTTCACCAGATATGAATGTTGAAAAAGCAGAAAAATTTTTATTTGAACAGCTTCATGAATTCTTGAAAAAAGGTTTAGTAGAAAGTGACTTTGACAAAGCAAAGCAAGAACGACTAAATCTATTTGCTTTTGCAATGGATGGTGAAGAATTTTTGATGGCTTTAGCTAATAGTGTTCTTAATGGTTTTCCGCTAGAAGCTGTTTCTCATTATGAAGATCTTCTAAAGAAAATGACTGCGCAGCAAGTTAATGAGATGCTGCGTCTTGTTTTAGCTAAACCACCTTTGGTTATTGCACGTAATTATCCAAAAGGAAAAATGCCAAAGCGCAATTATCAAAAGGTTTTAGGTTTATAATGTTGCAATATACTTCAGATTTTTTAAAGCACTCCACAAGTTTATCTACAGATTTTACTGAATTTGTAAAAAAATTACCGCTATATAACTATCTCGAGCCAGTATTTTCGAAAGATTTATATCAAGAAGCTATTGATAAATTAACAAAATTCACGCGAATTATTCACTTGGGGACAGGCGGTTCAAGTTTGGGCCCGCAGGCTTTATACTCAGTAACTGATGCGCCATCTAGAGAATTTATCTTTTTTGATAATATTGACCCTGATGCATTAACAGTGCGTTTAAGGAATGTTGATTTTAGCAAAACAGGACTTTTAGTTGTTTCAAAATCTGGTAACACTGCGGAAACCCTAGTGCAGCTAGCTACATTTAAGAAAATCTATGACGATAAAAATTTAAAACTTCAAGATCACCTTGTCATTATCACTCAAACTGACGACAATGCTCTGCATACTTTTGCAAAGAATAATAACATCGTGGTTGTGCCTCATCATAATCAAATAGGTGGTCGTTTCGCTGTATTTGCTGAAGTCGGTATGTTATCAGGTTTGTTGATGGGGCTAGATATGGACGCCTTTAGAAAAGGTGCGCAGGATGCATTAACCGCATTTGAAAAAGCAACCCGCTCTTGTCCAATTCTTGAAGTCGCATGTTTTTTAGCAAAATCAAAAGCACATCCGGTTATGTTTCCTTATGCTGATAAACTTAAATTGTATAGTGCATGGTTTGCTCAGTTGTGGGCTGAAAGCTTAGGAAAAAAGAATGAGTCAGGTGAACGTTTTGGCTCAACTCCCATTCAGGCTTTAGGTGCAACTGACCAGCATTCTCAGCTTCAGCTTTACCTAGATGGTCCTCAAGATAAGTTTTTTACTTTTTTGGAAGTTGAGCAAAAAATTGATTTTGATGTTGTGAACTTAAATATTGATCACCCAGCATACAAACCCCTACGTGGTCATAGTTTACAAGAACTATTAAAAGCAGAGTTACATGCTACTTATGAAACCATGCGTGCTCATGCTTTGCCTCTCCGTTTAGTAACAGTGCCTGTTATTAATACGTATTATTTAGCTCAATTAATGCTTAATGCAGTTCTAGAAACACTAGCAGTTTCTATAATCTGGGATGTTAATCCATTCAATCAGCCAGCTGTTGAAGAAGGTAAAGTCTTGGCTTTAAAATTTTTAAATGATAAAAATAGTAACCTTTATAAATGCGTGAATGAATGAGTAACCAAGATATATCTTTTCAAGAAATTATTCTTCGTTTGCAGCAATATTGGGCAAATTATGGTTGTGTTATTTTACAACCTTATGACCTAGAGGTTGGGGCAGGTACATCTCATCCAGCAACATTGATCAAAGCTCTAGGGCCTAATTCGTGGAATACAGCTTATGTTCAGCCATGTCGTAGACCAACTGACGGTAGATACGGCGAAAATCCTAATCGTACACAATTGTATTATCAGTTTCAGGTTTTATTGAAACCTTGTCCTGTGAATCCTCAAGAGCTCTATCTTGAAAGCTTAAAAGCCATAGGCTTTGATCTTAGTCGTCACGATATGCGCTTTGTTGAAGATGATTGGGAAAATCCATCTCTAGGGGCAGCCGGACTTGGTTGGGAAGTTTGGTGTAATGGTATGGAAATTACGCAATATACGTATTTCCAGCAAGTTGGTGGTATTGCTTGTGATCCAGTGCCGGTTGAGCTTACATACGGTCTTGAGAGAATTGCAACTATTGTTCAGGGTGTCGAGAGTCATTTTGACATCAATTGGAATGGCAAATCTGGTGATGAAAAGTTAACGTATCGAGATGTCTTTTTAAGATCAGAGCAAGAATTTTCTGCCTACAATTTTGAACATGCGGATGTAGACATGTTACTACGTCATTTTAACGATGCTGAAGCCGAATGCTTAAAATTGCTTGATCTCAAATTGGTTTTGCCTGCTTATGAACAGTGCCTAAAAGCCAATCATTTGTTCAACATGTTAAATGCTCGCGGTGTTATATCTGTTACCGAA
>CANKYV010000041.1 GCA_947487955.1 Alphaproteobacteria bacterium
GAAGGAGGAAGGAGGAAGGAGGAAGGAGGAAGGAGGAAGGAGGAAGGAGGAAGGAGGAAGGAGGAAGGAGGAAGGAGGAAGGAGGAAGGAGGAAGGAGGAAGGAGGAAGGAGAAAAAGGGATACCTAAGGGGTTATCTATTACTATATCTACCCAAGTATCTAAAGATGAGTCTAAAGATGAGGTGGGGTTATCTCCAACAACAAAAACTTACTATGTAATTTCAATGCCAAATGGTGCAGGAGCATCAAATGCAGGTGAATCAGATATCGAGAATGATTACGACGATTTAGGTATCAAATCGGATGAAGATTAAATCTAGAAGGTTTATTAAAGAAAAATTAACTTATAATACTTTAAAATACATTTAGGATTATAATTCAGGTTTTTTAGATAATGGAAAAATACTTAAAATACGTTTGTTTAGTTGTATTTACTTGTACTTTGGTAAATGTTTTGAATGCGATAGATACTGAGTTTACCGGTGTTAACAGTACTGCAGCAAAACTAAAAGGGCAACGCTACGTGAAACAAGCGAAAGATGTGGCTGCTGAAATAGGCGCTCCTCTTACCAACTTATCAGAAGATTTTTCTGGTAATCAAACGCAAGTTAAATTATTAGGTTCTAAGTGGAAAAAAGAATACGAGCGATTAAAATCTCTTCAAGGAAATGCAAGTGGGTTTTCTACTCCTGTTAAGAGCGGCACTCCAACGGCTTCTCAAACAACTGGTGATGTAAGAGGAGTTAAACTGTTTCCGGATACTCCGTATACTCCGTCTAAAGCTGACTTAGAAACAATGGACAATCAACGTCTTAAAGAGGCTGCTATAGCAATGCAGCAGCAGCTTGAAGCGTTACAGCAAGCATCTTCAGGTTCTGCCTCTACCTCAGCATCAGCATCAGCATCAGCATATGATCGCGAACTAAACGCTGTTTTTCAAGGAGATGCGGATCTAATTGCTGCTTACAAAGAAGCGGTAACAAAAAAGAACTTCGATGGTTTTTGGCTAGCTGCTAAACATAAAGCTATAGTTTCTCTTACTGCTTGTATAAACAAGATTCAACCCGGAAACAATGATAGTGCTTTATTAAATGAATATAGTCAAAGAGGTCTAAATTATATCTTGGGTAGAATTGTGAAGACTGTTAATAAAGGAGAGTTTTTGCGCCATTTGGAAGAGAGAATCAATGCTTTAGACTTTTCCAGTATCACTCTGCCAGCAGATACAGCATCAGCAATAACGAAAACTTGCAACGAGTATCTGCGACTAATTAATACTGAGGTTTCTCGTCTTATAGATGAAGAAGTGTCTGGTAATGACGAGGTAACTACAGTTTTGCCAAATGAACTTGAACCTAATATGAGACGAATAGAAGGAAATATTCCGGCGCTTAGGAGTAAGCATGCATTTAAGATGGCGCTTAGCAAGGCGATTTTAAGGGGGTAATTAACTAAAGTTTGTTCTTTTCTCTTTAGGGGATTGTCTCAGGGCAATCCTCTTTTATTTTTCATTAATTTAAAAATACTTTGCAACCTCACCATTATGTGGCATAATCTGGCCAGTTATAACTTCTAACCGGCTCATTTTTTTTTATATTTCGAGCCACTCTTCAGGAACATTATTCATATGCAAGCCCAAAAAGAAAATTTCTCAGATCTTTTAAATGAATTCATGCAAGACAGCCGTACCTTCGAAGGTAAAGTTGTAAAAGGCACAATCATTAATATTTACAACGACATGGCGACCATTGACATTGGTATGAAGTCTGAAGGTCGTGTTCCTTTAAAAGAAATTACGGGTCGTGCAGGGATGCACGAGGCAAAAGTTGGCGATCGTATTGAAGTGTATGTTGAGCGTTTAGAGGATCGTCATGGCGAAGCAATGCTTAGCGTTGAAAAAGCTCGTCGTGAAGCTTCATGGAATCTTTTAGAAGACGCGCTTGTTACAGGTGCGCATATTGATGGTGTGATTTTTGGCCGTGTTAAAGGTGGCTTTGCTGTTGATTTAGACGGCGTTATTGCGTTCTTACCAGGTAGCCAAGTTGACATCAGGCCTATTCGTGATCTTGCACCGTTGATGAATATTGTGCAGCCGTTTAAAATTTTGAAAATGGATAAAAGCCGCAGCAATATCGTTGTTTCACGTCGTTCTGTTTTGGAAGAATCAAGGGCAGAGGCACGCACAGAATTAGTTGCGAACCTTTCTGAAGGTCAAGTTGTTGCTGGTGTTGTGAAAAACATCACAGACTACGGTGCATTTATTGATCTTGGTGGCGTTGATGGGTTGCTACACGTAACGGATATTTCATGGCGTCGTATTAACCATCCAAATGAAGTGCTAAAGGTTGGTGAAACAATTGATGTTCAAGTAATTCGCTACAATAAAGATACTCAACGTATTTCTTTGGGTATGAAGCAACTTGAGTCAGATCCATGGCAAAATATTGATTTGCAATACAAGCCAGGCCAAAAAGTGGTTGGAAAAGTTACAAACATTACTGATTATGGTGCGTTTGTTGAATTACAGCCAGCGATTGAAGGCTTGATTTATGTAACTGAAATGAGCTGGACAAAAAAGAATTTGCATCCAGGTAAAATTCTAACCGTTGGTCAAGAAGTTGAGGTTGTGGTTCTTGTTGTTGATTTATCAAAGCGCCGTATTAGTCTTGGCTTGAAGCAATGTATGGAAAATCCATGGCAAAAGCTTGTTGAAGATCACCCATTGGGAAGCATCTTTGAAGGCGTTATTAAGAATGTAACTGAATTTGGTTTGTTCGTAGGAATTAATGAACAACTTGATGGTATGGTTCACATTAACGATATTTCTTGGGAAGAAACAACGGAAGAAACTCTAAAGCAATTTACAAAAGGTCAAATGATCAAAGTTAAAGTTCTTGATATTGATCCTGAAAAAGAGCGTGTGAGTTTGGGTGTAAAACAAGTATCTGGCGCTGATCCTTTGGCTGATGCGTTCTCCTCAATTAAAAAGGGAGATGTTGTGACATGTTCTGTTACAGCTATTGATGATAAAGGAATGGAAGTAAAGCTTACAAATGGCCTAAACGGCTACATTAAAAAAGCTGATATTGCAAAAGAGCGCAATGAACAACGTGTTGATCGTTTTGCTGTAGGTGAAAAAATTGACGCTAAAGTTCTTGTTGTTGAAAAAGCATCTAGAAAAGTAAGCTTGTCTATTAAAGCACGTGAAATGGATGAAGAAAAAGAAGCATTATCAACCTATGGATCATCTGATAGCGGTGCTACACTTGGTGATATTTTAGGAACGGCTTTAAACAAAGCTAAATCTAAAAAATCAGAGGCAGATTCTGCGGCTAAAGAAGTGAAAAAAGCGACAACGGCTGAAGATACAGAAGAAACTGAAGATGAAAAGCCTAAGAAAAAAGCAGCTGCAACAAAGAAAAAAGCTGCAGAAGACGCAGATTCAGAGTAAGAGATAAAGCCTAGTCTTTGTTTATAGTGAATGGGGAAAAGAAAGTCTTTTCCCCACTTTCGTTAGAGGAAATTTATGAACTGGTTAACAAATTTCGTAAAGCCAAAAATTCAGGCTCTGATTAATAAAAAAGTAGATATTGCTGAAAATTTATGGACGAAGTGTCCAGGGTGTGAGCACATGCTATTTCACCGTGATTTGAAAGCAAATTTGAATGTTTGTCACCATTGCGGGCACCATATGCGGATCTCGGCAAAGGAACGCCTACATAATCTTTTTGATAAGGGCCTTTATACGTTGCAAGAAGTGCCCAAGGCTATTCATGACCCATTAAAGTTTAAAGATTCAAAGCGCTATGCGGACAGGTTAAAAGAATATCGTCAGAAAACTGGCAATGAAGATTCAGTGCTTGTGGCATTTGGTAAAGTTAAAGGTATTAACGTTGTTGTGTGTATTTTTGATTTTGATTTTATGGGTGGCTCAATGGGGCTTTACGCTGGTCAAGCCATGGTTAGTGCTGCAGAATTAGCAGTGCAAAGCAATAGCCCTATGCTTGCGGTTACTGCATCTGGAGGTGCACGTATGCAAGAAGGAATTTTGTCGTTAATGCAAATGCCGCGGACAACGATTGCGGTGCAAATGGTGAAAGAGGCTGGTCTTCCCTATATTACATTGCTTTCGGATCCAACAACTGGTGGTGTTAGCGCATCGTTTGCTATGCTTGGCGATATAAGTATAGCAGAACCAGGTGCAATTATAGGTTTTACAGGGGCCAGGGTTATTGAAGAGACAATTCGTCAGAAATTACCTGAAGGTTTTCAGCGTTCGGAATACTTACGTGAACACGGTATGATTGATATGGTTGTGGCAAGAAAAGAAATTCCAGAAACATTGGGTAGAATTCTTCACCATTTATGTAGCAATTTAAGATTTGTGCATTGAGACCATTTTCCGTAAGTAGATCCCCGCATCCCGACCTAGCAGTCTTCCGCAGGGATGACAAGAAAGAGTGCGTGATTCCTGCCAAGAACCATAGGTTCGAGTGCGGGAATCTTACTTGAGAATAATTTTTGACATTACTCTGGATTGGCACGTCCCCGTGGTCCTCGCAGAGACGCAAATTCGTCTTTCTGAGGCCTGAAAGGCCTTAAGAATCCAGGCATATAAAAGCAATATTGGATGTTATTCACTGGATTGTATCTTGAGGTAGTACTGAGAGGTATGATGCGGTTTGTCTGGTACCTGGAATAGATCCTCGGACCGCAGGGAACGACGCTTTTTTGTCATTTTTCGACAGCTAGGGACAAGCTCTGCTGAGGAACAAAGTGACGAGCGTGGAAATCTAAAGTCAAAGCACAGTGCAACTGTTGTAGTTTTTTAAATATCTATAAGTCTAAAAAAGCCCGCTCTAATTTATCTGTCACCTCTGGTGGCAGAGGAGTCTCTGTGTTTATTATTACTGTTGACCCTGTGGGGATTTTTAGCAAAAGCAGTTCAAGTATTGATAAGGTTTTTATAGTATTTTCCTTATAAGTGATGTGCGCCGGCTCGAAGTGCTTTAAAATTTCAATAATTTTCGCGCAAGGTCGTGCATGTAACCCTACAGGAATTAGAACTTCAAAGGAGTACGTTGTCATAAATTTAGAGCTTGTGGTGCCGACAAAAGCGTAGAAGCGATTTGAATATATTTTCGCCCTGCATCAAAGGCTTTTTGTGCTGCCTCTGGCAAAACTGTATTGCTTCTGTTTTCAACAAACTTAATAAACATTGGCAAATTGACCCCAGCAATAACTTCTACAGGCTTTACGCCTAAAACCGACATTGCTAAATTTGAGGGTGTTCCCCCGAACATATCGGTTAAAATAACTACACCTTTTCCGGTATTAAGTTGGTCAATAGCTTTATAAAGTTCTTGTTTTTTTACCTCTGGGTCATCATTTGGATTGCACGTAATGCACTGAACATGTTCTTGGGGGCCCATAATAGTCTCAAGAGTTTCTAAAAGCGCACGCCCCAAAGGACCATGAGTCAGAAGCAGGATGCCAATCATAATATATCAGTTCTCAAATCTCGGTGTTCAATCATACAATCATAGTTTAATTTTTTAAGAATGATATGAAAAAATTCAGTTATAAAAACGCTGCGATGCTGTCCACCTGTGCAACCAAAGGCAATTGTTAGGTAAAACCTGCCTTGTTCTTTGTATCCATTGATAGCGTTTATTAAAAATTCTTTGAAGTGGTGTTCTACAATCATCCAGCGAGAATCTTGCCGAATGTAGGCTTGCACATCTTTATGTTTACCCGATAAAGGGCGAAGACGTGCATCATAATAGGGGTTGCTTAAAAATCGCACATCAATAATGAGGTCAGCAATTTTTGGCAGGGGTTGCTTATAGGAAAACGAGAGTAATTGAATTTTAAGAGTTTGCTCTTGTGCTTGGTAAAAATAATGTTGCAAGATTTTTCGCATATGACGAACGCTTAAATCAGTTGTATCAAGTTGCATTTCTGCAATTTTTTGCAAAGGTACAAGCTGTTGTTTTTCTAAAGAAATTGCTGCTTGTAAGTTATTTGCTTCAATAGGGTGGGGGCGGCGTGATTCATTGTAACGGCGTAAAATTGTTTCCTCATCGCACTCTAAATAGATCACACGTAGATCAATTTGTGCATTTGCACGAAGATTTTTCAAAAGTGCTTCTGCTTGTGGTGCAGTAAAATCAATGCTTTCAAGACCAACTACCACTAAGCTATCGGAAGGTGGATTTTTGATGAAATGTTCGACAAGCGATGGCATCATCAATAATGGCAAATTATCAATAACTTGATATCCTTGGTCTTCAAGTGCTTTTAAAGCTGTTGTTCTTCCAGCTCCTGAAAGGCCAGTAATAACGACTAGTGGCAATGTCATTGCGTATACTAACTAAAGCTCATAATCTCAGTATAGTGAGTTTTAGTAAGATATGGCTATGCGTTGGATATTTTTTTTATTTGCGGTGTCTGTGCTTTTTGCAGTTGAGAAAACCGAGATTAAAGGCCTTGAATTAAAAATTTTAAATGGTGCTAAGAATGGGGCTGGTTACGTTAGTATTTATAATGGCAACTCTTATGCGGTGAGTTTATATAAAGTTGAAGTTGAGCCAGGAGTTTTTGATCGCGTTGAATTGCACGATCATGTACCACGCAAAGATGAAAATGGAGTGGAATACATGGAAATGATTGAAATTCCTGAAATGGAGATTGCTCCGGGTAGTACGCTTTTTTTGCAGCGAGGGGGAAAGCATCTTATGCTAATGGGGATAAACTCAACGTTATGTAGTTTTAAGGAATTAAAATTTGAGTTCTCTTTTAGGCATGGTGGAGACACTTTTCAGCGTAGTGTTGAGGTTAATGTTTCAGATGACAAAAGGTGCGTAGGGCTTTGATGCATGGTGCGGTGTAAAGCATTTTTCTAAAATTTTATTAAATATGTATATTATGCATGTAAGATATGCAAAAAAAATATGTTTTATTCTGAATTTTATTTATCCAGACTTTTATGAGCGATTATTCGCTATGTGTAATATTTTCTATATTTAGGAGTTTTGAGTATGAAATTAATAAAAGGTTTGGCTTGTTTAATGTTGGGATCGGTAGCGACGGTTTCTGCTATGGAGTTTGTTGGAGGGCATGCAGACGGTGAGAATGCAGGTGGCGGTAAAACATTTTCTAAGGCAACTGGTGGTGCTGGTTCTTCAAGTCTAGTCCAAGATGCTTTGATGATAAGTACTGAAAATTTTCCTTTATTCGCAAAAGAAGTAGCAGCGCTTTCCCTTTCAAGCATAATAAGTACATTAAATGACGAGGAAACGACTGAATCTGTAATGCAAGCTATATACACGTTTGGTTCTGGTAATATTGATAGCGGCGTCGCTATTTTGAGTGGGATTACGTTTACTGAGATCAATTCAAATAATCCAATTTCTGCAAGCAAAATTAGAGACTCAATATCTAGCTTGTTTACAGCTGCAGATGGTACACCTATAAATACTGCTTATGGATTTTCATGGAAAATTTCATCTGATGGAATTGTGCAAAGCGTAGGTGTAGAGCAAACAGAAGATACAACATTTTTAACACTGGGTGCTGGGCAAAAATTATTAATTGAGTTAGCTCGTGAAACTCCAGAGTTAACGCAACAAGATGGTACTAAAATTAGCACATTAAGCATGTTGGCTTATGATGCGCACACGGCATACAGTATTTTGAGCAATAGTTGTGGTGATGAAGTAGGAAGTATAACATATAATTGTCTTCAAACACTACTGCGCGAAGAAGTAAAAAGTATTTTTAGTGCAATGACAAGTACTGATAATTTCCTTCTTACACCAACAGAAGCAGCCACTCTTTCTATTTCACGCATCATTAATACGCTAAGGGATGACGCCACTATTGGATCTGTAAGGCAAGTCATGCAGGTGTTTAGTTCTGGTGATATTACGTCTGGTGTGAGTACTTTGAGTGAGATTACATTTACTGAAGAAAATTCAAGTGATGTTAGCTTTGCAACTAGAGTTAGAGATTCAATATCTGACTTGTTTACAGCAGATGGTACGCTTACATCTTCATGGCACGTTTCGGCGGATGGAATTGTAAAGCATTTTGAAGTTGACGCTGTTGGTACAACAGTTTTGCACTTAACTTCTACACAAAAGCTGTTAATTGAGTTTGCTCGCCAAACGCCAGAATTCATAACACCACGTGGTGATACATTGATAACGTTAAGTTTGTTAGGCTTTGAGGCGACTGCTGCACATGATCTTTTGGTTGCTTATTCTGAAGGAAAAGCTGCCGAAGGGACTGGAAGCACAACCTATAATGATCTTCTAAAGGCGTTGAGCTTTTTAACTGAGGAAGTTGCAGGTGGTGGTAGTATTCAAGACCTTTCTACTTCTCTGATGGCTTCTAGTTTAATACGTACTAGTAGCGGTGTAACTGCTTGGAAAGAAGCGAGTACAACTGTAATTGGTACAATAGTGATTCCTACTGCTGAAGGAGATGAAGTTCATTCTGAAGGGAATGTTGAAGAAGATACTGCAGATCTTGTAGCAGATTTTGATGCATAAATAGCTTCTAAAATTTCACGTTTCACAACCGATGCACTCATTTGCATCGGTTTTTTTATGCGTTTTTTAGATATTAAATATGCAAATAAATGTGTTTATTGAAAAAAAATTCTTGTTTTAAGTTTTTTTGTGCTAGTAGTTAAGAAGTGAAATATTTTTGATTCGGGAGAATGAAATATGAAGTACTTAAAAAGCCTAGTGTATGTGGCACTTCTTTCAACCATGACAATCTTTGGGGCTGATGAACCTAGTGAGGATGAAGATACAGAAACAATACCTCGTTTAACGGTAAGAGAAGTTATAAGTGTTGTTTTAGCGCGCAATACGGAAGTGTGTGATGAGGCTTCGCAGCAAAATATATTAAATTTTTTAAATGACGGAAGCGAAGATACTCGTCCGAGCTTAGAAGGTATAGAATTTTCTGTACATGATATAGATACCAAGAAATATTTAAATACCTTAATGACGTCAATTTCAACGATTCTTGATGCAGGCCATAGCGTGGAAAAAAATCCTTGGATTATGACTAATAATGGGAGGTTATTGAAGGCTGACGGAATATCTGTTGGGAATTACATTTATCTAACACCCTACGAGGAATGTATCATTGATCTTGCGCGGAGCTTCCCTCGACTAGAAACAAGTGCATATACAATTGAAACCCTTGCATTGTTAGAAGTTAGCGTTGATTCAGCAATAGAGGCGCTACAAGCTATACCAACAATAGATTTAAGAGGGTATCTGCGACAACT
>CANKYV010000042.1 GCA_947487955.1 Alphaproteobacteria bacterium
CAGGGTAAGAGGTTTCTACGGTACTACTAAGGCGAGAGAAAAAAAGAAAAGGAAACGAAGAGAAAAGGAAACGAAAGCGAAAGAAAAAAGAAGTAAGGAAAAGACAGAGGCCCCAACCGTCTTTGCGAGGACCAAAGGAGCGCGGCAATCCCCTGATCACCACGACCACTACGTGGTCTCGTGAAGACAAAAGTGTCGTCATTGCGAACCTCCGCAGGAAGTGCGGCAATCCCCATACGCCGCGTCATTCCAGGGCGAAGCCCGTGGAAACCAGTCCTATAAATTCTATGCTTGAATATTGTTACTGAGCTAGAGGGAGAGCCAGGTGCTGTTTTAATTAGAGGTATTAAAATCATTAAACCTGCTACTTTAATTAAAGGTCCTGGAAAACTTTGCCAAACTTTTGGAATAACTAAGCTTCATAATGAATTAGATTTGCTAACGCACGACAATTTTTACGTAACGACAGCTGAAGAAAATACTCTTTATAAAGCAACGCCTCGAATTGGCATTCGAAAAGCCGTTGATAAACATTGGCGTTTTATAATAGATCCTTTAAGTATTGGCTGAATTTTTATTGTAAAAATATTTTTTATTATTATATATTACATATTACATATATTGAATTTTATTTTAAGGAATGATTTTAATGAAAAGCTTAAAGATTTTTAGCTTAGTATTAAGCATTACTTGTGCTTTTGCGCAAACCACTATATTTACTCCAACAGATGAAGCTTTGGCACAGCTTTATCCAGGTACATTAAAAGGGTTTGAGTTAGTAGATGCTAGTGTTATCTCGAGTGCTCGTGCAGTCAAGGCTGACTGGTCGTTGGCAAGCCCTGAAGATGTGAAAGCTTTTCGTTCATATTACTTTGGGAAGTTTCTTAATTTTATGACAGGTCTAAGGCAAAAAAACCCGAAAGAAACTGCGGACAAAGAATTTAATGCACTTTTTGACAATATTTATAATGAAGCACATGAAGCAGCATGCAGCGAGATTGGTGAATTGAAATGGCTTTTGGTTCAGGTGATGTTTATCCGTGGGTTGTTGCTAGCATCAGGTGAGGGCACCCCTGAAGCGTATGATTTGTTAAGTAACGTTCCAGATACTGACCTATTTTTTGGAGCATTGCGCGAAACTCCAGCTTACTTAAGAACACCAGGTGAACCTGTTTTGCCTGCTTGGAAACATTCAGTAAAAGCTTGTCTACATAATATGAGTCTTGATGATACTAAAGGTAACGATGTACATGAGCCTTCTTTACAGACGAACTTTTTAAGCCGGGATATTGTAGATCAGATTAAGAAAACAGCAAAACAGTTTGGGTTACATAAAAATGTGTATTTACCGATGCTGGATTGCGGAAAAGTTGGCATTACGACCATTATGAAAATGTGGCTACACCATGCTTTTCCTGTGCCATTAACATATGGTGAGTATGAAGCTCATGGCATTCGCTTAGGAGCTGCTGTTGGTGCTGAACATGACGAAGCTCACGGTAAGGTCGATAACCGTCGCAGAGAAGTGCAGCAAGCAATACTTAACCTTTTAAACAAAGTATTAGAAGCAAACAAACCTGTAAAAAGAGCAATTCCACTTGCAACAAGACATATGGTCGAGCGCTATCAAGCGTTTAATGAAGTGCTGTTAGCATTTATAGAAGCAAAAGAGCGTACAGCCATAGAACAACTGAGGGCAGCAGTCTCACTAGCACCAGGTAATAAAAGTGACCCAAGCCGTAAGGAAGCAGAGATGCTTGCTCGTCAAAGGTACAACACGGGTGTAGCGGCACTGTTCCAAGTGTTACATGAAGAATATGCAATGAGTGCCACTGTGCTAGAAGTTCCAACTCTCGCCGAAGCCATTACTAAAATATGTGACAATGCAAAAACTCGTGAAAATATTAAAAATTTTGATGAATTAGAAACCTTTTTTAATCCGACTTCTGATTTATCAGATCAAGAAATTTTTGAAAAGATAAAGAGCAGAACGTTGCAATCTACAGGGATTTATTTTTTACATAATGGCTCTACGCCAGCTCCTGTTACAATCAGTGACTTCGTTGATCATATAGATCTTGAGTCATTAAGGGTTATTCGTGGTCCAGTAATTACAGAAGTCAAATTTGATACAAATGCTGGTCAAACTGTGAAAGTTCAAACGGCAACAACTCGCTACCTAGTTGACACTATTCGTGATGAAAATGCTGTGCTTGGTTTGGTAGGCAAAAAAGTTCCAGGAGTTCCATTGGATATGGAAAACCTGCGTGTGTTACCAAAGGATGCGCCTGCAAGAATTGAAGTTTTATCACAAGTAAAAACTTGGTTTGATACTGTTGTGGCAAATACAAGTGAAATGGTAACTAACTTGTTAGCTGACGTGTTAGCAAATACGCCAGCTGATGTTGTTGCTAGGTACGATGCATTAGTTGCTGCTCAGAATGCAGAATGGCAAGTAGCCTATCCTGCTCCTGTAGTTGAAGCAACATCTGCTGTTTCTACAGTAGTGTAGCAACAATCTTCTGTAATAGTAGAGGATAGCAAGACAGAAGTTTGATACCATTAAAGTTTAAAATACAAACAGCGATAGCTTTTACTATCGCTGTTTTTTTAAGTGAATTTTTACAAAGAAATTTAATGACTTAAAAACTTCTCTGCTTCAAGTGCTGCCATGCACCCTTGCCCTGCAGCAGTTACTGCTTGACGGAATATTTTATCTTGTACATCACCAGCAGCATATACACCAGGAATCGAAGTGGCAGTGCTTCCAGGAGTTGCCACAATATAGCCTTCGGCATCACATGCTAGCTGCTTAAATGGAGCGCTCATTGGAGTATGTCCAATAGCTACAAAAGCACCGTCAAAGGACTGATCAGAAACCTCACCAGTTTTTAAGTTTTTAAGCTTCAGTCCTGTTAAGCTGCGCACTGGTTGATCAGCACCTATAAACTCTTCAATAACCGTATCCCAAATTACGGAAATTTTAGGGTTTTTAAAGAGACGATCCTGAGCGATCTTTTCAGCTCGCAAATGATCACGTCGATGAATTAACGTAACATGTGCACAATGATTGGTTAAATAAATTGCTTCTTCAACGGCAGAATTTCCTCCGCCAATAACGGCTACATTTTTACCTTTAAAAAAGAATCCATCACAAGTAGCGCAGCCAGACACACCATATCCTCTAAAGTGTGTCTCGCTATCTAATCCTAGCCATCGTGCTTGTGCGCCAGTCGCAATAATAACAGTATCGGCTGTATACGTTGTAGGCGTGTCAGTTATTACTTTAAAAGGTCTTGCCGAAAAATCAACGCTTTCGACTGATTCAAAGCGCATATCTGTACCTACATGAGCAGCCTGTGCATTCATTTGATCCATTAACCATGGTCCTTGAATAACATCCTTAAAGCCTGGGTAATTTTCCACATCAGTGGTAATCGTTAATTGTCCGCCTGGCTGAGGGCCTAATAATTGAATAGGGTGTAAATTAGCTCTGGCTGCATAAATGGCTGCAGTATATCCAGCAGGGCCTGCACCGATAATTAGAACTTTAGTATGATTAGTCATTGATTGATCTCACTTAGACGTTATGCTGATAAACACGCCCGAACCAAACCTATAAATAATGGATGTGGACTAAACGGACGAGATATTAATTCAGGGTGAAATTGAGAAGCGATAAAAAATGGGTGAGGGCTGTATTCAACAATTTCAGGTAATAACCCGTCTGGTGACATTCCTGAAAAAATATATCCTTTTTTTTCTAGCTCATCTTTATATTTCAAATTCACTTCATAACGATGACGATGGCGCTCTTCAATTTGAGGATTTCCATATAGTTTATAAGCAAGTGAATCTTTTTTAAGTACACAAGGGAATGAGCCTAAGCGCATTGTGCCTCCCATATCATCAGAGATTCCGCGCTGCTGTTTTTGCTCACCACTCATCCATTCAGTCATCCTTGCAACAATTGGGTTGTTTGTATGTCCAAATTCGGTGCTTGAGGCATCTTTTATGTCTAACTCATTGCGAGCACCTTCTACCACACTTAGCTGCATGCCAAGGCAAATACCAAGTAAGGGGACATTATTTTCGCGAGCATAGTTAATAGCTTGTATTTTCCCTTCAATACCACGCTCACCAAAGCCACCAGGAATAATTACCCCATCAACATTCTGGATTTTAGAAAGTAATGCATTATCTTCCGCATCAATCCACAATTTTTCAATTTCAATTTGTTCAGAAATGCCGGCATGGGTAATAGCTTGATCAAGAGATTTATAAGCATCTTTGAGTTGGATATATTTGCCAACAATGCCAATGCGTACCTTCGCTTTTGGATTGCGTAATTTTATAATTAAATCCTGCCAAGGCTTTAAATTTGGTGCTGTTTTAATACCAAATGCTGCTGAAACAGCATTATCAAGACCTTCTTGATGATATATTAAAGGGATTTCATAAATGCTTTCAGCATCATTTGCACAAATGACATTTTCATAGGCCACATTGCAAAATAGAGCTAATTTTCTTTTCGCATCTTCGGGGATTTCATGTTCGCTACGACATAGCAAGATATCTGGTCTTAAACCTAATGTTTGTAAAGCTTGTACTGAATGTTGCGTTGGTTTTGTTTTTAGTTCACCAGCTGCTGATAGATATGGCAAAAGAGTCAGATGAATAAGTAAGCTATTGTCGTGGCCAAGTTCGTTACGTAATTGACGTATTGCTTCTAAAAATGGAAGTGCTTCAATATCACCTACAGTACCACCAACTTCACAAATGACTATGTCTACATTGTCGCTATCATTGAGGATAAAAGCCTTGATTTCGTCTGTAATGTGGGGAATAACTTGAATTGTTGCGCCTAAATAGTCACCGCGACGCTCTTTAGCGATAACAGAAGAATAAATTTTACCGGTAGTAACTCCATCAAATTTTGTTGCATTTTGATTAGTAAAACGCTCATAGTGCCCAAGATCAAGGTCAGCCTCTGCTCCATCAGATGTTACAAAAACCTCTCCATGCTGATAAGGATTCATAGTCCCTGGATCCACATTCAGGTACGGATCAAGCTTACGTAACCGAACGCTTAACCCTCTAGCTTGTAACAGTGCTCCAAGAGCAGCACACGCAAGCCCTTTACCCAAAGACGAGCTTACGCCCCCAGTTGTAAAAATAAATTTAGCCATTGCTTATTGTTGGCTTGGATTTTGGCTAACAACTTTTGTTTGATTATTAATCGAATGACTTGTAATAACTGTCATTAACAAGCAATTTCCCATAAATAATACGGCTAAAACGGTAGTTATACGTGTTAAAAGATTTGATGTGCCGCGTGCGGTAAACATGCTAGAGCTATTGCCACCACCACCCATGCCAAGTGCTCCTCCCTCGCTACGTTGTAAAAGAATAACGCCGATAAGTGCTAATGTTATGAAAATTTGTATAATTAGTAGAGTGTTCATAAAATCCTCGATTGTTATTTAGGGCTAATAATCATGATCATTTGTTTGCCTTCCAGCTTGGGATTGTGATCAACCTTTGCTATTTCCTCAAACTGGTTTTTTACTTTCATCAAAAGTTCGTAACCAATATTCTGGTGTGATAATTCACGGCCACGAAAGCGCATGATGATTTTTACTTTATTTCCTTCTTCAATAAATCTTTTTATGGCTTTACACTTGATTTCAAAGTCATGAATATCGATCATTGGACGAAGCTGAATCTCTTTAACTTCTACAACCTTCTGCTTTTTCTTTGCTTCAGCCTTTTTCTTTTGTAGCTCGTATTTGTACTTCCCAAAATCAAGAATTTTGCATACAGGCGGTTCAGCGTTCGGAGATACTTCAACTAAATCAAGGCCAGCATCTTGTGCAAGTTTTATAGCTTCTGATCGTGAAATAACTCCGATCATTTCTCCTTTTTCATCAATAAGTCGAATACGCTGCACTTGAATTTCATGGTTTATTCTAGGCCCATCGTGAGCACGTGATTCACGTTGAGGTGGTCCATCGTTAAAGCGACTAATAGCAGGTCTCCATATTTGGGATTACATATACAAAGGAAAAAATATCAGAAAAGTAAACCGACGTCTATGAAAATTGAAAATGTAATTTGTCTTCACATAATAGCGTGTACTGTTTTTGGTAATCTAAATAATTGTATTAAGGGCAGTAATAAAGCATGTATTGCTGAATTATTTTTTTTTGAAGAGTAAATTGTTAATTGCACCATGGAGAAAAAATGTGTGGCTTTTTATTTTGCTATACTGGAAAAAATAGGTTAAATTTTTTGGGCTAGTAGCTGGGCGATCGCTGTGTTGTTACACAGAGGAAAGTCCGGGCTCCACACAAATAGGATGCTGGATAACGTCCAGCGGGGTAGGCTCAAAGCCTATTTTAGGGAAAGTGCCACAGAAAGCGTACCGCCAGTTTTTTTATTAAAAAATTTATAAAAATTGGTAAGGGTGAAAAGGTGCGGTAAGAGCGCACCGTGCAAATGGTGACATTTGCTGCAAGGTAAACCCCATCTGGAGCAAGACCAAATAGGAGCAAAAGGCTTTTGCCCGGTGTTGTTTGTGCACTGTTTTTTGCTCGGGTAGGTTGCATGAGTTGGTAGGTAACTATCATCCCAGAGGAATGATCGCACAAAGCGCATATTGCGTTTGGACAGAACCCGGCTTATAAGCTACTAGCTTTTTAATAGCACAATCAGCCACAAAAATTTATTTTGTGGCTGATTGTATCTTCTTTGTGTTGTGAAAACGAGTTTGTTTATTAACTTAAAAGTTTCAAAATATTCTGAGGCTGAGCATTTGCATATGCTAGCATGGTAGTGCTCGCTTGCTGCAAGATTTGAAGTTTGGCAAAATTTGCCATTTCTACAGCAAAATCTGTATCCAGAATCTGGCTTTTTGCTTCAAGAAGATTCACTGAATTATTACTCAAGTTTTCAATGCTGCTATACAAGCGATTTTCGATAGCGCCAAGGCTAGCACGAAGATCACTAATTGTATCGAGAGCGCCATCGATTACTATTAGAGCACTAATTGCTTTGCTCTGGCTACTAAGATTTGCTGAAGACAATGGAGTAAGTGTTGATGTTGTGCCGCCTTCTAAGCCAACACGATTAGGATGATCACCGCCTATAGTTATAGGGCCATTAGAGGTAAGTGTGATAGTACCATTTGTTGTGCCACCATCTACAGCACCAAGGTCGGTATTTTCAATTCCTGAACCATAAACAACGGTAATATTACGCCCATCGGGAGCAGTAAGCACAAGCTGATTTTCTTGATTGGCAGAAGCAATCACACCAGTTTGGGTTGTAAGTGTATTGATTGCCACCACAGCATTTTCTACGTTTGAGCTCAAGTCTGCTGTTATAGAAATACGCGAAGTTGCTACACCGTTTATAGTGATAATGCCGCCACCATTTGCTGATGGAGAAAAGTCATTCACATCTGTTACCGTAGGATTTGCAACTGCGTGTACATCTGCATCAGTGCCGCTTGTGTTGATTGCGTTAGCAATCGCAATGGCACTTGCATCTGATTGAGTAAAGCTTAAGCCGTCAGACACAGAAGGAGCAATGCTTGCTCCATCAATAACAAGATCGCCTGCGCGTAGTGGTGCTACGATAGTATCGCCATTAACAATGACAGCGCCTATGTCAGCGGTATTAACAGAAGCAATTTGAATAGCAATTGTATCCCCAGCTTGTGTGCCAACTTGCAATGTAGTATCAAATGTGCCGTCTAGTAGATTCAAGCCATTGAAATTCGTTTGTGCAACAACACTGTTAATTTGAGCTAATAGAGATTCAGAAGTTGCATTAATTGATGCGCGGTCGCTAGACGTTAGTGTGCCGTTTGCTGATTGTATTGCAAGAGCGCGAAGAGACGTGATTGAATCTGCGATAGAGTTTAAAGCGCCATCGGCAATATTAATAAGGGAAACACCAGCCTGAGCATTTGCGGAAGCTTGTATTAAGCTTCCAATTTGAGCTGCCATCCTGGTAGCAATTGCAAGATCAGCTGCGTCGTCTGATGCCTGGTTAATTTTTAATCCAGATGATAGCTTTTGCATAGATGAGGAAAGCTCAGCTTTATTTTTTTCTAGGTTTTGTATGGCGTTTAGAGCAGACGAATTTGTATTAATTACCATTGACATTTTGTTTCTCACTTTCGTAAAAAAATTGTTTACTCTGACACGCTGTCATGTGCAATATTTATGCCAAGATACATATTTATAATTATATTTTTAGAAAGATCAGTATATTAAAGGGTTTTGTGAATAAAAATTATTCGTTATTTGATTTTAATATGAAAAAAATGAGATGTGAGTGGGAAAATTTTGCCGAATTTTGGAATATTGTAGGAAATTATTGCCGATAAATAGAAATTAAATTTCTTTATTTTGTTTTCTTATAATAATAAAAAAGAACTGGCCCCTAAAGCGCTTCTATTTCGTTTACCTTTTGGAATTCCTCTGAAATAACTTTCATCTAACTCGATTTTTACACAAAATTGCTTGCTACGATTTTGCTGTTGAATAGCAATATTCTCTCTCAATTTGCGGAAAAATCTGATGACGGAATTTCGGTGAACGCTTACTAAATCAGCATGCAGTTTTTACAGGTATTCTTGCAACAAAACATTCTATTAATCTTAATTGCTCTGAACGTGATATTTTGCAATGCTTTACGTACATTTTGACATCACATTTTCTTAAATGTTATGTGTTAGCCTCATAAAAAAAAGCATAGAGCAAATGTGCTCTACGCTTTTTAAAAGAGGATATAAAAATGTTTGTTACTATTGAAGAAGCTTCATCACTGCTTGAGGCTGTGCGTTGGCTTGTGCTAACATCGAGATGCCTGCTTGTTGTAAAATTTGCTGTTTTGCAAAGTTTGTCATTTCTGCCGCAAAGTCTGTATCCATAATTTGGCTTTTTGCATCTTGCAAGTTAACAGAAGTATTAGTTAAATTCTCAATTGCTGCATACAGACGGTTTTCAATAGCTCCAAGAGTACCACGAAGGTTGCTGATTGTATCAATTGCACCATCGATTACGACCAAAGAACTAATTGCATTAGCTTGAGTGCTAAGATCAGCTGTAGACAGAGTTGTTAGTGTCGATGTTGTGCCTCCTGTTAAACCAGCGTATTCAGGATG
>CANKYV010000043.1 GCA_947487955.1 Alphaproteobacteria bacterium
AAAAAAACAAAAAATATTCTTTTTTTAAATTTGTTATGCTATTTGTTAAAAATACATTTTTTGGCAACTTGATAGCATTTCGTGAACCAGAAGTTTAATATTCCTAAAGAAGGCAACGCTCAAATCTTTGATCGCCTGCATACTATCTACAAGCTAGCTCGCCTAAAGAAAAAAGATTTTGCTCAATTACTCGGTCTGTCTGCTCGTACTTTAAACCTCTGGGAATCAGGAAAATTTCCTCTTTCCAGAAAAAATGCCTCTTTAATAGCAGCCGCCCTAGAAAAAATTGGAATCGTATGCTCAGAGGAATGGCTTCTGTCTGGAAAGGGTCGAGAACCTCTTTCTAAGCAACTAAATTCCACTGAAAATCTAACTATAGATAGTGATGTCAACTACTCCACAATTGCTCTTATCTCTTTTTTTGAGCGTTTCTACCCGGACATCTTAAGTTGCGTTATTGAAGATTACCGTTATGATCCGCGTGTTATGCCAACAACACTATTAATTGGCGCCGGAACCTCTCAAGATAAGTTTAATAAAGATTGGGGCTATGGATATCTTTATCATTTCAATAAAAAGCAGGTGATTCCGATTGATATTCAACAGCGGGAAGAAAAATTGTGGGGCATTCCTTTTGCACAAATGAATTATTCCGCTGATCCATTTTTAATAACACCAGAAGAGAGAATATACCCAATTATTAATATTCGCCCTCTTTTTTCTTCGCACACAAACCACACACATAAAAAGGCTGCGGCTTGATTTGTTTTTTGTATTTTTAAAAGTCTAAATTGAGCTCAAGTACGTTTTTAAGAGCTCCCGTCCTTTTACATCCTTTAACATTGTTGTTGCTACACTCATTATTTTTTCTTCAGTTGTTGTTCCCACCGTTAATAAGAGTTTTTTATCTAATGTTTCAAAGCAGATCGTCATCCCGGCTTTTGCACCAACGACTTCGGATCTTTGTTTCATCACATCAATTTGTTCGTTTGTGTAAAGCGCGACGCTATTCCAAAATACCGGTAACTCTGAAACCGCAATCGCTGCTTGGAAACTTGGATCATCAAGGTAAAGATCATGCTTGATGTAATGCCGCATCCACTCCTTATGCGAAGATGCACTACTCGCATAACACACGTCTTCTATAGGCTGAATCTAGCATTAACTTGTTGGTGAGATTGGCAAAGCAGAGGTTGTTTTTTATATTCATATTTTTTAATCTCTTTTGTTCGCTATTTTTGGTTCTCTGCATTTTTTAATCTTACTCGTACTCGTTTCTTTATATGACTGTTGCCCTCAATGCGTAATGTGGCGATAGCTTCCCCTTCTTGCAAAACATAATGATTTGTTTTTTGCAAATTAATTGTCAGGTGAATATGGTCACATCCATAGCCTGGAATATTTTTTCCTGAAAAAGTAACAAGTTCTACCTTTCCCCATTTTGGTCTTTTTAAGCTTGCCCCGGTAAGGTAGAGTTTTTGACTTCCCTTGTTTGTCACAGAAAGACGCGTGCTTATACAAATATGCGTTATTTCGTTTACAAAAGTTGAAGAAACAACAGATGATGGGCCCGGGAATTGAGAAACAGAAAACGTTGGCCTAAATTTTTCTGATAGCCATGGAATAGCTTTTTCGACAAACCACAACCACACCGGTTCCACAAAAGCAGTAAAAAATTCTATCATGCTATGTTTTCCTTGTTCACCCAAGGAAAAAGTTCCTCCCATTTGCTTTCCACAAAGGCATTCGACGCGATAAGGAGGATTTTTCCCTCTTGCTCGACAAAAGTAGCCTGATGGAACCAAGAAAGGTAATTTGCCGAGCCAACAGCTTGAGCAATCGTCCGTCTAAGAATTTTTGTTTTTTCTGATTCGCTCAGGGCGGTGATCATTTGGTTAATCTGAGATTCTTCAACCACTGATTCTGAAGCTGCGCTTAATGAGGCGGGTTTTACACCTAGCCCCCCTGCCCTTAAACGGTCAATAGTTGAAAATTTTAATGCCCAAAAAATTGAGAGGTCAAATCCTTCTTTCATCAAATAGTCACTTGTTTTGATTAGTTCGCAGTAACGCTTCCATTGATTGAGGTCTTTTTCAAACTTCGTTAAAAAAGCACTTACAAGGTGAGGTGCAAGATCTTTGCTCATCGTTGCCTGGGATTTTTCACCTAGAATGGTATTCCAAACCTCTAACATGTCTTGAGCTGTTGAGGACTTGGGCTGCTGTTTCTTAGAACAATCTTCTTGAGAAATCTTATCTTCCCCTACCCTGCTTTTTTCTATTTTTGAAATAGATTTTTTGACTGGTTCGACTTGTTTGACTTGTTCAGTTTCAGAAAGAGCTCCCTGCCCTATTAATTTTTTCGATTCAGCCTCAGATTTATTAAAATCTTTGTTAGTAGTTTTTGTTTCTATATAGAAAGGGCCACTTTGTCCTGATGGTGAGGACATAATGTCCTCATGAACAAAACTGCCACTTTGATATGGTTTAGAAGAATTACTAGAAGTGGGGATGAGTTTTTCTAGCAATTCATAATTTATAGAAAAATAGTTCGTGCGGTTAGATTTGTGAGCATGAAGTTTGGCAACAGAGATAATTCCTTTTTGCGTTAAGCTAGAAACATGTCTTCTAAACTGTCTTGTCGACAATTTAAGCTGTTCTGCCCAAGCAGATTCCGTATTGTATATCCATTTTTTCCCCAGGTGGTTTTCTCCACAACCAGGATTTTCGAGCCAATAATGTAATTGGTTTAAGAATTGAGCCCCCGCTCTACCGAAGAGTTCGATAAGAGAAGGTTGAGCAAGCAAAACAACATCTTGCTCTAGTAATCTAGATGTTTGCATAAATGCAACTCCCCTTTTGAAAGTTGGTTTACGCACACAAAACAAGACAAATTAGTTGACGCTAATACGAATAAATCGTACAATTAGAATACATAAAAAAGCATCTCTCTTGTCTATAGATGTGTGCAAAAGTCCTAGCTGTTGACGCAGTTGGGGCTTTTTTTATTTTCTATCCCTTATACTTAAATCTCATTAAGAAGTTTTGGGGTTATTTCTTACTAATCTCACATTATTTACAACTTTTAATAAAAAATCAGATACACCGTCATAATGTATCTAAAAGATCTTTCGTGTCAATACAGAAATATTGAAAACTTTTGCAAAAGTGCTTTGGGATGAAAATAATCGTTTTTCGCATAAAACCATGTCAGGTAGTGACTATCATTATTTTTTGTTTTTCTGTATAATTTCGATAGGGTTCCCATGTTATAAATAAGGAAAAACTATGAATGCGTCTTTTAATCAATCAATTTTAGCTCAAATTATGCGCACTTCTCCAAACTCAGTTTCTAGGGCAATAACTACATTAGGTATTGAACCCATTGAGTCTGAAACCAGCCACAATAAACGCTACACAGTGGAAAGTGCCCGTAAAATTACTGACCACTTGTTTGCTTCAACCAAACGTCCTATCAAACAATGCACTCAAGTATTTTACAATTTTAAGGGAGGTACGGGAAAAACAAGCCTGTGCTATCAAGTGTCAACTCACTTAGCCCTGCTTGGGTTTAGGGTTCTAGCCTTAGATCTGGATCCCCAAGGTCACCTCTCTCATGCTTTAGGTCTGGCTGAAGATTGGAATGGACCTACTATATATGACATCCTGATCCATGATTTACCTCTAGAAGATGCTTTGCTTTCTGTTACTGATGGATTTGATTTGTTACCTGCAAATATTTCGATGACTCGTATAGAAGTACCGCTTAGTTCAAAAACAAAGAGAGAAGAAAAGCTTCGTCTTTTATTAGATCCTATTAAAGATCAATATGATTTCATTATAATGGATACAAACCCGACAATAAGCACTCTTAACATGAACGCACTTGTTGCAAGCGATAGAGTTAATATAGTCTGTGAAACTCAACCCTTTAGCTTGAATGGTCTGCGTGTGCTGGTAGATGAGATGATATCTTTTTATGAGGATATGAGGACAGAGCCAAATTATTGCATTATTCCAAATAAATACGAAATTAAGACAGCTTCTGCGCAAGAAGTTCTGGGAGCACTCAGGAATCAGTATGGGCATACAGTGCTAAGCGCTGTTGTTCGAAAATCTGAAGACATAAACGTAGCAAATAAAAAACATTTACCAATAGCTGCTTTTTGTAAGTCAAAATCTCCTGCATTTGAAGATGTTATGGATTTGGTGCATACTCTGATCGAGCAAAGTCAAAACATAAGCCAATCAACAAATAAGGTGGCGTAATATTCGCGGCCGCGAAAATTTAGGGAGTTTTTAATGAATATCAATGATGCAAAGGTAAGAAGTTCAGTTGACCTCACACCGCGGAAGCCAATATTGGCAAAAAGAACAAGCGCTTTTAATGATTTTAATCGTTCTGAGATTGTTTATTTGTCTGTTGACCAACTTATTCCTTACAAAAATCAGGCTCGTAAGGTATTCAATGATCAAGAGCTTGAAAGCTTAGCGTCAACTATAAAGGAACACGGAATTCGTCAGCCTTTAACAGTCTTGTCTATTCAAGCTGACCATGCCACTTATGAGGTTGTAAGTGGAGAGCGTAGATTACGAGCTGCTAAACTTGTGGGCCTTTCAAAAGTTCCTTGCATAATTTTGCATGATAGCGAAAAAGCAGAAGAAATTGCTTTAATAGAAAACATTCAACGACAAGACCTTCACCCGATTGAACTATCAAGAGCTTTAAAGAAAATTTGTGAAAATAGAGGCTGGGGGGGACAGACCGAGCTAAAGACAAAATTAGGAATTTCTCTTTCAACAATTTCGGAACTATTAAAGCTGGGAACTCTTTCTGATCAAGTTCAAGAAAAAATTTTAGAAAAAAATATTCGCGGCCGCGAATCTTTTCGTAGATTGTTATCTTTAAAAACAGACGAGGAACGTTTAAATGAAATTGATAAATTTAGTCAAGAACTTAATTCTACAATAGTTAAATCATCAAAGCTTGGAAATCGTTCTTTACTAAGGATAGCTATAGGCATAGATGGAATTAAGATACAGAAAGGTAAACTTTCAAGCTTATCCAAGTCAGAAAGGGAAAACGTTAAAAACATATTAGTTGAAATAATTGATAGTTTAAAAAATTGAAATTTTATTTAGAATTTCCTAATTTTATTTTTAGCCCCCTCCCCTACTTTTACTTAATATTCTTTTCGGATAGAAAAATAGTCTATTTCTTTTTTTTTATTATAAGATAGAACCTACAAGTTTAAGCTTTAAAGAGGACCACCGTCTTTGTTCTGCTCGGTGCTTAACAGCGATGGCTAAGGCTTTCTTTTCTCCAACGACAATCACGAGCCTCTTGCCTCGAGTAATACCAGTGTAAATAAGATTTCTTTTGAGCATGGTATAATGCTGCATCATTAACGGAATAATTACTGCAGGATATTCTGACCCCTGGGATTTATGAATGGTCGTCGCATAAGCTAATACAATCTCATCACATTCCCCGAAATCATAAGTCACTAACCTATCATCAAAACTAATGGTGACTTCTGATTCTTCATGAGAGATATTCTTGATAATTCCGATATCTCCATTGTGAACATTCTTCTCGTAGTTATTTTCGATCTGCATCACTTTATCACCAACACCATAAGTCCAACCAAAACGATGTATGTTTTTATCTGTTGGGGGATTAAGAATATTCTGTAATTCAACGTTAAGGTTTTTAGCTCCTACAAGCCCCCTACCCATGGGACAAGGTACTTGAATATCGGAAATAGGAGAGAGGCTAAACTTGGACGGAATACGTTCTTTAACCAATTTGATGATTTTGCTAAGAGCATCTTCTGGTGTGGCAGCTTGAATGAAATAAAAATCTGATTCGTTTTCACTATTGGTATTGAGGTCAGGAAGCTTTCCTTGGTTAATTGCGTGCGCTGCTGTAATGATTTGACTGGTTGCAGCTTGTCTAAAGACTTCCGTTAATCGAATCACGGGAAGCTTTTCAGACTGGATCGAATCACTGAGGACTTATCCTGGCCCGACTGAGGGTAATTGATCGATATCACCAACCAGAAACAACGCAGCAGAGGAGGGTGGGGCCTTCAACACTGCATGCATTAGTGATACATCGACCATAGACACTTCATCAATGATGAGAAGATCACAATCTAGGGGATATTCTTCATTCTTTGAAAATCCTCCTTTCACAGGATTGGTTTCTAAAAGCCGGTGTAGGGTTTTAGCTTCCATACCTGTACAATCAGACAAACGCTTTTTGCTGCTCGTCCTGTAGGTGCAGCTAAAGCTATTGTTAGTTTCTTCGCTTGCAGAATCTTAAGCATAGAATTTATTAAGGTAGTTTTACCAACACCAGGGCCACCTGTAATAACCAAAATTTTTGAAGTAAGAGCAATTTCAATAGCTTGTTTCTGGGTTGGCGATAAACAAATAGATGTTTTTTCTTCAACCCAATGAAGAGCTGCTTTTGTATCTATAGTGGGCCAGGGTAGGGGGCTGTCCATTAAATCATGAAGCTTTTTGGCAATGATTCTCTCTGCATGGAACAATCCGCTTAAGAAAACACAAAAGTTTGATCAATAACCTCTTTAATGACGTTTTCTTCATTGAGTTCTAAGGCCAGTGCTTGAGACACAAGTTCTTGAGGAATATCTAATAATTCTTGGGCGGAAGCTATGAGCTTTTCTTCCGGCAATCCGCAATGCCCATCATCCATGGCTTTGGTGAGTGCATAAGAGATACCTGCTCTTGCTCGAATTAACGATGTCTTTTCAATACCAACTTGTTGAGCAATAGTGTCTGCGCTAATAACCCAACGCCACGAATATCTCGCGCAAGCCGATAAGGATCTTCGGTGATAACCTCAATAGATGCGCTCCATAAGTTTTGTAAATACGAACCACCCGTGCCGTACTAATCTTATGGCTATGAAGAAACAACATAATGTCACGAATAATGCGCTGGTCTGCCCATCCTTTGGTAATCTGCTGAGCGCGATGATAACCAATACCGGTAACTTCTCGAAGCCGTCCAGGTGTTTATTCAATAATGTCAAAGACGTCTTCTCCAAAAGCTTCAACTAGTTTCTTGGCGTAAACAGGACAAATTCCCTTAATCATGCCAGAGCCAAGGTATTTTTCTATGCCTTCTAAAGAAGTAGGCGGGGTAGAATTTAGAAATTGTGCTTTAAATTGGCGTCCATGTTGACGATCATGAATCCAGATCCCTGAAGCTTGTACGTGTTCTCCTGCTGAAATGGCGGAGAGGTTTCCCACCACTGTTACAAGATCCTTATGACCTTTCACCACTACTCTTAAAACACAAAAGCCATTTTCAAGATTATGGTAAGTAACGCGTTCAACAAGCCCTGTGATTGACTCTATAGAAGGTAAGGTCACCATAATTTTCTAGAGTAGGGGATTGTTTTCATTAAATTTTTCTAATTGATTCATAGAATTCATTCACCTTTTTGTCCTTTTTCAGAAGTTAATGACACTAATATCAAAAGAAGATTTCACTAAGACATTATGTTGAATTTCAATTTTTTGGAAGAGTTATAAAGATTAAGTTCTCTTTTCGTATAACAAAGGAATTAGCTGATTTATCAGTGGCCACATAAAGAAAATGAACAACATGTAGTTTGGAGGTTTCTAAAAATTTCCTTGATATATAGCACTAAGTGCTATATTATAACTGATAAATAAGCCTAAAAAAAATGTATAAAAGATTGAAAATTTACAAAAACAGTTGGTTTGACAGGTTTGCGCGTAAAAACAATATAGAGGATAAAGATCTAATTGTAGCAGTAGAAAAAGCAGAAAAAGGGTTAATAGATGCTGATTTAGGTGGAGGTATCATAAAACAACGCATTGCTCGTAAAGGACAAAGTAGCTCAAAAGGGTATAGAGCCATAATTATTTTTAAGAAAGAAGATAAATGCTTTTTTGTATTCGGATACTCTAAGAGTGAAAGAGATAACATTAGTACCAACGAAGAAATAGAGTTTAAAAAAGTAGCTAAAATAATGAGCGATATTTCCGAAGATAAAATTAGCGAATTGTTGAAAAATTCTAGTTTAATAGAGGTAGAAAGACATGACTAAAAAATATAAAAATGATGCGATGGCTGCTATCTACGAAACTGTAGAAGCATTGCAAAAAGTAGGTGTAATTGATAAGAAAACAATGCGTCATTTTGATGATGCGTGCTTAATTCCTGTTCGTCCCCTTAGCCCTTTGCAAATTAAAAAAATTAGAGAGAAAGAACACGTAAGTCAGAGCGTTTTTGCTCATTACCTAAATGTTACTTCTAGTTTGATTAGTAAATGGGAAAGAGGAGAAAAAAAACCTTCCGGTCCTTCTTTAAAGTTACTATCAATTGTTGAAAAAAATGGAATTTCAACATTAGAAGTGTAACGGCTTATTTTGGCGCAATACTAAGTTCACTTTCTTGGAGTATTGACGACCTAAATAAGGGGGAGGGCAAATCGTATTACCACATTTATCTAAAGCTCTATAAAGATATACCCACTTACCTTTAACTTTGACGTACGTTTCATCAACTCTCCAGCCATATCCCAACGTAGGTTTCCAATACCATTTGAGCTTATCTAAAATTTTAAGTGCATAATAAATAACCCAGCGATATAAAGTCGTGTGATCGACAGTAATTCCACGTTCTGCAAGCATTTCTTCTAAATCTCGGTAGCTAATTCCGTATTTGCAGT
>CANKYV010000044.1 GCA_947487955.1 Alphaproteobacteria bacterium
GAAAAAAGAAAAGCCAAGAAACAACCAAGAAGAAAATTTCTTATAAGGTAACCAATTGGAAAGACTATAACCATGCTTTAAAACAAAGGGGATCTTTAACCGTTTGGTTTAGTGACGATCTTGAAGAAAATTGGCTAGCTCCCTCAACAGTAGAATCCAAGCATGGCCACCCATTTATCTATTCACAAACCTGTATCAATTTAATCCTGGCGTTGCGTCATTTGTTTAGGTTATCACTGAGACAAGTGACTGGATTTATCGAATCCTTGTTTGTTTTGTTGGACAAGATCTTACCCATTCCAGAGTTTAGTCGTTTGTCCAAAAGAGCCGCGCAATCCTTATCGTCCTTAGCCTTACCTTCATTGCAAGAACCAACACACTTAGTGATTGATTCCACCGGATTAAAGGTGTTTGGAGAAAAAGAATGGTTACAAACTAAACATGGTAAACAGTATGTTCGCAAAGTTTGGCGTAAGTTACATATTGGTGTTAAAGCTGGTGGTATTGTGGCTCGTGTGTTAACGGATCACCATACGGATGATCGAACATGTGTTGACGCAATTCTTGATCAAAGTAATGCTTCTTATATTACAGAAATGCTGGCAGATGGTGGGCATGATAGCCATAAGATCTATGAGGAATTAGCAAAGAAAAAAATTCATCCTCTTATTCCACCACCAAGTCAAGCGGTGATTAATAATGCTGCCAATCCATCAAAGAGAGATCAAGCGGTCAAATATATTCAAGAAAAATGGTATTGGGCTTGGTATTATAAAAATAATATGGGTCGACGTAATCGAGTTGAGAACACGTTTTATCGACTTAAAACTATCTTTGGACGCAAGCTTCTTTCTCGAACAATTCCTAACCAAGACGTTGAATCACAATTTATTTGTACAATGTTCAATAAAATGACTGAACTGGGGATGCCAAAATCAGTGAAAATTGCCTAGAAATTTTACCCTAAGAGAAAACTTATCCTTGATTCCTATTTACGCAACACAGCTATGAAAAAAGAACACAGTATTTTACTAACGCAAACTCGACCGCCTTCAACCAAGGAAATTGAGTTTTGGAAACACAAAGAATTTACAACACTTCAGCATCAATCGTTGCTGGATGTGAAGCTTTTACCAGTAAAACCTTTAAACATAGCTCCTCAAGCAATCGTCTTAACTTCAAGTAATGCTGCATTAGCTTTGGAACATTCTGATTGGGATAGATCTATTCCCGTTTACGCCGTAGGCAATGCCACCGCATCAAAAGTAAAATCTATAGGATTTACAAATAGCTCATCACCTTCTGATAATCCCTATCCTTCTGCTCTACACTTAATCGAATGGATCAAAGAAAACCTGCACCCAAATCATGGCCCAATCATTTTTGGCTGTGGCAACCACATACGCCACGATGTTGCTGAAATCCTCAGTGAATACGGTTTTGAGACCACAAAAATTATTTTATATACAACAGAATCTGCAACCGGTTTTAATAAAGAAATTGAGGAAGCGTTACGCAATAACAATATTGGTGCTGTAGTAATTAATTCTGAAACTGCCCTCTCTACATTTGCAAATTTATGTTTCGAACAAAATATTAATACCCAACCTTTTCAAATCTTTGTCCCAAGCAAATTTTTAAAAAATTGCGCTCTCACGCTAGATTTCTTGAATGTCTCGATAATCACTCAGCATTAAAACCACAAGACAGCAAAACAAAGTGTGCAAATTATTTCTCCACCAATTGCCTTAACCCTGTAAAAACATTAAGACTCGAAAATATTTCATTACAAAAAATATTTTTAAATCATTTTTTAATATATTTTGACGTACCCTGGTCCCCTCCCATAACGGGTGGGGGTGGTTAGGGACTATCTTTGTGTTAGTGAGAATACTTAAAATCTAGAAATTATTACATCTAAAAAAATCATAATAAGCAAAGACAACCTTGAAATTCCAATCAGTACAAAAGTAAAAAATTCAAAAATAGATATAACAACAAATTTTTATCGAAAAACAATAAATTTTTATTGACTAACGGAATAGATTTTGTAAAATGCATTTATCAACCTTAATCTCATATATTTATGAAAAATCTACAAAAACTAAGCGGTTATCTAAAGTTAACCTTTCAATTTCTCGCCTTTTTTATTCCAATACTTGTTACCGTGTTATGGCTTTTTATTGATTGGGCACCAATTAATAAAGCTATCTCGCAAGAATATTTTTTAGCACCCATTAAAACACCGGAAGGAATCGTCAATTTTGCCACCGTTGAACTAACCTCTTTATCAAAATTCATTGGATGCATCGGTCAATTATTAAGTATCCTTCCCTATATCTTGGGCTTTATCCTGCTAAAAAGCTTATTTTCAGCTTACCAAAAGAATAAAATCTTCACGTCAACAAACACTCAAATCTATAAAAAAATCGGCTGGCTGGCTTTCTTAAATGGAATTTTTATTCTACCTGTCACCCAAGTTTTTATGACCATCGCAGCCACCTTATCAAACCCTCCTGGCCATAGGTACATTTGCATAAGCTGCGGAACCCCTCATTTTGAAGCAATCCTTTGCGGACTTTTGATCATTGTTATTTCGCTGGTTATGCAAGAAGCGCAATCACTTCAAGAAGAAAATCAGCTAACAGTCTAGGAGAAAAACATGCCCATTATTATAAATTTAGACGTTATGCTCGCACGCCGAAAAATGAAACTCCAAGACTTGGCAGAAACTGTTGGTATTACTATTCAAAATCTTTCAATTTTAAAAACAGGTAAAGCAAAAGCTATGCGGTTCTCAACCCTTGAAGCCATTTGCCATGCCCTAAATTGCCAACCTGGTGATATTTTAGAGTTTAAGGATTAATATTAACAAACAGAAGAGGTCTCATTATAAAGGCCTCTTCTTGCCCACGTGTTAATAGCATCCGTTGCAACTCTTTCAAGCAAACCAGTAAACACATAGTTTTCAATGACTTTTTTCCCGCCTAACAAAACTGTATGAGGCTTAGCATCAGGCGCATTGTTAATAAGAACTGAACGCAATTTTCCATAAGGCAACGGCATGAAACACGGATCTTTTAAAGACCAAAGCAATAAATCTGCCCTTTGCCCAACCTCAATTTTTCCATTTCGCCCAGAATCAATAATTTTAAGTCCGTTAGTCGTTAACCACTCAAAAATAGTTTCTTGAGTAAAAACTAACGGGTCTTTATGTACAGCGCTGTGCAGCAATGTGGCAAAATACGCCTCATTTAAAATATTATTGGTATTATTGTTTGAACAAGCATCTGTGCCAATTGCAATATTTACCCCGTGTTCATAAAATTTACGCATTGGCGCAATACCAACGCCTGTTTTTGCATTACTTATAGGACAATGAATCACTGAGGCACCAGAGCGCGCAATAATTTTTATTTCTTCATCATCAACAGTTGCAGTATGTATCAAATTCCAACGTTCATTCAAAATTCCAAGCTTCTCTAGCAACCTTATGGGTGTTGCTCCACGATGTTTGAAGCATTTTTCAACTGATTCAATACCCTCACTCATATGAATATTAACTTTGGTGTTATATCGCACAGCAATATCATTGAATAATTTCAGTAAATCGTTTGATGCCGTTAAAATAGAAGCAGAACCGATATGAATTTTCACATTGTCATTATTGGCTTTGAAATATTCTGTAAAAATCTTTTCAACTTCCTGCAGGTTAATTTGAGCAGGGATATTGCCTTCACCTTCCCAAATATCATTAAAAAAGCAGCTAATTGCCCCTGTAATACCAATATCTTTAAATGCTTTAATAACTGGCTCTGGTTTCGAAGCTATAGCGTACACACTAGTTGCCCCACTCCTTAAAGCATCAATCAGCACTAGAATAGCTTGATGATAACGATCTTCATCGGTTTTCTTTTGCACTACATGCATAGCACTTAATAGGTTAGTTATTGATAATTCGTCTAACATACGACGATCAAGCAATTGATTAGGGTGCAAATGACTATTTACAAAACCACTGGTAATAAAAAAATGTTCTTGCGAAAGATCTGATATTTTTATGGCACTACTGTCAATTTTTTCAACAACACCATTTTTTATCGAAATATTTGCCAATTCATAATGCAAGCCCTTATCATAAGACTCTAAAATGACATTTTTTAAAACACTATCCATCTTAGCTTTTTAAAATTTCCAAGGTAATAATTTTAAACATATCTATGGTTTCTCCGCAATAAGAATAACATCCTCCTCACTGATCAAGTTTTTATTAATGGGTTGTACATAATTATCATAATTGTTATATTGAGCGCTTCGTATGTAAGTTCAAAATCCGTTCAATTTAAAAGTCTTTCTTTTTTCATTCATGGTAAACTGCTTATCAAGTTGTGAAAATCCTGATCACATCGCGTATGCAAGAGCTCTTGCAATAAGCCAATATGAACCAACGTCTTGTTTTGCATTTGTAAATCACGTTCTTGAACAAAAAGCTCCCAAGGCATATAAAGAGTTATTAACTGCGCACGAAGAAGTTGTAAGAACACTACCAGAAACACACATAACTCGGGACTTTATTCCCTACTATTACACCTTGTTGCCTTTTGAGTACTTAAAGCATTGGCGCAAAGTCGAAATAGCCGATATTCAGCCAGGAGATTTGTTTATCTATATTGATAAAGATTACAACCCCGATCCTTCTAGTAGAGCCACAAATGCTCCATCAGGAACACATGTTTCCTTTGTAGATTCTATATTAGACACTCAGCTAGTTTTACTAGATAGTTCAAAACGCAGACGTGGTCGTCATTTTCGTCAACGAGATTCTAGAGAAATACCTCCAGGCAAACATCTCATCGCTTATAGTTTTCTTGACATCTCGACCGATCCTATTTCTGGGTTATCAGAAATTAGATTCAACGGACAAAAACCTTTGGTAAATAAATACATTCATATTTTAAGAATAATATGCTCTTTATAAATAAATATTTTGAAGATTTTTGCTATCTCTAAAAAATAGTGAAATAAGAGATAGCAAAAAATTCATTCTTTATTTAAGAGAACTTGCTTTAGCTATGCGGTGTTGTATATCCAACATGAATAGCACGCTTCCAAACAGCACCATCACCTAGCTTTAATATTGCTCTTGAAGCAACCTTCAATCCGCCCGTAAAGACATCATTTGCATCATTAGCCGCAGGAACTGTAAGACCAGCATCCACTTCTAGTACACAACCTGATTGTATTTCCATATACCCAGGCACTGCTCCTGCTGTAACTTCACCAGATAAATTAGCACTTAACTCAAATGTACTTCCTCCACCCGTTGCATCAATGATCACATTAGCTGTTGGTAACTTACCGTCTCCACTTACTTGTAATTTACCAGCAAGCACATCAATCGGTATAGTAGCACCACTTAAATCTCCTGCTGCAGTCATAGTACCAAGAGCTTGTTTTGTTATAGGACGATCACCTGCTGCTCCATTTATTATTAAATGATCGGTATTCGCAATAGTACCACCTGAAGGGCTCGCATCAAGCATATCAACAACTGTACTTGCATTATCAGTACTAAGAACACATTCCTCTAAAACCAGAGTGCGTATTATAACACTATAACCGCTAGCATTGTTAATTGTACCATTTGCTATCATCGTCACAGTTGGAATATCAAGATTTGAAGAGCCCTGCAATAGACCACCAAGCTGTACTTCGAATACAGGAACACCATCTTGGCTTATAATAGCACCTCCTGCAGAAATTTTCAGATAGTGAATAATTAAATTAGTAATAAAATTAGCCATACCATTGCCTGTTTTTTCAAGTAATGGACTTGTGATCGTATCCTCTACATATGCTAGCCCAGTTGGCACATCCACTATAAATGCCATCAATTTAGCCAAATAGGTGATACCTGCTGCTAGTGTTGCAGGTTGAGCTATGAACGTACCAAATGGATCACTTAAATAAATACCCGGTGCGTTATCAACATACACATCTCCATCGTCCACTTTTATATGATCCACGTCGTAACCTAGACCGCTAAGCTTAAGCCTACCTCCATCTTTTTTGACTAAAGTCCCCACAGTAACCCCTTTTGTAATATCTGCTTCATCACCAGTTCCAACTTCGACGTCCCAGGTAGTTCCGCAAAGTTGCGCGACCTGAAACAAAGCAATTAGAGATAGCAGAGTAAATTTTTGGCCAATTTTCATTGTTAAACTCCATTAATGTAATAAGATTAATAATGAAGATTATGCCAAATACATGTTAAATATAAATTAAGTAAAGATTTATTATTAATTAATTAAACAAAAAATAAATTTAAAATTTACAATAAAATTACTTATTTATTACTCAATAGATTAAAGGGAATAAGGTATTAATAAAAAAATTGCGAACTCACAATGAATAAAAAACAAATATATTTAATAATTTTTTATATTTATATTGAAATATTTTAATATAAGGATTTTCGAATAAAAAAATTTCTTCTTCATGCAACTTTTCCATCAAACAAAAAAGTAGCCCAAGCCCGAAAACCTTACGCAGATTGGTGTTGAGGTATGGGCTAAAATATTTTTTGCCAAAAATTACATTTCATGAGATCCTGATTTCAGATTTTTAGATCGAGGGAAAAGAGCTCTCCTGAAGATTGAAGAATCGACAAGTCGACTTGAAGTAAAAC
>CANKYV010000045.1 GCA_947487955.1 Alphaproteobacteria bacterium
GGTTTGCTTACAAACTGGAAAACAGTTAATCAGTCCATTAAACGCTTAAAAGAGATGCAAGAAGAGCTTGCAAGCCCTGGGCGTATGACAAAAAAAGAAATTTTAAAGCTTCAACGTGAATACGATAAGTTGGAATTAGCAATCGGTGGTATTGCTGATATGGGTGGCTTGCCAGATATGCTATTTGTGCTTGATACAAACAAGGAAGCAATTGCCGTTCTTGAAGCTCAACGCTTAAATCTTCCTATTATTGCTATTATTGATAGTAACTCAACACCAGATTTTATTACGTATCCAATCCCAGGTAACGACGATGCAACACGCGCGATTCGTCTATATTGCGATTTGATGGCAGATGCAATTCTTGATGGTTTGCAACAAAGCATGGTTGCTGCTGGTATTGATATTGGTGCTTCAGCTGATTTAGTTGTTGAAGATATCATAGAAGAAGCTACAGCTGTTCAAGAAGCAGCTGATAAAGCACCAACAGTTGCGTAATTTAGGAGAGCATGAATGACGGAAATTTCACCAAATTTAGTAAGAGAGTTACGCGAAAAATCAGGCGCAGGCATGATGGATTGCAAGAAAGCCCTTGTTGAAAATAATGGTAATTTAGAAGAAGCTGTTGATTGGTTGCGCAAAAAAGGTTTAGCAGCAGCTGCTAAAAAAGCAGGTCGCGTTGCAGCTGAAGGTTTAGTCGGTGTTGCAGCTTGTGGCAATGCTGCTGCAGCCGTTGAAATTAATGCTGAGACTGATTTCATTTCGCGTAATGAACAATTTCAAAAAATGGTTTTGCAAGCTGCAGAAGCTGCTGCAAGCAAGGATTATACAATTGAATCTCTAGCCCAGGCGCCATTTAAAGGCGAAGCAGCAACAGTTGGCGAAGAAATGACTCGTCTTATTGCAGTAATTGGTGAGAACATGAACTTGCGTCGTGTTCAGCGCTTAAGTGTTCAAAACGGTATTGTCGCGACATACGTACACAATGCAGCGGTTCCAGGTCTTGGGCGTATTGGCGTACTAGTGGCACTTGAGTCAACAGGCGATGCTACAAAATTGCAGGAATTAGGTAAAAAAATTGCTATGCATGTAGCTGCAGCTTCCCCTCAATCATTAGATATTGCTTCACTTGATCCAGATGCACTAGAGCGTGAACGCGCAGTTCTTGTTGATCAGGCGCGTGCATCAGGTCGTCCAGAAGAAGTTATTCAAAAAATGGTCGAAGGCCGTGTTCGTAAATTCTATGAAGAAGTTGTACTGCTAGAACAAGTTTTTGTTATGGATGGAAAAACTAAGATTGCTGATGTTGTGGAGCAATTTGCAAAAGAAATTGGTACTCCAATTACATTAGCTGGTTTTGTGCGTTATAACCTCGGTGAAGGCATTGAAAAAGAAGAAACTGACTTTGCTGCCGAAGTGCAAGCACAAGCAGGAATAGCAGGTTAAACCGTGCCCGATTATAAGCGGGTTTTACTAAAATTATCTGGGGAGGCTCTTGCTTCTCCAAAACCACATCAAGAGGGTGCTTATGGCATTTCTCATGACATGCTGCAGAAATTGGCGCATGACATTGCTTCTGTCCGCGCTATAGGTATAGAAATTTGCCTGGTTATTGGCGGAGGTAACATCTATCGTGGTATTAATGGCATGGAAAAGCACGGTATTGACCGTTGTGCTGCCGATTCCATGGGGATGCTTGCAACGGTTATTAATGGCATTGCATTACAGAATGCATTAACCCATGTGAACATACCTTCTAGATTGATGTCTTCTATTCCTATGGAAAGTATTTGTGAGCCTTATATCCGCCATCGTGCACAGCGTCACTTGGAAAAGGGTAGAGTGGTTATATTCACAGCAGGAACAGGTAATCCTTTTTTCACAACTGATACGGCAGCAGCACTGCGAGCTGCGGAAATGAAATGCGATCTCATATTAAAAGCCACAATGGTCAAAGGAGTTTTTTGTAGCGATCCCAAAACTAATGCTCAAGCCAGCTTCTTGCCGCATCTGACGTTCGATCAAGTAAAAGAAAAACAACTTAAAGTCATGGATGCAACAGCCATTGCCTTAGCTCAGGAAAACAAAACTCCTATCGCTGTATTTTCTATTTATGAACCTGATGGCTTTAAAAAAGTTTTGCAAGGTGAGACAGAGTTTACGTTGATAGATTAGGTTTTTTTACCAAGAACGAGTCTTGCTTTTAACTGTTATGGAATTTAATATGCACTATATAAGTTTCATATCTAAAAATTCAATTTAACTCGAGGAACTATGACTGCGCACTTACAAGAATTTTCCAGTCGAATGCAAACGGCAATTGATGCTTTAATAAGAGAGCTTTCAGGCTTGCGTGCTGGTCGTGCTTCTGTTAATTTGCTTGACCCTATCAAAGTCGATGCGTATGGAAGTTTTATGCCCCTTTCTCAAGTGGGAACAGTAACAGCTCCAGAACCCCGCTTGCTTGTTGTTCAAGTCTGGGACAAGGGAATGGTAAAAGCTGTTGAAAAAGCTATTCGTGAATCATCTTTAGGGGTAAGTCCTTCTGCGGATGGGCAGTTAGTGCGTGTTGTTCTGCCAGATCTTAATGAAGAGCGTCGTCAGGAACTAGCAAAACTTGTGTCTAAATATGCTGAAGAAGCTAAAATCAACGTGCGTAACATTCGTCGTGAAGGCAACGATATGATTAAAAAGCTTGAAAAAGATAAAGAGGTTTCAGAAGACGATGCGCATCGCTTGACTGATGAGATGCAAAAAATCACTGACGATCATATTAAGAAAATTGACACGCTAGCTGCGACCAAGCAAAAAGACATCATGCAAGTTTAGAATTTTTTCTAAAGTATTTTCTTACAAAAAATATTTCTTAACGAAATTTTAGCATATTTCGGCATAAACTGGCCCCACCCATAAAGGGTGGGGGTGGTTAGGGAATAACTTTGAGTTAATGTATTAACGAATAAAAATTTGAGCATCGCGTTGTTTTAAAAAAAATCAATGTGTGTTACATCAAGTTTTTTATTGGAGCAGGATACATCAACAGCGTCCCACCCACCACCTAAAGACTTATAGGCATTAACCATACTAGTAGAGTAGTTGGTAATACTTGTTATATAGTTTTGCTTGCTAGCAAGATACAAGAATTTTGATTGAAAAACGTCTAACATACTTGAAAGTCCGCTGTGTTGGCGATCTTGATTTAAATCATAAGAAAGTTTGTTTTCTTCAAAAATCTTTTTATACGTGACTAAACGTTGACTTTCACTAGCAAAGGTAACTAAAGAATTTTCAACATCTTGTAGTGCTCCCAAAATAGCTTGCTTATACTGTATAAAGGCTTCATCTCGTTGAGCATATTGAATATCAACTTGGGCACGTAATTTTCCAAAATCAAAAATGGGAATGCTAACTCCCGGTCCTCCTGATAGTACTGAGCTTCCCGCATGAAATAGGGAAGATATTGCTGTACTACCCCAGCTAAGCAAGCCAGTTAATGAAAAACTTGGATATAAATTACCCTCAGCTACTCCAATATCCGCATTTGTGCTACGCAATGCTTCTTCAGCTTTGCGAACATCTGGACGTTGTTCAATGAGTTTTCCCGGTAAATTGGAAAGAATGCTAATATCCATTTGTGGAACTGGTGCGGGATTACCGAGAAGCTCATCTAACGTACCAGGTTGATGACCTAGCAAAATACAAATTTGGTTGAGTGTCTTTTGAATTGAAGCTTGCAGTTGTGGAATAAGAGCAACTGCTTGATTGTATGAAATATCTGCGGCAATCTCATCGATATCACTTAAAAGTCCGCTAGACATCAGCTCTTTTCGAAGGTCAGAATATGTCTTCCATGAAGCAACAATTTCTTGTTGTATCAATAGTTGTTCTTGATAATTTCTTAAATTGATATAATTAAGCGCTATTTCTCCAAGCAATGATAAAATTACGGCGCGTCCGTCTTCTACAATGGATTCAAGTTTAGCTTCTGCTGATTCTTCTGCTCGTCTTAATTTCCCAAAAACATCAATTTCCCAGCTTGCGTCAAAACCAGATTTTACAGTAGTTGAGCTACCAGGTGGCATTTTTGAAGCGGCTGCTGCATTTTTTCCATAATGGTTTGCAGCAATTGATCCAGATGCAGTGAGGCTTGGGAAAAAAGCGGCTTCAGAAGATGACACGTTTGCCCTTGCTTCTCGAACTCTTGCAAGAGCTAGCTCAATATCCAAATTAGAGTGTCCTGCTTTTTCAATAAGTTGATCAAGAATAGGATCCTTAAAATTCTTCCACCATGCTAAGTCTTTTAAAGGGATTACTGATTCTTTTGTGGGTACTTGTGTATGCCAATTAGTATTAATTTTAACTTCTGGTTTTTTGTAGTCAGGCCCAACCGTACAACCAATAATGATTAAGACAGGCATCAACAAAGCATTTTTGATAATCGCTTTCATTTAGCGTTGTCCTCCGCTGTATTAGTATCTTCAATATAGATATCCACTTGCTGACCTACATAAACGGGTAAATTTTTAGGATTAAATTCGTAAACAACCTGAAGTACTCGCGTATCAACGCGCTCTGTTGCATTTCCTGTTAATGATGTTTTTGGCAAAACAAAAGGCTCTAGGTGGTTAAATTTTAAATCCATTCTAATCGCGCTATTCCCACGTATGTAAGCAACTGCTTTTGATCCTTTTTTAAATCTCCAAGCTTCTGTTTCGTCAATGTCTACACGAATCTGCATAGAATCAACTTTCCCTAAAAGCATTGCTGGTGAGTTTGTATTGTTTGCAACAACGGGCGCATATTCGCCGGGAAGAATGTTGATTTGTAAAACCTGGCAATTATCTGGCGCAAGAATTGTTAAAACATCTAGATTAGTTTTTGAAACTTTTTCTTGAGCTTGAGCTATTTTTAAATTTTCAGTAGCGACTTCATAAGCTGCTTTATCAATAGTTGCAGCATTTTCACGAGTTAAGTAATCATCTTGGCTAATGGCACGTTTGTCTTTAACAGCTTTTGCAAGATCAAATTTCTTTTGGGAATTTTTCATTTGAATCTCAGCTTGATTTAAAGAAGATTTAGCAAATCCAACTTGAGCTTTTTTTAATTCCCAATCGCTTTGAGCTTGTTGCAAATTTATAGAAAATAGAGGAGCTCCTTTTTCAATTGTATCTCCAACTTTTACGTATATTTTATCAACTGCTCCACTGACAATAGGGCTAAGTGAAATATTGTTTGCAGAAGACTCAATTATGCCAGAAGCTGCTATAAAATTTTTATAAATGGAAGAAGCTGGTTTTGATACAGGCAAACCAACTGGTGGTTTTTTTGATGTTAAGATTA
This sequence comes from Alphaproteobacteria bacterium, assembly GCA_947487955.1. Taxonomy (GTDB): domain Bacteria; phylum Pseudomonadota; class Alphaproteobacteria; order Paracaedibacterales; family CAITNM01; genus CAITNM01. The sequence goes on from CANKYV010000045.1 coordinate 5,341, forward strand.
CAAGATGAAAAAGCCCAAAAATACCCAGAACTGAGAAAAAAATAAGAATAGTGTGCAAGTTAAAAGGAATTTGCTGCAAATAAGATAGTATTGGTTTTTTAGCTAAGCTTTTTTGTAAGAAATACAATTGTTTTATACATTTTTCTAATATCGTCTTTGCAAAGTTTCTCATATGGAAACCTTTTGAGTAGAAATTTTAATAATTTTTCCATCTTCCATTTCAGCAATACGATCAGCAAAACTAAACACGCGGCTATCATGAGTTACAACAATAAGTGCGCGGCTATCGTCCTGAGAAAGATCTTTTAAGATTGTCATAATATTATGACCGTTTACGCTATCAAGTGCACTTGTTGGCTCATCACAAACAATCATTTTAGGGTTATGCACAATGGCGCGTGCAATAGCAACGCGTTGCTGTTGTCCTCCAGAAAGTTCACGAGGAGAAGAGTTTATACGATTTCCTAAGCCAACTTTTTCTAAAACTATTGCTGCCTTTTCATTTGCTTCGTGACGCTCCATACCATTAATAATTAGTGGAATAGCAACATTTTCTGCCACAGTAAGAGTGGGTATTAAATTAAATTGTTGAAAAACAAACCCTATGTTTTTAGCTCGAAACGCTAGTTTTTCAGTTTCAGTCATTTTATTAAGATGGGTATCATAAATAATGCACTCTCCTTCTTCATAATTGAGAATGCCAGCAATTACAGAAATAAGCGTTGTTTTTCCACTGCCCGAAGGACCGGAAATAATCATCAGTTCTCCTGTTCTCACCTCGAAATTAACTTTATTCAAAGCAAGAAAATCTTGATTTCCCACAACATACCGTTTAATGATGCCTTCACAGATAACAGCAAGATTTTTAGCGGTCATCGTATTACCCTTTAAACACAATAGCGGCCTCAAGCTTGAAGACACGGTAGATACTTAAAAAAGCTGCAAACATACAAATAATAGCAATGCCTATAATACTAAAAACCATTAATTGCCAAGGGAATTTAAACGCAAGAAGCGCATGGGAAGTAGAAAACCAATAGAAAAGGTATGTAATGCAGGCTCCTAGGCCATAGCCAATAATACCAACTGTAAATGCTTGAAGCATGATCATAAACATCAACGTTTTTTGGCTAGT
>CANKYV010000046.1 GCA_947487955.1 Alphaproteobacteria bacterium
CAACATCTCTGAACGATGCATCACGGGAATACGCAACCGACGCGCTTCAAGAAGCTCAATATTATCTGACGTAACAGCCGTTGAAATAACTACAGCTTGTACATTTGACAAATTTTTCACGTCATGACCAATAAAAACAGGAATCCCTAAAGATTGGAGTCTTTTTGTGTTATAGCTCTCAGCTATATCAGCTCCCTGCACTTGAAAGCCGCTTTGATGCAAAACTTCGGCAATTCCACTCATTCCAATGCCGCCGATTCCAATAAAATGCAATGCCCGCGTTTGGCCAGGTAAAATATTCATTTAATTAATAAAAATAAAGATTACCTTTTATAAATAGCTATCCTGCAAGAAACTTTCAACCCAATCTGCTAAATCCTCTGCAGCACTAGGTTTTGCTAAATGATGAATTGATTCACTCATAACAGCTAAAATTTTCCGATTTTTCATAGTGCTTTCAATAAGCTGAGCTAAAGACGGGGGTGTAAATTCTGACTCATTTATCATCCATGCCCCTCCTGCATTTACAATTAAACGTGCATTTTCTCCTTGATCATTATCTTTTGAAATAGCTAAAGGCACAAAAATTGCCGGCACCCCTAAACACGTTAATTCAGCAACCGTAGAAGCACCAGCACGACAAATTGCCAAATCAGCATTACGTAATCTACCAGGCATATCACTAAAAAAACTCTCTAAATTCGCCTGTATTTTAAGTCTATCGTAAATATTTTTAACATCATTCAATTGCTCATGCTGGCATTGCTGCGTCACAACAAGTTGCTGTTGCAGTGCTTCAGGTAGCAATTCAAGTGCTTTTGGAATAATCTCTGAAAATAGCTTCGCACCTTGGCTCCCACCAACAACGCATATATGAAATTTTTCATTATCTTTAGATCTAGGGGTCGCCATTGCCATACGTACTAATTTACGTACAGGATTACCCGTCAAAACCGCAGTACCTGGCGCATTAATTGTTGGAGAAAAACTTACAGCTAACCCCTTCGCAAACCGCTGTAAAAACCTATTTGCTCGCCCAAGTACAGCATTTTGTTCGTGCAATAATGTTTTTTTAAATAATAATTGAGCTGCTATCATGCCTGGAAGTGAAGGGTATCCGCCAAACCCAACGACAATATCCACGTTATTCTTTCTAATGAACAACAAACCTTTAAAAATGCTTTTAAGCATTGTAAATAGGTACACAAAAATATTATTACGACTTATATTCAATACTTCGATAGCATCAAAGTATTCGTAATTTACAAAATTCATTGCTCTAGAATCAGTCAAAAGCGCTAATTTATGTCCGCGCTTTTTTAAATACGAAGCCAGTCCTTCTGCTGGAAATACGTGACCACCAGTTCCACCCGCACATAAAACAATCATAATGACTCCTTCATTAATTCCATAGCTGCCATACGTGCCGCTTCATTAACTTCGTGACCAGAAAGCATGCGTGCTATTTCGTTAATTCCCTCAGCTTCTGATAATATTTGCACTGTTGTTGCTGTCGATGTTTGTCCTTGTCGCTTTGCTACCACTAAATGATGCTGGGCTTGAGACGCCACCTGTGCAGAATGAGTAATAGCCATAACTTGGCCACATTTACCTAAACGTCGCAAACGCTTGCCAATTGCTAAAGCTACTTGACCACTAACTCCATGATCAATTTCGTCAAAAATCAATGTCGATACGTTTTGTTGATTTGCCGTCACCACTTTTAACGCCAACATTAACCGGGCCATTTCTCCACCAGAAGCAGTTTTATGCAAGGGTGCAAAATTTTGACCAGGATTCATACATACTTCGAAAATCACTTGCTCTGCACCATGAGCTCCCCACTGCGTCTCCTGCAAAGGATGCAAACTTATTTGAAAGCGTGCATGAGGCAAAAATAAATCAGGTAGTTCATTCTGCACATTATTTTCTAAATCTTTTGCTGCCTTTTTTCGGTGCTCTGATAACACTTGAGCTGCACTAATGTATTCTTGCTTTGTTCTAGCTAATTTCTTTTGAAGTTGATCTCGCTCATATTCAGGGTCATCAAGCCCTTGTTGTTGACCTTGCAAATCTTGCAAAATCTTATAAAGATCATCGCCTGCAATATTATACTTTTTTGAAATTGCGTGTAATTCACTATAGCGCTGATCATAATTTTGCAATTCTTCTGCGTGCCCTTGATGTTGCTCAAGCAAACCCTTCAATATTAGCTGCGTTTCTTTAACCTCAACATAAGCACGATCTAAACTTTTTGCAGCTTCTTCTAATGCTTCTAAACCTACGCCAGATCTTGTTAATACTTGCTGGTGCTGAGCTATTTCACTGGCTAAATCTTTAGGATATGTCAAACCTTGCAAACAAGCAGTAATCGTATCTGCTATTTTTGCAAAGCCAACAATTGCTTCACGTTTTTGTAAAAGCAGTGTTTCTTCCCCTTCAAGAGGGTGCAATTTCTTCAAGTCTTCCAATTGCATCTTGATAAATGCACGCTGACTTTGACCCGTTAAAAGATTTTTCTCAAAAGCCTCAAAATCGAGCTGCGCTTTTTGAAAGCTCCCCCAAGCGTTCTCAACATTACTTTTAATGTGCGCATCAATTGATTGATCTAAAAGAATGCGCTGCCTACTTAGTTCAAATAAATGATCTTGCTGCCCATGTATGTTTAGTAGCTGATCACCTAATATTTTTAAGGTTTGCACAGTAACCGGCTCATCATTAATAAATGCCTTAGAGCGCCCATTTGTCTGCAAAATACGCCGCAAAGAGATAACATCAGCTTTAGGTAGACTTTGCTCTTCAAAAAGCTCGTTAAGCGAAGCATCGTATTCAAATTCAGCAAAAACTGATGCTTGTTCAGCATTTTTTCGAATAAGATTTTGCTCGCCACGCTGCCCCAAAACCAAACATAAAGCATCTAAAAGGATAGATTTTCCAGCTCCAGTTTCTCCAGTTAATACGCAAAAACCAGACTCAAAAGATAGATCCAACGATTCAATCAGCACAACATTGCGTATACTGAGTGAGCGTAACATGTGTTAGCGTTTAATCCCTTGCATGATTTCATATGTTTGGGCATACCAATCGGAATCACTGTAATTATGTCCCAACACGGCAGCAGAAGCCTGTGCCTCATCATACAAACCAAGCGCTAAATATGAAACTACTAGGCGATAAAGAGCTTCTGGCACATGCGCAGAATGCTGATATTCCTTAACCACTGTTATTAAACGATTAATCGCTGAAAGATGCGCTTCTTTTTGTTGATAGTATCTAGCAACTTCAACTTCTTTCGCAGCCAAATGATCACGGATTAAATCAATCTTTAACTTACCATCTTTGGCATATTTAGAATCAGGAAAGCGGTTAATTAGCTTTTGGAAAGCATCGGCACTTTCTTTTGCTGGAGTTTGATCACGCTCAATAATTGGAATCTGCTCATAAGCAATTAAGCCCAGCATATACATAGCATAAGGAACGTATTCATGACCTGGATGCAACTGAATGAACATTTCAAAGGCCTCTTCAGCATCCTCATATTTTTTTGCTAAATAGTAAGTATAACCAGACATAATTTGCGCGTTAAGCGACCAGTCAGAATAAGGGTGTTGGCGCTCAACCTCAGCATACGCAGCACCCGCTTCTTTGTATTTTTTTGCTTCCGTACGATCAACAGCCATTAAATACAGCTGCTCAACTGACATTTCATCAAATTTTTCACTATCGTCTGCACAAGAAGTAAGAAGAAGTAGAGCAAATAAACTAGAGAGAAGTCGTTTCACAAACGTTATATGGTTCCTATTTTCGCTCAAGATAGCATAAGCAAAATATGTTTCCTAGACAGATCTTAAGACTCAATTTAATTCACTTCAACACTTCTACAAATGGCGCAATGTTTGCCCCGTATAAAGCTGTCTAGGCCTTCCAATTTTTTGCCCTGGATCTGTCATCATTTCATTCCACTGTGAAACCCAACCAATGGTACGCGCTACCGAAAAAATAACTGTAAACATTGACGCAGGAATTTCTAATGCTTTAAACACTAACCCTGAATAAAAATCAACATTGGGATAAAGCTTGTTGTCAATGAAGTAAGAATCTTCCAAAGCAATACGCTCAAGTTCAAGCGCTATTTCCAAAAGCGGATCTTCGATCTTAAGTTGGTCCAAAACATCATGACACGCTTTACGCATAATACGCGCTCGTGGATCATAATTTTTATAAACTCTGTGACCAAATCCCATCAACCGGAAAGGATCATTTTTATCTTTTGCACGCTCAATAAACTTAGGAATATTTTCTTTCGACCCAATTTGCTTAAGCATTGTAAGTACCGCTTCATTTGCACCACCATGAGCAGGCCCCCATAAAGCTGCAATACCAGAAGCTATACACGCAAACGGATTAGCTTTGCTGGACCCTGCAAGCCTTACGGTTGAGGTAGAAGCATTTTGCTCATGGTCAGCATGCAATATAAATATAATATCCATCGCTTTTGCTACAACAGGATTAATCTGGTAGTTCTCTGAAGGCAGCGCGAACATCATTTTTAAAAAATTTTGCGCATAGGTTAAATCATTCCTAGGATATGGAAGCGGGCAGCCCCGTGAATAATTGTAAGCCATTGCTGCAATCGTTGGCATTTTTGCAATAAGACGATGCGAGGCTGTCTCTCGTTGTTTGGCATCATAAATATCGAGATTATCATGGTAAAAAGCCGAAAGCGCACCAACAACGCCAACCATAACCGCCATTGGATGTGCATCACGACGAAACCCTTGAAAAAAACTTCGTAATTGTTCATGCACCATGGTGTGATGCGTTATGGATTGCTCAAATAATTCTCTTTGCTGACTATCAGGCAACTCACCATAAAATAGTAAATAGGCAACATCTAAAAAATCACACTTTTCCACAAGATCTTCGATTGGATAACCGCGATAAAGCAGCACACCTTGATCACCATCAATGTACGTAATGCCTGATGAACAACTTGCTGTTGACATAAACCCCGGGTCATAACAAAACAATCCTGTGTTTTGGTATAAATTGCGCACATCAATCGCATCAGGCCCACAGCTTCCCTCAAGAATGGGTAATTCAATTGTTTTTCCATCAATCGTAAGTGTTGCTTTACGCGTCATAAATCACCGCATCACAAAAAGCTCAAAGCCCATACTGTTTACGCCACTGTTGAAACATCAGCACAATCCATAATTTGTATTGATAATTGTGAGATCCATTTTGGTGCTTTTCCCAAGTTGATTCAAGTGCTTCAGTACTTATTCCAAATTCTTCTAAA
>CANKYV010000047.1 GCA_947487955.1 Alphaproteobacteria bacterium
GGCAGAAATAGAATTTTTCTGATGAAGACAGCTCTTACCAAAAAAGTTACCTTGATCTCCATTTTGGGAACGGTTCAACATGAGCAAAAACAACGCCACATTTAATACAATCCCCATAAAAATAAGCTGAGTAATAGGGTTTTTTTTAACCTTCATGATAATTCTCCTTAAACTTTTATAGTATTTATGCAAATTTTCATAATTTATATCTTATCCGGTCTTCTAAAGTAAAAAAGGCTCTCTCTTTAGATAATGTACGAGTATTTGCGTATAATCCTTACAATCCCCTGCCCACATACTATTTTTTGCAAAAAGAATGACGTTTTTTGCTCTACACCACTCTTCAACTTTGTAACGAATCTCTTGGTCAAAAAGCATATTTTTTTCTACAGAAACAGTGTGATGTTTGTCATGAAGAGCATGAAGATATTCTGCCTTTAACACTAAATAGTCGACACTTCCAAAACTATAATTAGGCAGTTTTGCTAATTGATACCAACCAATCATAATTGCCATTAAGCTCATAATGAGTGAAGTACAAAGAAAGGCATTAGGCTTAAAACTCACAATATGAAAATTTTCATAAAAATTATGTTTTATTACATAACCACAGAACCCTATGGAGTCAACCTATAATTTTTGGGAGGAGAAGAAAAAGTTTAGCTACTTTTTTCCATGGATTTAAACATTTTGTCCAAGTACCACATGACAAAGTGTTTATCAATTTTACGGTCCGGGTGAGTAAGTGAAAATTCGTACATCTCAACAATGCACGCTATAAATTCATTAAAAGTTACTGTAGAAATTTCATAGTGTTGAAGATACCACTTTATAGCTTCAATCAACTGTACAAAAAGCTCTTTTTCAAAAGCCGTGTCATCTTTAGCTCTGATAGGCACATAACTATGCTCTTCTCTAACTAGCTCATCAACTGAACACCCTAAAACATTTGAGATTGCAACAATCGTTTCAAGTGTAGGATTTCTTGTATTACCTAACAAAATTCGACGAGCAGCACTCAAGGGTAATTTTGCGCGCCTCTCAAGCTCAGAAACATTAATCTGGGCCTCATCTATTTTTTTCTGTAAACGTTTCCGAAGGGTGCCCATCAATTAATCCTCTACAATTCTCAATATTTATGAAAAATATGTATCTTTTCATATAATTATTGCATAAATCATTTGCGTTCTCTTGGCAAGAATAATATACTCTCGGCATAAAATTGCTGAAGTGAGGCAGATAATAATGTTGAATTACATTACCAGGTGCTTTACTCGAATGCGTTACAACATTTATACAAACTATTTTGCTATCTGCATTTTTAACGTCTTATGTTTTACTTTGATAGCAACCGCTTCTAGTATCCTTCTTTATAAATCTTACTTTAAAGAACTTGATCAGAACATCAAACAAAGTGCTGCTAGCATAGAACAAAACCTAGGAGAAATACTAAGCGATATAGAGAGATTAGCTTTGTATGCCGGGAAAGGAATTAGAAATGCTGATACTGACCTTGAAAAGATTTTTCTTTTATTAAATGGAATAGCCAACGCAAAGTATAGAATTAAAGAATCAATCACTGTTTTTGAATGGTCTAACCAAGCTAATCAGTGCATTTTAAATAGTGAAATAGGTCTACTTAAAGAACCAATAGATGTAACTAATAGGAGTTACGCGCGTCTTTGTCGAGAACAACCTTGGGTTGTCCATTTAGGACCCCCTATTTACGGCATAACCACTCAATTATGGATTATTCCTGGCGGCATAGGGATTACAGATGAAAAGGGAAAATATAAGGGAATGATTACCTTTGGAATCAATATTTTTCAGCTTACTGAAAAGCTTTCTTATAACCTCGCTGCTTCTACAAGATTTTTACTGATAGATAATCATCACAACCCTGTTTTACGTTCTCAATCTATTCAAGAAAAAAAATCTGATAATGAATTTTTGGATTTAAAAAATATTAATTTACCGACCGATGCAGAAAGCGGCAAAATAGAAATCACGATAAAAGATAAAAATACTCATTATACATATTATAGAAAACTACGCCCTTACGCTTACACACTACTTGTAGGGTATGATAATGACCTCATCGAAAATAATTTTATTACTACCATTATTCCTAAAATATTGCACATCTTATTGTATTGTTTAATTTGCGTTATACTGCTTTATTATTTCCACAAAAGTGTTATTAGAATATCTCAAAAAGCAAATAAAGCTCATCGAGAATATCTTAAGATTATTCGACAAGATTTACAAGAAACTATTAATAAGATCGCTGATAATTCTTCTGATTTAATGTCTTTAACAAAAAGTACAAAAAATTCAATAGCAGAATGCAAAAAAAATACCCTTATTGAATCAATTTACAGGCTTTCCAATAAATTAAAAGCTGCAAATTTCTACACCCATCATTTTCAACCAGTAAACATCAATACACTTATCCAAGATTGCATTTTCATATATTCCCAAACTGCACTGACCGAAAAAAAACAAATAGAATTCTCTCCTGTAGAACCTCTTCCTGAACTGAAAGTAGATGCTCTAGGGTTTAAAAGAATGATTCTTGGTCTTATTTCTTTATCGTTAAAATCTATTGATCAACGTGGCAATCTTCTTATTACCACCCATTGCGACACCACGGAGGCCAAAAAATGCTTAGTCATTACCCTTAAAGATACTGGTTTTGCCTTAAGCTTTTATGAAATTCAAAAACTTTCAAAACGTTTTGGAGAATGGGGAGCCAGCCCTTTAATGGGAACGGATATAGAAATACGTGACATCATAGAAATCATACAACGTCATCGAGGATCTATTGCAGAAAACACTTATGATAAATCCGGCAAAACGATTACCTTAACTTTCCCTCTTGCGCACAACTTTGTGAGCAATACGGATTCTCCTCCAACAAACAAAGAAAAAATCTTACCATTCAGACCACCATCAATATGACACAAAGTTTTTTGACTACACAAATTTAGGATCTTTTATGAAATTTACAGAATACCTTTTAAGCTACTTAAAGCAAGCCGGAATTACAAAAATCTTCGGAGTACCTGGGCGTGAAGGAGAGTATATACGCTTCAATGAAATTCCCGGTATTGAATATATCTCTACTCACTTAGAATTTAATGGTGGTTTAATTGCTGATTACCTCGCACGCATTACCCAAACCGTGCAAGTTTGTTTCTGCACCCTAGGACCAGGGGCAACAACAGCCTTTACCCCCCTTGCTTCTTCTAGGCTGAATTTTTCTCCAACTATCTTTATTTTTGCTCAGGTTGAGCACGATAATATTTTTTATAATTTAACACATCAGTGCGTAGATCAAATCTCCATGGCGCATCCACTTGCTAAGTGGGCATATGAACTTAAAACCCCAGATGAAATAACTAGTGTTTTAGATAAAGCTTTTGCGATAGCATTGGAGGAACCCGTTGGTCCTGTTGTGTTAAGCATCCCCATTGATTTCTTTGCTACGGATATATCTATTAAAAATATTGACCTTCCGGTTTCTAATAAATCCTTCTTTCCCCCACAAGACATTGATCAGAAAAATATTATTCATGCTCACAAGCTCATCTCAGAAGCAACATCACCTCTTTGTTTGATTGGGTATGAAACAATTCGAGCAAGAGCACAAAACGATGTCATAAAGTTCTGTGAACAGTGGAACATTCCTATGATCACATCTGCTAATGCAAAAGGAATTTTAAAGGAAACGCACCCTCTAAATCTCGGTGCAGTTAGTCCTTATATGGCCGGTATTTTAGGATCTGAGACTGTATTGGATGATTTATTTGCTAATAGAGATCTCATCATTACTGTTGGGTATCAATATGTAGATGACATTTACCCTAGTATGTGGAACAGAGGCGTTTCAAAAAACCTCGTCCATATCTCAGCTTTCTCTGCTGCCTCATTAGAGCCACAATACAATCCAGATGTGTCTTGCCTAGGCAAAATTCAGGATTCCTTTCACCTTTTAAGACAATTTCCTGCCGAACCAAAATCAATGGATGGTATTCACACCTATAAAAACAAGATTGAAGCAGTTTATCAGAAAAAAATAACAGATAAAGAATTAAGCATTTTTCATCTCATCAAGACCATTAACGAAAACTTACAAGAGGGAATTTTTGTAACAGACGTAGGTTTTTTCAAGCATTACGCCATTTTATTTGCTCAGCCACAAACAGCTGGTCAATTCATTACCGATGCTGGACTCTCTAGTTTTGGCACAGGTCTAGGCGCTGCAGCTGCGGCGCAAATTGCGCATCCGGATAAGACTATTTTTCTGTTATGTGGTGATGGAGGATTCCAGGCTTCGAGCTGTGATCTCTCAACCTTGGTTCAGCAACACTTACCAATTATTATTATTATTGCAAACACAAGATCTTACGAGCTAATTCATCGATACCAGTTAAAAAGAGCAAGCAACGAGAAACAAGCAAATGATACGATCACTTCTTTTAACCCTGTTGATTATACCCTGTTAGCAAAAGCCCATGGATGTAACTCTTTTCGTGCTGAAACTGTAGAAGAGCTCAATTATCATATAAGTATGCATGATAGAAAGAAGCCTCTTATTATTGAATGTCCAATTACGTACAAAGAATTTCTTTGATAAATTATCTGACGGTCTGTATGCAGATTCTGAATATTACGTTAGCTCATAGCATTTCTTCTGGTTTTTTTATGGTACCAATGAAGTCGTCTGTGTGATCCTCAAAAGGACTATAAGCCGTAAAAATTTCTATTTTAACTTTATGTGCTTTTTCAAATGCGCGGATAGAAGCACGCAAATAGTCTGATGCACGCTGAATTTGCTCTTCAATTGTATACATACCTGCATACCCTTCATCCTCTCGAAATAGTCTTGCAACATCTTCCATATGACCAACAGACGCCATCACCTTTTCTAGGCTAATACCAATTCTTGGCCACCTTTCAAGACGAGCCTTTTCGTCTTCTGGCACTACCTGATCTTTTTGCTCAATAAGTATTTCTTCCGTCATTTCTCACCT
>CANKYV010000048.1 GCA_947487955.1 Alphaproteobacteria bacterium
AGTAGTGTATAGGTGTGAAAAGCATCTCCAAAACTCATATTATTTTGTGCTACACCAATAATGACGCCACCAATGATGTTAATAAATGTAATTAAAAGTCCAGCAATTGCGTCACCACGCACAAATTTTGCCGCACCATCCATTGCTCCATAGAAATTACTTTCTGATTCAATTGATTTACGGCGTTTGCGTGCTTCTGATTCGTCAATCATTCCAGCAGCCAAATCAGCATCAATAGCCATTTGTTTTCCTGGCATACCATCTAAGCTAAATCTAGCTGCAACTTCAGCTATACGTCCTGAACCTTTTGTGATTACAACAAAATTCACGATAATAAGGATCGCAAAGACTACAATTCCAATAACAAAATTTCCGCCGATTACAAATTGACCAAAGGCTTCAATAACCTTGCCTGCGGCGGCTGTTCCTTCATGGCCATGCGATAAAATTAATCGCGTAGATGCTACATTCAGTGATAATCGAATCATTGTGGCGATGAGCAGAACTGTAGGAAATGAACTGAATTCATCGGGTTTCATGATAAATAAAGATGTCATCAAAATCATCACGGAAAATGTAATAGAGAGTGCTAAAGCGAAATCCATTAATGGTCTGGGCATTGGCATTAAAAGCACAACCATAATTATTAGAACGCCGATAGCAAAAGAAATGTCAGTCCTTCGCATTAAATCTGCGAAGTTAGGAGTTACTGCCTTAAAATCAATCGATGCTGCCATTATTTATTGTCTCATAGATAGCCAGGGGTAATATTAGAATCTGAATATTCTTTAAGTTTATTGCGTAAAGTACGAATAGAAATACCTAAAATATTTGCTGCATGAGTTCTGTTGCCAAGGCAATGATCTAATGTATGTAAAATCAATTCTTTTTCAACTTCAGCAACTTTACGACCTACTAGAATTGGCGCTGTTCCAGATTTTTCAGATTGCAACGGGCCATTTAATCCAAAAATATCTTCCGGCATAATGATATCTTCTGGGGCCATAAGCACAGCACGATGCATACTATTTTCTAATTCACGTACATTTCCCGGCCAAGCATGTATTCTTAATGCTTCAAGTGCAGATGAAGATATTTTCTTCTGACTAATAAGATTTAGATCACAGTATTTTTGTGCAAAGTAGTTTGCAAGAGGTTCAATATCACCTACGCGCTCCCGAAGGCTTGGCATATGGATATTAACAACGTTTAGACGAAAATATAAATCTTCACGAAATTCTTGAGCTTTTACAGCTTCCAGCATATTACGATTTGATGTGGCGACGATACGAATATCTATTCGTACAGGATTTGTGCCGCCGACTCGATCGATTACTCGTTCTTGAACTGCGCGTAACAGTTTTGCTTGTAATCTGGGATGCATCTCAGTAACTTCATCAAGTAATAATGTGCCTCCAGAAGCTTCTTCAAATTTTCCAATACGTCTAGCCACAGCTCCTGTAAAAGATCCTTTTTCGTGACCAAACAACTCGGATTCAAGTAAGTTTTCTGGGATTGCAGCACAATTTATAGAAATAAAAGGGCGTTCTTTGCGTTTTGATTGTTGGTGGATAAAGTTAGCCATTACTTCTTTACCTGTTCCAGATTCACCAGTGATTAATATGTTTGCTTCACTTGGAGCGATACGAGTTGCAAAAGTTAGAATTTCTTTTGTTTTTTGATCACTATGAATTACTTGCAAATCCTCTTTTGTAACTGCTTGAAGAACTGCCGCAATTAATTCAGGGTCGGGTGGTAGGGAAACATATTCTTTAGCTCCAGCTCGAATTGCTTCAGCTGCCCGTTCAGGGTCTGGGTTAACTCCACAAGCAATTACCGGAATAACTATACGTTCATTTTTTACAGCAGATAGAAACTTAAAAATATCTAATGTTAAGTCAACCATAACCATATCTGCGCCTTTGCCAGAGCGCAAACTTTCAAGTCCTGCATCAACGTCTGGAACATGAGAAACTTTGGCACCATTACTAATCGCAATTTTTGCCGCTGTACTGACATATCCATTTAAAGATCCAACAATTAATAAACGCATATTTTTGTTTCCTTATACTTTGCTTTTTCCCTTAATAATTTCAGTCATTGTAATGCCAAGTCTATCTTCAACCATCACCACTTCACCGCGTGCTACTAAAAGATTATTGACATAAATATCAATAGCTTCACCAATGCGACGATCAAGTTCAATAACGGCACCTCTACCAAGTTTTAGTAGCTGATGTACAGGCATACTTACACTGCCTAATACAGCAGAAACCTTAACAGGCACTTCAAAAACAGCTTCTAAATCTTTTGGTTCTTGCCCATTAGAAATTAAATCTTTTAGTTGTTCCGCAACTGTAGTGGGCTCTTCTTCGAGTTCATTTTCCCAAGATACTGCTAATTCTTCTTGATTAACACTTGCATCGCCAGAATCTACTATTGTGCTATTTTCTGGATTGCTTGTATCATCCATGATGTTCTCCCTGTTTTGTATAAGTGTTTAAGTACTCTTGTAATTTTGAATCAATTTCTTGGTAGCGTGAATCAAGATTCCATTTGGCGCCCCCACCTTCCCATTTGATTTCGCATGCTCCATTGCTAAATTCCGAAGTTTTTGTGACATTTATGGTTTCAGGGTAAGAAGTGCATAGATTCTGAAGGCTTTTTATTACATTTTCATAAAGCTGTTCAGAAACTTTTATCTGGACTGGAACTTTTATTATCAATGACTTAATAATCTCGTATAAAAGTTTTTCCATCTCTTCTTTTCCATGCATTTGAAAGAAGCAAGGCATTGATTTTTGTAAGACAGCGCAACAAATTTTTAAAATATTAGGGAAAAAATTCTCTGAAAATGCTTTTTCTAATCTTGTGATTTCTTTAAGACAAGAATCAATTTGCAAAAGTGTTTCTTGGACCATAGCATCAATTTCTCTGTTAGTTCTTAATTCACCTTGAGAAATGCCTAATTCAATTCCTTCGTTGAAGCCTTTTGTGTAGCCATCTGATTCTGCTTTTTTTAGATCTTCATGAGTGAACATTTGATCTTCATGATCAGTAGTAAACTCAAGCACTACTAATGGTTTAGATTTTTCATTAGTGAAACCGTCAAAAATTTTACTTTGCTCTTTCATAATTATTCCACGAGTTGTTCGCTATTTTCGCTACTTGAATGTATGCTAATTTCATTACGTGCAGCCATTTCTTTGGCCGTTGCTATAATCTCATTTTGTGCTTTTTCTACATCTTTTAATCTTACTAAACCTAAAACATTCATGTCGTCTAATAATAGTTTTGCGCTACGCTCAGACATATTTTTAAGGAATTTTTCTTTAATACGATCTTGAGTACCTTTTAGTGCAACTGCCAATTTTGACCTATCTACTACTCTTAATAATGCTATAATGCTTTGCTTATCAATATTTCCTAAATCTTCAAAAGTAAACATTAGGTTGCGTATTTTGTCGGCAATTTCAGGCTTTTTTTGTTCAAGATTGTTAAGCAAACGTATTTCTGAAAGGCGGTCGAGATTATTAAATACTTCTGCCACCATTTCATAAGGATCTTTTTTTAAGGATCGTCCTAATGTGCTTATAAATTCTTTGTGTAGAGTATTTTCTATTTCTTCAAGTACTTCTCTCCTAACTGTGTCCATGCGTAGTAAGCGCATAACAACATCATCTGCCATTGATTCAGGTAGACAAGAAAGAACTCTTGCAGAAGTTTCAGCGCGTATGCGAGATAAAATGACTGCAACAGTTTGTGGAGACTCATTTTTAAGATACCCAGCCAGCATTTCTTCATCAACACTGCTAAGCTTATCCCACATATTTCTACCAGTGGGGCCACGAATGTCTTCGATAATTCTGTCAACATCATCAGGCGCCATGAATTTCAAAAGTAGACGTCTAGTACTTTCAATTGAACCTACTAATGAACTAGAGCTAGCTATTTCATTTACAAATTCAACGCATAGTGACTCAACGGTATGAGCATTCACCGCTCCAAGACTTGCCATTGCTTGTGACAAATCTTTTATTTCCCCTAAATCAAGATGATTAAAAATCTTTTGCGCTTGATCTTCAGGAAGAGAGAACATCATAATTGCTGCCTTCTCATTACCTGTGAAAGTGCCTTTTTCTTCTGTTATGTCAATCAATTCATTTTCCATATCTATTTATCCACAGACATCCACGATCTAATAATTGACACTGCTTCTTCTGGGTGTCGATCAACAAGT